>DASPWJ010000096.1:0-15148 GCA_035621895.1 Burkholderiaceae bacterium | reverse complement strand
TAGCGGCGCGTTGTGTGACCGTCGAAATTGCCCGAGTGCTCGTCAGTGAGGGAGAGGAAACATGATTACACGCGTTCGGACCCACATCCCGACACTGATGTCAATTCTGATCCTTGCTGCATGTGGAGGTGGCGGATCGGGATCTGGGAACTCAGGATCGAGCGGATCGGGCTCGGGGTCGGGTAGCGGGGCAGGGTTTCCGGCAACGCAGTACACGGATTTGTGTTCTGAAACCCTAGTAAACAACAACAACCGCAAGCTCGTGAACTATTCGCCGCTGGCTAAGCCAACCAAAGGTCAACCGGTCACGGACCCGGACTTTGGCACGACGATCGTGCGTATCACCGACGCGCAGACGGACTGGGCCGCAACCATAGGGAGCGCAAGCGTAGCCATTCCCGTCTATCCCACGGTAGGGGCCTGGAACGCGGATGAATCACTTCTGTTTCTTTATGTCACGTCGTCCACCTTTCAAGGCTGGGGGCTGTTTGACGGCAAAACCTATGCATTCAAGCAATGGTTGAACATCAACCCCGCGGATATAGAGGAGGTGTACTGGGATACCCTAAACCCCGATCTGCTGTATTTCATCAACAACAATCAAGGAACGTATGCCCAACTGACTCGATACCACGTTTCCACCGGTACGACGGACATCCTGCATGACTTTTTCAGCGACATGGCTGCCGGCGGAGTGCTCAACGGAGTGTGTCCGACGAACACGTTGTTCAGAGACGCCTCCCATAATCCGTTCATGCCAAGTCAGGACAACGATCTGTTCGGAGTCGGCTGCGAATTGAACCAAACCGATCCAGTGACCGGTGAAGAACTCTTTGCCGCATTTGCCTATCGCGTTTCCACCGGCACGATCGTGAATACGCCAGTTTCCGGCTACGAAGTCATGTTTCCCGAACCGCTGCCGTCGGACCGCGGAATGTTCACTGGAACGACGACGAGCTCTGAGACATTAAACACGAACACGAATGCCGTGCTTCAAACCTTCGCTTGGAACGGTTGGGAGCACGAGGATCTTCTGCGCAGTGCGTCGGGCGACGATCTTATCGCCGGTGCGCAGTACGATGACCCGTCCGGCTCCGGAACGATCATGTGGGCCGATCTCACCAAAGGTGGGGCGGTCAACACCCTCATCGGCCCTGCCACCGGCCTTGATCCCTATCCGCCGAGCGGCACGCTGCTCAGCGGAACGGCGTTCACCAACCCCGGTTGGATCGCAGAGGGGACCACTGGCAATATCCAGGCAACCTCCACGTACATCGACCAGGAAGTTATCGTAGCCAATCTGGACACGGGGAAGTTTTGCCGCGTGGCCCACCATCGCAGCACGGGAGACTGGAGTAATGCCACCCAATCCAACTACTGGGCCCAGCCGAACGTCATCTTAAGCCCGAGCGGCACGCGCATTCTCTTCGCAAGCGACTGGGGTGCGGCTACGCCTGGCAGCTCCGTCACCGCCAACCCTAACGCGGTCGTCGACACCTATGTCATCGAGCTGCCGACATACTCCCCCTGAGCGGATTACGGCATTCGCCATAGTGGCAATACAGCGTGGCCTAAACTTACGCGCGTTAGGCCACCTAGGATCTAGCAGATAGGTTTTGCCCCCGTGGAGTTGGCGGCACCTTGGTGGCTCAATTCGATATCGAACCCATAGGCGCCACGACTAACGAGCGAGTCACGAGACCATGGCCACGCGCATCCACAAATGTATCCCCCCAATGGTGTCGATTCTGCTGCTCATCGCCTGCGGAGCGAGCGAGTCCTCGCCCCCTGCAACCCCGTCGGCGAACAAAGTGTCTGCCTCTTCGGGATCGTCTGAAACAAGCGCGGCTCCGGCGGCTACTTCGGCCGCAAACGGCCCTTCGGGGACCGCGGATCCCTGTGCAGGAGTGGCAGTGACGAACAAGCAGTTGGTGAGCTATTCGCCCCTTGCCAAACCCGCCAAGGGCCAGTCGGTGACCGACCCGGACTTTGGCGTGACGATCCGGCGCATTACGGATGTCAAAGGCGATTGGGACATGAAGATTATCGTGCCGGCCTATCCGACGATCGCGGCATGGAACGCCGACGAGTCGCTGCTGTTGTTGTACGCGACCTCTCCTTTGCCGGGTTCAAGCAATTCGCCCGGATGGGCGCTACTGAACGGCAAGACGTATGCCTTCAAGAAATGGCTCGCCATCCGCCCGGCGGATATTGAGCAGTTCTATTGGGACACGAGCAACCCGGATCTGATGTACTACGTGGACCGACAGACGATGGAACTGACGCGATATCACGTCTCCTCCGGCTCAAGGGAGACGGTTCACGACTTTAGCAAGGACGTCAAAGGCAGCGGCGCCCTGGCAAGCGCTTGCTCCAGCGTCTGGCACGTTGGCGGTGGCGAGGATCCTTTTTCCATGAGCCAGAACAACGACTTAATCGGCTTGGGCTGCGCGTTAACGAGCAAGGGCCGAAACGGCGCAACGAACTTCGCGGGATTTAGCTACCGGTTGTCTACCGGTGCGATTGGAAGTCCCGTAACCGCCGAGGCAGTCGTGCCGCAGGCGACGCCCTCGGGGCGGCACACCTTGTACTACGGCCAGACAAAGGGTGCTGTCGAACAGGTCTTGGACCCGCTGAGCAACAACGTAATACGCACAGTCAAGCTCAATGGCGAAGAGCACAGCGATATGCTGATAAACGCCGCTGGCCAGGATATCGTGGCTACCGCCCAATACGACGGTCCATCGGGAGACGGCTCGCTGATCATCGGCAATCTTGATACAGGAGAGGTGAGCACCATTATCGGTAAGGCCAAGGGCGACCCATACCCGCCTAGCGGCACCCTCGTTAGTGGTCGCGCCTACAAAGTACCCGGCTGGGTCGTCGTGTCCACGACGGGCCGAATCAAGCGCACTGAAACCTACTTGGATCAGGAAGTGCTGTTAGCCAACGCGGACACGGGCAAGATCTGCCGAGTTGCGCACCACCGCAGCACCGGCAATTGGGACGACGCCAAGCAATCAAATTATTGGGCGCAACCCAACGCAACACCAAGCCCAAGTGGTACGCGCATACTCTTTGCCAGCGATTGGGGCGCGGCCACGCCGGGTAGCGCTGTCAATGCCGATCCTGGCGCGATCATCGATACTTACGTCATTGAGTTGCCCGCGTACAAACCCTGATTACACGCAGTGTCGGCGTTTGCGTTTGAGTTCGAAAACCCAACGAGGCACGGGCAAGATCCGCCGCTCGGTCGTCGCCATGCGCACAGTGCTGGCCGGATCGGCCGCACCGCACTTTTGCGTCGCCCTTTCCCCGTTAGGTTTTTTCCCAACGCGGATCGATACGCTGAAGCAGAAAGTTGCGAAAGGCTAAAACCGCGGCCCAGTTCAGTTCCACAAAGACGACTGCGAAGCTCACCAAGCGCTGACGGCGCAAACGCGGGATCAACAGACCGCCCGCCGATGCCGCATAAAACAGCACCTGTGCGGCGGCGGCGCCGCGCATCCACGGTCCCTCGCCCAACATCGAGGCAGCAGCCGCGACAAGCAGCGCGTAGGGGACGGCGAGCCGAAAAACCTTATGCGAAACAAACTGAATCCAGAGCGGATTTCGCCAGGGCAAAAACAGCCACGGCATTCGCGCAAACACTTGGAAGTTGCCGGTCAGCGTTCGCACCTTTCGCTTGCGCTCTCCCGGCGTATCTTGCTGAAGCTCGTCGTAAACGTGGGCACCGGATTCGAACAGCACCCGGTGGCCGCGACGCACGATCTGCATCGGAACCTCGAAGTCATCAAGTAATGCATCCTCGGCCAGAGGCTGCCAATCGCAGCGTCGGATCGCGTACAGCGCGCCGGTCACCCCTACCGTTGATGCCAAACGGCTCTCGGATTTGCGGATCCATTTTTCATAGCGCCAGTACAGTCCGATATGGGCAGCGGCGTGCGTGGTCGGATCGCGGTGCACGAGTTCACCGCTGACCGCGCCTACACTAGGATCGCGCAGGCGAGCGACGAGGCGATAAATTGCATCGGGTTCGAGTTCTTGGCGCACATCGGTAAATACAACGAGCGGGGTATCAACACGCTCGAGTGCGCGGTTCAAAGCGTAGGGTTTGCCCCGGCGTTGATCGTAGACATGCACTCGTACGTCGGAAAACCGTGCGATCTCGTTGGGAGTGCCATCGGTTGAACCGTCCGATACGAACAAGATACGCATTTTGCCGCTGGGATAGCGGACCGCACGCAAATTCTCGATCTTGCGTGCAACTCGGTCGCGCTCGTTGTGAACCGCAACCACGATCGTAAGCTCGGGCCAGTCGTCAATGGCGCTCAGATCGATCTGCGTCTCGGGTCGAAAGCGCGATAAGACCCATACACCCGCCGGGTAGCCGACGTAGGTATATGCGACAAAGAGCGCGGCGCCCCAGAATGCGAGTTCGACCTGCGCCATCGCCTAGCGTCCCGCCACCAGCATCGCGAAATCACCAAGCGTGCGCGCACCGGTTGGCTGTCGGCGGATCGCCAGGAGGTCGGACCCGCGCGCGTGCAACCCTTCGATGGTCGAAAACCCCAGCTCGTAGCCCCGCGCTAACAAGAGTTCGCGCGTCTGTTGTGTGAAGTCCTGGGCGCGGCCGTTGGGATAAGCAAAGTATCGAGGCGCAGTACCGGTCTCGGCGTAGATCCGTTCAGTGCACAGCCGGATCTCCTCGTCGGCGCGTTCACGGGAAACCTGCGAGAGTATCGGGTGGGTATGAGTGTGGCCACCGATGCTGGTCAGGCCGTGCGTCGCGCGCACCTCGTCCCAAGTGAGCATCTGACGTTCGATGACGCTGGCATCTGGGACGGCTTCTAGGCGGGCGAACAGCTCATCTTGCCAGCGCAACCGATCCGCGTCGGGAACTTGCTTGAGAAACTGCTTGCAGGCGCTGATGCAACGCCGGCGCGCCGGCAGGTCCGCAATCGACATGACTGCGTCGTCCCAAGGCAATTCGATCTGCTTGCGCTTCGAATTGTTAACCGCCCAGCCAACCGCATCGGTCCAAATCAGACCGGGACGGTCGATGAAGGAGGTCGCAAGAAAAAGAACGCTGGGAATCCGAAACTCCTCCAAGATCGGATACGCGTTATCGTGATAGTCGCGATAGCCGTCGTCAAAAGTCACCAGTACTTCCGGTCGGGTGCGGTTGGGGCCGGACGGGTGCGATAGTTCTTCGGGCCGAATCGGACGGCAATTGGCGCGGATCCAGCGCATCTGCTCGCGGAACGTTCCTCGCTCTGTTCCTTCGAACGGTCCGCCGTTGGCAACGATACGGTGATACATGAGCACGGCGACGTCTCGTCGGCGTCGCAGGAGTGATGCAATGCTCCACCCGGGCGCGGAGGCGAGTGCTGCCTTGGCGAATTGTTTGATCATCGTGACGACGTCCGATACGCCTGAAGAAGTGAGGAGAGGACGACAGGAAGTGCAAACCTCGACTCAACGGAGGCGCGGGCGCGTTCCCCGAGCGCACGCGCTCGCGCCGGATCCTGAACCAGTGCCTGCAAGGCCGAGGCGAGTGCAGCCGCATCGCCCGGCTCGACCAGCAAACCATTTTGGCCGTCTTCGACAAGATCCGTGTTACCGCTGATTCGGGTCGCCACGACTGGAAGTGCGCAGGCCATTGCCTCCAAAACGGCATTGGAAAGGCCTTCGCGGAACGAAGACTGCACGTACACCGAACTTACTGCTAGCAGCGCGGGTACATCGGCGACCGTCCCGAGAAACTCGACGCTGTCGGCAATCCCGAGCTCCTTTGCGCGGGCCATCAGGCCGGGCCGCTCAGGACCGTCGCCCGCGAGCATGAGGCGCGCGTAACGGCCCAGATCGCCTAAGCGCCAAGCCTCTAACAGCACGTACAAGCCCTTAACGGGGACGTGGCGTCCGACACAAACGACCCGCACCGGGCTTGGCGCAGCTTGCGAGGATCGGGGTGCAAAGCGTGTCAGGTCTACCGCGTTGGGCACTTGCAGCAGGGTCTGCGGCAAATAGCCCGCGTCGAGTAACATCTGGCGGGTGTACGAGCTGATGCATTGGATGTGATCGACGCGCCGCACCCAAGCGTTGAGTATCGAGTACGGGAACCTATTTCGTTTGCGCGGATCCAGTATTCCGCCATCGAATTCCCATGCCCCAGAGAATTTGACGGTCACTGTCGAGCGCAGCAAAGGCCGTAGCAAACCGGCTATTGCTGCCAAATTCTGCGCCATGTGGACATGGATTGCATCGTAGCGATTTCTGCGAGCAAGCAAAAGCGCAGCGAACCGAATGCACAAGATGACGGCTCCCAGCAGCCGGATCTTTGGATACCCGATGCGCTCCACCGGGACGCCGTCAACGGTTTCTCGCATTGATTGGTAGCGCGCGAGCTGTGGCGCGACGATCGTCACCTCATGGCCCTGGGCCGCAAGGGAGCGGCTCAAGAGCCGAGCCTGAACTTCTGCGCCGCCAGTGCTGGGGTACAGGCCATCGATGACCAAAAGAATTCGGGTATGGCTCGCATTGGCTTGGCCAGTGCCACACGTCGTGGTTTCGATTTGCGCCCGCGCGTTCATTGCGTCACTCCAGCGCGATCAGGTACCGCGTAGCTTCAGGCGCCGAGCCCAAAGCGCGGAAAGGGCCTGGCGGGTACGGCTGTCAAGGGCAACCGCCAAGAGCACGTAGATCAGCGCGCCAAGTGCCATTTTGGCGGCGAGGCCGTACAGCGAGTCAGCAACAGGAATCTGTTCCAGTACTACGTACATCACCAACCCCATGGCGCAACATTTCGCCGCATGTCCCAGCGGAAAGCGTATTGGCAGGTGGTCACGACTGGAGCGCAAGTAGGCAAAGGCGAGCACGAAATAGCTAACCAGGGTGGCAAAAGCCGACCCCACCATCCCGATCCTGGGCACGAGCAAGATGTTCAGCATGAGATTTAACGCAGCGCAGCTGACGACGTTAAGCATCAGCGCGCGGGTGCGCTTTTGCAAGAACAAGCCGGCTGCGAAAATCGGCAGCGCGCCATCGCAAACCCTTCCGGCAATGATGAGGGGGATCACGATTCGACCCTCCGCATATCGACTTGAAGCGAGAAACTCGAGCACCCCCGCGCCCGTAGCGGCCAGGCCCGCAACGATCGCTGCTGCAATGATCAGATAAAAATGCAACACCTGCTCGATGAACTCGCGGGTTGCGCGTGGCCCCGACTCCTCCCAGGAGCGCGCAATCATTGGTGTGATTGCCTGCCCGAACGAATTGATCAAAATCGCCTCGACGTATTCACACAAGTTGTAGGCCGCGGAGTACACGCCCAGCGTATCGGCGCCCAGGTGGGCCTGAATCACATAGCGATCCCCAATATTTAGCAATATGCCTCCAATCTCGAAGGCGATCATTGGAATTCCGAACGCGACCATCGATCGAAAGAGCGCCGGCGAAAACTCACTGCGTCCGACGCCATAGCGCCGGAACATCAACACCAGCAACGCGAGCGTCGCACACGATTCCAACACCACAGTACCGGCATAAAACCCCGTCAGGCCAGGCAACACCCAGAGGGCGGCAGCGATTGCCGCGCCCAGCACCGCGTAGCGCCGTGCGACGCTGTAAACGGTGTACAGGCCGCTGCGTTGCTCCGCGCGCAGGATATTGAGCATTGCGCTGTCCAAGACACGAACTAGGACGAGTACGGAGGTCAACAACAGAAGACCGCTGACACGAGCGTCGTTCAAAAGAGCGGCCGGCAAAATCTGGCTGATCGGTGCCCAAAGGGCAGCGGCAATAGCGCCGACCGTACCCATTCCTAGCAAGACGGTTGAGACGTATTGCCGCTGCGTAACATTGAGCTTGCCGGCGCGCACCTCGGCGTAAAAGCGCACTACCGACTGTTGAATGCCGAGTTTGGCGCAGGCCACGAGCAAGGTTAGCGTCGCACCGACCAGACCCAGGATGCCGTAGTCTGCGACGCTGAACGTGCGGGTCAGAATGGGAAAAGAGACAAGGCCGGCGGCGGTCAGCAGCAGGTTGCCGATTGTGTAGGTGGAGGTATGTTTAAGGAGCCGACCGAGCATCGAGCGGGCGCAAGTACCGACCGGGGCGGGTGAAACCCGCCTGCGCCTGTCCCCGGGTTCAGGCGCGCAGCGGTCGCGTCGAGCAACGCGAATCTATAGCTGCTGTAAGAACAGTACCAAGTCCCATCCGACGTAAAGCAAAATAAGACCGCCGACGCTGGTTGCGAACAACATGTTCAGGCGACTCTCGCGCGCTAACGTCGCATCATCGACAAGTACCGAAATGGAACCTAGCACCGGGCGCCCGCCGATGTGGCGCAGGTCGCGGGCACTGCGCACCGTCGGTAACAGCCGCACTACCCAGAGGCATGCTCCTGCTCCGACGCCCAGCGACACCAGCAGCGCAAGTGGCACGAGAACTCCCCGATTCGGGAAAACCGGCTTCGGATACAGGCGAGCGGGCTCGATCACACGAAATTCCGCCAGCCGTGCGTCTGCATCGACATCTCCGGAAATCGACGCCGATTCGCGCCGCTGCACCAGCTGCTCGTAGTTTTTCTTTATTACCTCGTAATCGCGGTTTAGCTGCGCTAGTTCAGATTCCACCTCTGGCATACGGCCTGCCATCGCGCGCAATCTGAGTAGCCGCTGGCGCAGTGCCTCGTAGCGGGCGCGCAGCGACGAAACGTTAGCCTCCGCATCGGCAAGCTTGGCCCTGATCTGTTGTGCCGAGATGTCCACCGATTCGCCTACCCCGGGCGTAGAGGAAACGTGCCGCGCTTGTTTGTCTTGGAGGCGCTCGGCTTGCAGTTGATCAAGCAGCCTTTGCGCCGCCTGCACATCCGGGTGCTCATCGGTATAGCGTCGGCGCAACTCATCCAGTTGTTTGCGCAACGCATCGATGCGGGCATCGAGTTCGTGGGCTTGTTCGGCCGAAGCCACGCCGGCCGCCCGTGCGGTCTCCTCCTCTGTCAACTGTCGTTGCAGTGCATCGCGCGCCTTCTCGGCGCCATTAAGCTCGATTTGCAGTGCATCCAAGTTGCGCTGCGCCTCTGTGATTCGCGAAAAGTAATCCTGCCCCCCCGACGCGCCCAAACCTTCCGTGACGTCCATGTTGCGCAGCTTGAACTTCTTTAGCTTGTCTTCCGATTCGGAAAGCTTCTTTTCGTAGACCGCGATTTGTTCGTCGATGAACTTTCGCGCCTCATCGGTGTCGTGACGCTTGGTACCGGCCCCGGCGCTGACAAAAATTGACACGAGCTGCTCTACGATTCGCTGCGCACGCTCGCCGTCGGTGTCGCGATACGAGATATCGTAGAGGTTCTTTCCCCCAGTGCTGTTGATCTTGATATTGCGGGTTAACTGGTCGATCATTTTTTCGCGGTCTTCGGGCGTCGAAAGGCTAGTCTCAATTCCAGTCGATGCGATTAGCTGCTCGATGTTCTGCCGATTGATTAGGGTGCGAGCGAGCATTGTGACCATCTGGTCGATATCGGGCTGCACAGTGAGCCCTGCCAAGAGCGGCTTGATCATAGTTTGCGTATCGACGTAGATGCGCGAACGAGCTTCGTAGCGATCTGGTATCTGAACGAGCACTAGTGCTAGCGACAATGCGGCGACCCAGCCGGTAACGACCCCGATCCAGCGTCGGCCCCACATATCGCGCAGCATGTCGATTAGGGCCTGCACGCCGTGGAGCTGCTCCAGATGCAGTCCGAAAGAGGTTTTCATGGGAGCGGAAGAGTCCATCACAGTAGGCTTTGCGGAATGATGATGACGTCACCAGGCATAACCTGGACATCGGCGGAAATGTCGCCGCGCTTGAGTAAATCCTTTAGCCGCACACGGCATTGCTTACCGTCTTGGGCGCCGCGCGCCAAAATAGCCCCGTTGCCGTCGGCGTAATCGGTAAGCCCCCCGACCTGGATCATCACGTCGAGCAGAGACATGTTCTGCCGATACGGGATGACTTGCGGCTTGGCGGCTTCGCCGATGACCCGAATCTGCTCGGTATAGGGCCCTTGGAAGCCGTTGACGCCGACCGAGACGATCGGTTCGCGCACGTACTTCTCCAGCGCCTTTTGGATGTCGTGGGCAAGTTCGGAAGGCGTTTTTCCGAGGGCAGGCAGATCCTCAACCAAGGGCATAGAGATTCGACCGTCAGGGCGCACCTGCGTGGCCACCGACAGATCGGGGTTACGCCAGACCGTTACGTTGATCGTATCTAGTGGGCCAATTACGTAATTGTGCGCAGCAATCGGGGCCGTTGCTGGGCACGGTGGCACGCTGCTGCAGGCACAGAGGGCGGCCGCTGACGCAAGGATGGCCGCGAGCCAGGGCACGGTGCGCCAGTGGGTCCACATCCGATCGAAAATCATCAAACCCCTCCTTGAGCTAGCGGTCGCCTCTTATTTTACGGGCACTGGCGTGGCAATTACCGTCTGTTGCGCTTGGATCAAGCAGTTGAGTCGACAAATGGCCATCGCCGAGTGACTCATCATGCTGCAGCACCACGGCCGAGATACCAGGAGGCAGACGCTTGTAGGCCGGCTCGAAGGTCGTAGCGCGGCTCATAGCCCAGCAAGCGGCGCGCCTTGCCGATGTCGGCTTCGGAGTGGCGCACGTCGCCGGCGCGAAAAGCCGCATGGCGCGGGGCTAGAACGTGCAGCTGCGGCTGCAGCTGTTGCAGTGCGGCGGCTAAGTACTGGTGGAGCTGCTTGAGCGTCGTTCGTCCGCCCACGGCCACGTTGTAGACCTGCCCGATGCTGGCCGGATCCTCGACAAGCGCCGCGAGCAAATTGGCTTGCACTGCATTGGCCACATAGCAAAAGTCGCGCGAAGTTTCCCCATCGCCGTTAATCACGCAAGGCTCGCCGCGGATCATGGCAGCGGCCCATCGAGGGATCACCGCTGCGTAGGGCCCATCGGGATCCTGACGCGGTCCGAAAACGTTGAAATAGCGCAAGCCAATCGTCGGAGTTGCATAGCAGCGGCCAAATACCTCGGCATAAATTTCATTAAAGAGCTTGGTAGCGGCATAAGGCGACAAGGGACGGCCGATTGCGTCCTCCACTTTGGGAAGCCCGGGATGATCGCCATAGGTCGAGCTTGATGCGGCATAGACGAAACGGCGCACGCGGGAATCGCGGGCGGCAACCAGCATATTGAGAAAGCCGGTAACGTTGGCGCGGTGCGACGAAAGTGGATCTTCGATCGAGCGCGGTACAGATCCAAGCGCCGCTTCGTGAAGCACGACGTCCACGCCCTCGCAGGCGGTCCGACAGGCGGCCGCATCTGCAATATCGGTCTCGAAGAACACGTGCCTTTTCCAGGCAGCAGCCCCCACGCGTTCCCGGACTTGCTCGAGGTTGGCACGGTGCCCCGTTGAAAAATTATCCAGGCTAATTACCCGCTGACCGAGCTGCAGCAGGGTTTCGAGCAGGTGCGAACCGATGAAACCGGCGGAGCCGGTTACCAGCCAGCGGCGCTCTTGCGAGCCAACCAGTGCCTCAATATCGGTCGGGGAGCTTAGTGCAGAGCCGGGCGTTACAGACGCCATACGACGTATCCGCGATTGCGCAGTGCCTGTGCGTCGAAGTGACATTTGACGTCGGCAAACACGCCACCGGGCACGAGCTTCGCATCGAGCTTGCTCCCGTCAATTGAAGCAAACTGTCGATGCGCGACAGCGGCCACCACGGCGTGCGCCCGGGGCAAGTGTTCCCACGCCTCGAGTTTCACTCCGTATTCGTGCTCGGCTTCGGAGCCGGCCGCGACCGGGTCATGGACATGCACGACCGCGCCGTAGGTTTGTAGCTCGCGCACGACATCGATCACCTTGGAATTGCGCAAGTCGGGGCAGTTCTCCTTGAATGTGAGTCCGAGCACGTTGACGTGGCTGCCGCGCACGGGAAAGCCCGCTTGGATCATCTGTTTGACGGTCTGTTCGGCGATGTAGTGGCCCATGCTGTCGTTGATGCGGCGACCGGCAAGAATCACCTGAGGGTGGTAGCCAAGCATGTCGGCTTTGTGAGTAAGGTAGTAGGGGTCCACGCCAATGCAGTGGCCACCCACCAGACCCGGTCGAAACGGCAGGAAGTTCCATTTTGTCCCCGCAGCCTGTAGCACTTCCAGTGTATCGATGTTCAGCCGGTGAAAGATGAGCGAAAGCTCGTTCATTAGTGCGATGTTTAGATCGCGCTGGGTGTTTTCAATCACCTTGGCTGCTTCGGCGACCTTGATGCTCGACGCGCGGTAGACGCCCGCGTCGACGATCGAGCTATAAATGTCCGCGACACGCTCGAGCGTTTCGGGAAGATCGCCGGAGACAACTTTGGTGATGCGCGTAAGGGAGTGTTCGCGATCTCCCGGGTTGATGCGCTCGGGGGAATAGCCGACAAAAAAATCGCGCTTCCAACTAAGGTTCGACGAACGCTCCAACAAAGGGATGCAAACTTCTTCGGTGGCACCAGGATAAACGGTCGACTCATATATCACCGTGGCGCCTGGTCGCAGATTGCGGCCCACCGCGGTGCTTGCTCCAACCAGGGGCGAGAAATCGGGCTGGTGCGCGTCGTCCACCGGAGTGGGTACCGCTACGACGATGAAATCGGCATGTCGCAGTTGCTTTTCGTCGGTCGTAACTTCCAACAAGCGCGCGCTGCGCAAGTCCTCCGTGCTCACTTCCCCCGTTGGATCGACGTGCCGGCGGTAAGCCTGGACTTTGGCTTCGGATAGATCAAAGCCGATCGTGCGAAATTTCTTGCCAAAGGCCACCGCCAAGGGAAGGCCGACGTATCCGAGCCCAACAACGGCGACGACGGTCATGGTATGAGTATCTCGATTAAAAGAGTTGACACAAGAAGAATTGCCGCAGCCTAGCAGAGGCGCCACCTCCGGGCGGCGCCGCAACGGCCGGCCAGATCACCTAATGGATTTGCGCGACGTCGACAGCTCGGTTTGGCCCCGATCCAGGCACAGCTTGGACTTTCAACGCGCACCTTCGCCGCGCAGCACGACGCGCACGGTCTCGAACAAAATGCGCACATCCAGCGCCAGGGAGTGATTCTTGACGTAATACAAGTCAAACTGCAGCTTGCGCTGGGATTCTTCCAAGGAAGCAGCATAGTTAAACCGCACCTGCGCCCATCCGGTGAGTCCGGGTTTGATGCTGTGGCGCACGTCGTAAAATCGCACCTCGCGCTTGAGCCGATCGACGAATGCTGGCCGCTCGGGTCGCGGACCAACGATACTCATCTCACCGCGCAAAACATTGAACAGTTGCGGCAGCTCATCGATGCGCGTTTTGCGAATAATCCGGCCAACGCGGGTGATGCGTGGGTCGTCCGCACCCGCCCATTGCGCCACGCCGTCGCGCTCGGCATCAGCGCGCATGCTTCGAAACTTCAGTACTTGGAACGTGCGGCCACCTTGTCCCACGCGCTCCTGACGATAAATCACCGGTCCGCGCCCCTCTAGCTTGATCGCGATGGCCGTAATGATCATGATCGGCAGGCCTAGTAGCAGCAGCACACCGGACACAATGATGTCAGTGCTGCGTTTGGCAATCCGACGGCCGAGGCCTTGCTCGAACCCCTGCCCATAAATGAGCCAACTCGCCTTAAGCGATTCGATCGGAAATTCGCCGTGCACGTGCTCGAAGAACGACGTTTGATCCACCACTCGGACGCCGCGAATGCGACATTCGAGCAGCTCACGCAACGGCAAAATGCCACCTCGCTGTTCTCGCGCTGCGACAATCACCTCATTGATTTTCAGTGCCGATACGAGCTGGCATAAGTCGGCGTGATGGTCGAACACCTGCAGATCGGAAGCGCCTTCGCCCGGTTGTTCGCCTACGGGCAAGACGCCAACGACTTCGACGATTTGGTCCCAGCTCTTGGAAAGACGCTCCCTAACGGCAAATGCGTCAGTTCTGTTGCCAAGAATCAAAACTCGGCGCGACCCAACGCCGGCATGACGCAACGTATAGAGCAAAGGCCGCAAGGCCGCGATCACAAACGCGTATGGCAGCAGCGGGAAGGGCGTGTTGATGTGCCAAGTTAGTGGGGGCGCAAGGGCGCGCACCGCGATATACAAGATGGTTGTTCCAAGCGCCACGGCGACCAGTGCGCGAATCCAAACGTGTTCGCGCGCAACGCTCTCGCGCCGGTACAGCCCGAGAGCCGAGTTCACCGCGATGAGCGACAGCGAAAAGGAAGCAACGAGCAGGACGTCGAGCGGGCTTGCCCAAATCGGTGGCAGCGTTGCGCCGACGGACTTGGAGGCCGCCAGCGCTAGCAGCAAGGCTCCCAGAAACAGCAGCCCGTCCGCCTGCAAAGCAACCCAATTGCTCTTAGCGACCGTGCGCTTTGCGACCTGCAGGAACATCCGGCCCCGACTTGGTATTCAGACCAACGGAAAAAGTAGGGCTCATGAAAACGGATGAGCGCCCTGTTCTTGGTATTAAGAAACGCGATGCCTGATCTACGTGAATAGGGTATACCGAACTTTGACCCGAATCAAACTTTTTTAGAGCCCGCTAGCGCCTATGCGGTAAAAATCCCACACGCCGAAGCTCGCTCGTTACAGTTAACTAATAACTTGAAAAATAATGATTTTTTTGTTCTGTCCTTCGAGCTCTCGACAAGCGATAGCAAGTCGCGGCGGGCAACTGGGCCGGCTTCGCCGTAGGTCTGGCTCTGCACGCCATTCGTCCGTCAACATACGCAAATGCGGTATGGACTGCGTGATGCACAAATCGCCTATACCCGAATGATTTCATTAGGAATTTACCCGCGATACGTTCGCGGTTTTTCCCATTCCTGCTCGGAACCGCAGGCAGCTTTGGCCAGCGGAGCGTACCCGACCGCACCTGCAAAGGATCGCTTCGTCGACGGGCCACTTCTTTAAGGCTCGGGCGGGTCGCCGATCCCGGGCAGAATCGGGTCGGACAGAACTTGGGCGGTGATGATGCGTTGGAGATGGATTGCGGCGGCGGTTAGCGTCGCGGCGCTGATCGCGGTATTGGCGTGGCAGTTTGGCCCAACGCGCGTCCAAGTTGTGTTGCCGACCCGAGCAACGGCGGTCGAAGCAATCTATGCCACGGGCTCCGTTGA
>DASPWJ010000095.1:0-12965 GCA_035621895.1 Burkholderiaceae bacterium | reverse complement strand
AAACTCCGCAAGGTCTTGCTTTGGCTCCTTCACCATCCAATAGATCACCGGCTTCGTTCCCGGGGACGAAGGATTGCCAGTCGTTGCAACGATCGCGACGGAATGTCTGAACCCCTTTACTTCATCAATTGGAATCTGTCTAGACTCGTTCTCAATTGCGCGTGTAACTTGAGAGCCGATCACCGCGATGCCGTTACAACTAGCGAGGAAAAAGAGGGGCGATGAGAGAACAATCGCAAGAGTACGAATCCGGCTAGTGGTGGAGCGTTTCTCTACAGCGATCGCCTGCTGCTGCTCTTGAGGCTGGGGCGCTGCGGAGGCGGTGTTCGTGACCAGCCAACCGCAGCGTATGCAGCGGGCCGCGTCCTCTGGCATGAGACTCTCGCATTGCGAACAGCGCTTCATATGCCGAAAACTTTACGCTGCGACGCGTTACCTATATTGGGTCGATTTCGGAGTTGAACGGCCGCTTTTCGATCGGACGACGTCCACTATCGGCAGTGGGCGACGGTTTCTTAGGGTCGAATTGACGCGCTGGCGTGGTCCGCACGCGAGTGGTTGACGATTTGCGGTACCGTTGGTCGGCGGGACCAGCATGATCTTCATGCGGGCGCCGATCGCGCTGTTCGGCTCGCCATCCGCGCCGAACAGGATGATCCGCGAGCCCTTAGAGGGCGATGGAAGCGGTCGCCCGCGCGCAAACGACTCCACCTGTGGCCGCTCGGACTCCGTGAGTACCAGTTCCGCCTTCGGTCGGCCTATTTTCATCGCGGTATCTTTGTCCCCAAGGTACCGCGAACAGCGGCAAGATTAATGCCGGTTGTTTTGGGGACAGGACACTAGCCTCAGGAAACGCACCCTCGATGCTGCCGACGAACTTGATGCGCCGCTGGATCCGGATGATCCGGGTGCAACAGCCCGCGAGGCGGGTCGCCCTCGACGTCGGGCTATACGCTCTTGCCGTAAGCGCGGACCTGCTGCCGTCGGTCCGCCAGCGAATGGCCGCTAGCCGCCTCGTCGAGGACATCGAATATGCGCACCACGGCGACGTCTGCCTGCGACTCGACCTGCTCGTCCCGCAATCGCCGCCGCCGCATCCGGTCCTCGTCTACCTGCATGGTGGCGCCTTCGCGATCGGATCCAAGCGCACGCACCGGGCCCTCGCCGCCGCCTACGCGTCGCGGGGCTACCTTGTCTGCAATGTTGACTACCGCCTTGCGCCAGAGCATCCGTTTCCTGCCGCCATCGAGGACGCCTGCGCCGCGTGGCGCTGGGCGGTCGACCACGCCGCGCAGCACGGAGGCGACCCGCAACGCGCCGCACTCGCTGGAGAATCCGCAGGCGCGAACCTGGCACTGGCCGTCACGCTCGCCTGCTGCACGCCGAGGCCGGAACCGTACGCGGCGCCACTGTTCGAGCGCAGCGTGGCGCCGCGCGCCGTGCTGCTTTACTGCGGTTTTTTGCAAGCCAGCATGCCAACGCGCCACCGGGGGCCCGGCATCTCCGCGCTAGCTGCGCGCGTTGCGCACGACGCCTCACACTCGTACTTGGGCAAGTCCGCCGAGCGCCCCGGACCAGAGCACGCGCTCGCCGATCCCTTGCTGGTTGTCGAGGCGATGGCCGCGGCGCCACGGTTGCCGCCAATCTTCATCGCTGTCGGGCTCGAGGATCCGGTCGCCGAGGACTCGCTGCGCCTCGCCCGCGCATTGCAGCGGCTGCGGTCCCCCTGCGAAGTGCACGAATACCCTGGCGAAACGCACGCCTTTCATGTGATGTTCTGGCGGACGGAGGCGAGGCGCTGTTGGCGCGATACTTTCACGTTCCTCGATCGATGGTTGCCTGCGCAGCGGTATTCAGGGCAGGCATCGGCAAAAAGTACGAAACCAACCCGCTGATCGATTCGACGGGCCGATGCGAAGGACCGCGGCTGGCACTGCCCAGTGCCTAGCGCGCCTGCGCAAGGAGCGCTTGTTGCTCGCGCTTGTCGCGACCGCGCGACAGCAGCCGCGAAATCCCCTATAGCTTCGGCCACCTTTGCCGCCGTCTTGCCTCGGGAAAGCACTGCGGACAAAACGAGAATGTGTCCGACCCCGGCTCGAACCGGAGGTCGAGATGGCGCCATCATTACGCTAGGAAAAGACACATCGGACGCGTTCCGCGGCTTGATCGCCAAGCAGCGGTATTGCACCCGGCGGTCCGGTCAGGGTCGCGTTTGGTGCAAGGCGTGCGCTGCCGGCAGTGAGCCGCCATGGCCGCGATCTGGCCGATTGCAGAAATCCTGCCAACCACCTGCCCTTTGATACTGCACGGACAGATGCCGTCCTCGTCTATGTCGCCCACTAATCGACCCTCAATGTGGCGATCGCCCTTCGCACAGCGCCGCTTCAGTGACGAGCCATGCAAATCCGCTCGCGTCGAGTCGATAGAATTCATCGCGTTTCGCCTCTACGATTTCAATATCCATGGCGGATTTTCCTCAATCCGGCGCTGCATTCCTGCGTCTCGTCGCAGTTGCGGGACCGGCCGTGCTCGGCCTGCTCGCCGGACTCTATATTTGCCGGCCTTCCCCTTATTTTCTGGCAACTGCCATAGCGCTCACGGCGGCCATCCTTGGGTGCGATGGCTGGATCATCGCGCATCGCTACTGGATCGCAGGTGGCCTCGCACTGATGGCACAGATCGCACTTCTGATCTTCCTTGGCGGCTACGCGGCCTCGCCGCTGCCCGCACCAGCGCCTCTGTCCGACCCATTGCCATCGGCATCGCCTCCTGCTGGCATGGCGGTCTTCGCGCTGTCAACCGGGGTGAATCGCCGCACTGCCGCCTTCGCATACCGAGGCGGCTCGCCTTGGGAAAAAAGAGACTTCGTGTTGGCCACCGTCCTCGTACAGCACCCGAAAGGCGATGTACTGATCGACACGGGCCTCGGCACAACGATCGTGTCGCAACTTAGACAGGCGCCCTTGCTATTTCGTCTGGGAACCGACTTGGAGCGCTCACGGACGGCCTCCGATCAGCTGGATGCAGCAGGGTACGATCGCAAGCACTTGCGTTACATCCTTCTGACACACGCGCACTGGGATCATGTGAGCGGTGTACCCGACTTTCCCGGTGTGCCCGTCCTTGTAACAGCGGCGGAGCGCCAATTCATCGGTGAGGGCGGCTGGGCCACCGCAACCGCCCGGGGCGTGAACGCGGCCGCATTTCAGGAATATACGTTCGATGGCGGTGCATACCTGGGCTTCACGCACTCTCGCGATTTGTACGGCGATGGCTCGATCGTGATCGTTCCTGCGCCCGGTCATACACCGGGTTCGGTTATCGTTTTCGTTACTCTGCCAGGCGACGCGCGCTATGCGTTTATTGGCGATCTGGTGTGGCAGCTCGAAGGTCTTTTCGAGCGCAATCCACGCCCGTGGTTCGAGGCAAAGACGATCGGTGAGGACCCCGTCGCGATTCGACAATCCTTGCTTCGAGTGAGTGCAATCGCGACCCGCTATCCGCAAATCGCAATCGTGCCTGCTCACGATCCACGGGGATACGCGGCCATTGCGCAATGGTCGCGCTCGACACTTCGATAGCACACGGCGGCGAAGCTGCGCACAACAAATGATCGGAAGGTCGCAACGAAGACTGGCCCGCGGTCGGTCGGGCAGCCAATGCGGATCCGCCGAAATCGCGGTAAGAATCACGGTTTGCCGTTGTAGACGTGCGAGTCCTGAGCATTGGTCGGCTTCTCGACGACTCGCGGGTCGGCCTTGGGTCGTAACTTGCCTATCGACGGAGCCCTGCGATGTTGTCTGCAAGGTGGGTGATCTTGATTGCGCTAGTAGCGCTGGCTGTTGCGGCCACTTTGTTTCTACTGCTTGCGTCAGGCTCCGCTTGGGCAGGTGCGCTCTTGAAGGGAAGTGTCATCGTTGGCGAAACGCCGGTTTTTGTCGGAGTACTCGGTGTTGAGACCGTTGCAATAAAAAATGACTTGTGCCGTTGATATGCGACTCCCGAATTACCTTCAAGGCGATGGAACACAGGAATTTCTTCCATACCATTTACCCTGTCCAATGTCGGCTTACCGCAATTCGGCTGGCCGGTTTCGGGGCGCGGATGGACGGCTTTGGGTTATGACCTTCGTTTCCTGTTCGGTATGGACGCCGCCTGGCGCTGGCAGCAGTGGGAGCTATTGCGGTCGGCCGTCGGTCGATGTCTACTTGGAAGTGCAGAGCAAACGGCCTGCGGGTTGTGCAGCCGACGCCACCTTACGGCCGGGTCGGCCACAAGCGCGGGCGAAGGCGCAATTCGCGAAATTGGCGAGATAGTGCCGCTTCGAAATCCCGGAGCGGCGCGACTGCCTATCAGGCGCCAAAATCGCTCACGACGAGTTGCGCTGCGACAAGGGCAGCAAGGCGCGGATCGTAATTGTGCGATGCTGCTGGCGATCTTGGTGCATCCTGTAAGGAGTAGCGGTCTTGCGCGCGAAGCCCATTGCCTTTGATGACTATGTTCGCCGGGACGGGATGGCCCTGAGCGAGGGCGTGCGACGAGGCGATTTCTCTGCCGCCGAGTTGGTGGAGACCGCAATCGCACGCGCAGAGCTTGTCAATGGGAAGCTCAATGCGATTGCCATTGAACTGTTCGGGCAGGGGCGCGCGGCGGCGTCGGGCAGTCCGGTCGGACCCTTCGCAGGCGTCCCCTTCATCATGAAGGATCTCAATCAAGGCTTGGCGGGCGTGCGGCTCACCAAAGGCAGCCGAGCCTTCAGGGACAACATCTGCAGTTGCGACTCCGAGACGGCCAGGCGATTCAAAGCTGCCGGCCTGATGATCATCGCCACCTCGACTACACCGGAGTTCGGGCTGACCGTAACGACAGAGAGCGCGTTATTTGGCAAGACACGCAATCCATGGAACCTGGAGCGGGTCGCCGGCGGCTCATCCGGGGGTTCGGCGGCGTTGACCGCCGCGGGCGTGGTACCGCTGGCGCACGCCACTGACGGTGGCGGTTCGATCCGCGTGCCCGCCTCGTGTTGCGGTCTATTTGGTCTGAAGGTCTCGCGTGGTCGCAACCCTGTTGGCATGGGGCGCACCGAAGGCTGGAACGGCCTTGGCGTTAGCCATGCGGTAACGCGCTCGGTTCGCGATAGCGCTGCTCTTCTTGACGCGACCCATGGTCCGGAGGTTGGATCCCGATATGTGGCGCTACCGCCTCAGGGAAGCTTTCTTTCTGCGCTCGAGCGTCCACCTCGAAGCCTGAAAATTGCGCTACAACGGCGGACGACTTCGGGTGTCCCGGTGCATCCCGATTGCATAGCGGCCCTCGAAGATGCTTCCCGTCTGTGCGAGAGCCTCGGCCACATGGTCGAGGAGGCGCAACCCGCCTTAAACGGTGCGGCTTTGCATGAGGCGCTCATCACGATTATCTCCGCGCATACCGCCGCGACGGTATCCGCGCGGGAAATCGAGCTTGGCCGCTCGTTGGCCAAAGACGAGCTTGAGCCTGTCACTGGTTTTCTGGCGGCTGGCGGTCACAAGGCCACCGCGGAGGATCTGATTCGCGCAGATCTCGCCTGCATGACGGCGGCGCAAACCATCGGCGAGTTCATGAGCCGCTACGACATGATTTTGTCGCCGACGCTTGCCCAGCCGCCGGTGAGCCTCGGAACCCTGTCACTCGACGTCAGTCCGCAGCAGTATGGCGAGGCAGTCGGACGGTTTTCACCGTTTACGGCGGTACAAAACCAGACCGGCCAGCCAGCGATGAGTGTCCCCCTTTACTGGAATGCCGAGGGTCTTCCAGTCGGTGTCATGTTCGCAGGACGCGTCGGCGCTGAGCAAGATCTTCTGGCTCTCGCCGCCCAACTGGAAGAGGTAAGGCCCTGGTTTAATCGGCGTCCGTCGATTTGATATCGCCGGACAGGCGGGGAACTATGCTGAGCTCAACCCGCTTCGGAAGCGTCCGCTTTCGCAGGGCAACGAGCACGCTTTCCAGATCCGCTGATGCCCGGAACGGGTCGAACTCGGTCCTCTGCGTGGTCCGCTTACAGCTATCGAGAAGGCCGGGGAGCCTGGCCACGGCGAAGCGCCAGGTTCGACGCCTCGCCTGTGGTTACGAACGCGGTGCGATCGAGCCGAAGCGCCGACAAGTAAATGACTTGGGCTAAGAGCCCAAGCCCGACTAAGGTCCGTCGGCTGGTTTGCTCGCCGGCGCCGGTGCCGGTGCCGTTGCTGGCGGCGGTGCCGTCGGTGGCTGCTGGCGAAAGTCCAGCTCCAACGTAAACTGCGCAGGGTTACTCGGGGGCTCGAATGTCCATTGTTCCAGGGCTTGCTGCACATCTGGCCCGTATACCTCGGGCGGTGTCGCGCTGACCAGTTCGACCCGGTCAACGGCGCCCGCGGTATTGACGTGCAGGCGAACAACCGCCTTGCCGCCGTAAATCCCGCTTTCGAGAGCGTGCTTGGATATTGCTGGCAAAACTCGGCTTCGTACATGCAAGCCGGCCACCCCCGGCGCCGGCGCAGGGTTTTGGGCGCCAGCGTGATCCGGCGCGGCAAGTGCCAGTGTTCCTTGTCGCGCCGCGGTGGAAGTGTCGGATTGCGTTTGTATTCCTTTGTCATCGTCGCTTGCCGACTCCGTCGGCGCCTTGGGCCGCGGCGCGGCCCGAGCTACGCTATCCGCAGGCTGCAGTTTTGCTGCTGGAAGCGATTTCTTAGAAGCCTCGAGCGTCGAATCGGAAATCGCCTTGGCCCGCTGCGCAGGGCGAGAATTGGTCTCGCTGCCTTGAGCTATAGCCTCCGACGTCACGGTTTTGGATGGACCTGAAGTCAGCTCCGAAATTGTTCTTCCTCGTAGAGCAACGGGCAAAACCGTGTCGGCAGCTGGTGCGGATGCTTGGGGTGGACCTGACTGGCCGGCGGTCGCTGGCACGGGTGCGGCGGGCGAAGGGGAACGAGTCGGTTCGGAATTCGCGCCCGAGGAGTCCTTCGGGGCTGTTCGTACCGCGCTACTTGAGGCAACCGAGCCAGTGCCTGATGAAGACGGTTTGCCGCTTTTGCCAGCGTCGAGCACTGCCTGCGCGCCGTCTTGCGCCGGTTGCGGGTTCTCAGCAGCATGCTGCTCACGTTCAAAGACCCAATTGACAGTGACTGCTGCCGTTGCGAGAGATAGGAGAATGGCAATCGGCACAGCTAGAAACCGAGGCGATTTCGCCGACACTTGGGCCGGCAACGGCTCCGAAAGTGTGGCCGGTGGCGCGGCAACTTGCGTGACGGTCGGTTCGGGCGTCAATACCGTGGTAGGAAGCGCCGTCGATATTCCCAGGCGTGTGGTGGTCGGCGGCGCCGGGGGCTCATCTTGCGCCGTGGCGCCCCCGTTTAATGGCTCAACGAATCCTTGCGACTCTAAAAACGGCAGCAATCGATACAGCGTCTCTTCGCCAAAAATGCGCGAGAGCTCGTCAAAATCGCGCTCGCCGTCGAGCAAGATCAGCAGCTGTCTTGCAGATGACGAGAGAGCGCCGCGCCCAGCGGTCAGCGCGTCTGCGCCCGCTTGCGTTTTGCAATAAATCTTCGAGTACCGTCTTGAGCCGTCCATCTGCTGTTGCCACGCGCGCCAAAGCCAGACGCGGGGTACCTGAGAACGCGATCATGCCTATTCCGGGCCCCGGATGCTTTGGAAAGAAAGGCAGCCTTCTCCAGGGCAATTCGGTGCTCCGATATACTCGCGTCAGTGGTTTTCAGGGGGCGGCCCGGCGTGCATATCGCAAAGACCGCGACCTCGAAGAGTCTTTGCAATCTCGCCCTGCGTCAACGGCAGGCGACGCAGGCATAGGGTATGCACATCCTGGTTTCCAACGACGACGGTTATCTGGCACCGGGGTTGCAAGCGCTCGTCGGTGCTTTGGGGCGATTTGGCGAGGTTACCGTCGTAGCGCCGGAACAAAACTGCAGCGGGGCAAGCAACTCGCTGACCTTGAACCGTCCGCTGACGGTGCACGAAGGCGCCAACGGATTTTTATACATGAATGGCACGCCGACCGATTGCGTGCATGTCGCTCTCACTGGGCTACTTGATCGGCTACCAGATCTGGTCGTATCAGGAATCAACAATGGGCAAAACATGGGCGACGACACAATTTATTCGGGAACCGTTGCGGCGGCGATGGAGGGGTATCTGTTCGGCTTGCCGTCGATCGCGTTCTCGCATGTGGACAAAGGGCACGCCCACTTAGATTCCGCCGCCCGTCTCGCCGCAGACTTGGTCGCGCGCTATGTCGAGCACCGTCTTCCCGGGCCGTTTTTGCTCAACGTGAATATTCCCAATATTCCCTACGAGAAACTGCGGGAAATCCGTTGCACGCGATTAGGCAAGCGCCATCAAGCCGAACCGGTGATTCGCGAGGTTAGCCCTCGCGGCGAAACGATCTATTGGGTCGGATCCGCGGGCGAAGCGCGGCTCGCTGGTCCTGGAACCGATTTTCATGCGGTGGCAGCCGGTCATGTTTCTATCACGCCGCTGCAGATCGATCTGACCCACGTTGAGCAGCTGGATCTGATAGCCAGCTGGTTGCAGGCGTGACGGCACGCGTTGCCAAGACGACGGTCAACACCGGATTGACTTCGGCGCGGGTACGCCAGCGCATGGTGGAACGGCTTTGCGAGCTTGGTATTCGCGATACGCGCGTACTGGCTGCTTTGCGAGAGGTACCTCGGCATCTATTCGTGGATGCCGCATTGGCCAGCCGAGCATACGACGATTGCGCGTTGCCGCTAGGTCACGGACAGACAATCTCTCAACCGTATATCGTCGCCCGCTGCGCGGAACTTGCGCTTGGTTCAATGACCGAGCCCAGATTGGCTCGGGTGCTCGAAATTGGCACCGGCAGTGGTTACGCAGCGGCGGTTTTCGCGCAGATCTTTGGCGTCGTTTTTTCAGTAGAACGCGTGCGTGCGCTTCATGAACGCGCCCGCAGCAACCTGCGCCCGCTTCGCCTTGCCAACCTACGACTCGCGCTGGTTGACGGAGCCAACGGTCTGCCATCGGAGGCGCCGTTTGATGCCATCATTGCGGCCGCGGCTGGCACCCAGATGCCTGCTTCATGGGATGAGCAACTGGCGCCCGGAGGCGTCGTCGTAGCCCCGATGGGTAGCGAGCATCAGCAGCTTTCGGTGCTGAGCAAGGATAAACAGGGGCGTTGGACCTGTCGAAAGGTCGAGCCGGTTCGATTTGTGCCTATGCTTAGTGGAGTCATCGACGGCTAGAAGGGGCGCTAAGAAGGAGAAATACAGTGCCAAGGCTTGCATGTAGTTCGTTGGTGGGAAAAAAGGCCGGTGAAATCAACCTGCTGGTGATCATCGCGGCAGGGTGTCTTGTCGGCTGCGCAGAGACGTCTCTTAACGAAGCTCCGATCGTCGATCGCTCGACTCGCGCCGGCGCAAACGTAGCGCCCGTGCGCAGCACTACTAGGGAGGACACCGGTATCTCGGCAGGCCAGGAGTCGGCAGCGAGCTGGTACACAGTGCAAAAGGGCGATACCCTTTTTCATATCAGCACCGCTTTTCATTGCAGCGTGCAAGACCTGGCACGGTGGAATGGCATTGCAGAGAACGCGCCCTTAACCGTGGGACAGCGCGTGCGTGTACGTGCACCCGTTGCAGTAGCGGCCAATACCGAAACGCGCGCGCCTTCAGTAGCCACAGCGCCTGCGGAGCCGGCCGAAGCCATGCCCGCGGAAGTTCACGCCGTGCCACTTGCTTCGGCAGGCAACGTCGAGACCCACGCATTGGATTCGGTACCAACCGCTGTAACCCCGGCGCCCGGTGCGGTCGCAAGTTCGCCCATAGCGACCAGTGCACCTTCCCTCGCACCTGCTGCAACTACCGCGCGTGCGCCGGCCAATGCCCCACAAGCCGCTGCCGCACCAAGCACCGGCGCCGGCCAACAACCCGCATCAGTGGCCGTGGCCCCAAGCTCT
Source organism: Burkholderiaceae bacterium (assembly GCA_035621895.1). Lineage (GTDB taxonomy): Bacteria > Pseudomonadota > Gammaproteobacteria > Burkholderiales > Burkholderiaceae_F > GJ-E10. The sequence goes on along the minus strand of DASPWJ010000095.1, from coordinate 2,998 downwards.
GCGACCGTAGCCGAAAAGCCATCGACGTCGGTTCCGTGGATCTGGCCTGTGGACGGTCGCGTTACGGGAACGTTTGACGCGGTGCGTACGAAGGGAATCGAAATCGCCGCCAACGACGGCGCGAAGATCGTTGCGGTAGCCGATGGCGAGGTGAGCTATACCGGTGCACCACGTGATTACGGAAATCTCGTGATCGTCCGCCATCCCGATGGGCTGCTCTCGGTATATGCGCATACCAAGGCCATTTTTGTTACTCAGGGTCAAACCGTAAAGCGAGGGCAAACAATTGCGACGGCGGGCAAAACGGATGGTGGAGCGCAAAACGTTCACTTTGAAGTTCGACGTAAGGGCGTTCCGATTGACCCATTGGAGCTATTGCCGGCACGTTAGGCGCGCAAGGCGGGGAGCCTGCATTTGATTCCGGTTCTGGCTTTTGACCTGGAGACGATTCCGGACATCGAGGGGTTGCGCCGGCTGCGACGCGAATGGAGGGATTTGCCACATCGGGAGATCGCATCGTTGGCCTTTGCCGAGCGCCGCGAACGCACGGGAGGAAGCGATTTCTTGCCTTTACACCAACATCGCGTGGCAGCCATCGGATGCGCCTTTCGAGATGACGCCGGGTTTCGCGTTCGATGTTTGGGCGCTGCCGGCGACAGCGAGGCCAAGCTGGTACAGGACTTTTTCCGGCTGATCGATCGATATACGCCGCAATTGGTAAGTTGGAACGGCGGCGGATTTGACCTACCGGTGCTGCATTACCGGGCCATGGTGCACGGGGTGGTCGCCGCGCGCTATTGGGAAAGTGGCGATGAGGATCGAGAGTTTCGTTACAACAATTATTTGAGCCGCTATCACGCCCGGCACACCGATCTGATGGATGTGTTGGCGATGTACCAGGGCAGGGCTGCCGCTCCCATGGACGAACTCGCAAAACTGTGCGGATTTGCCGGAAAACTCGGCATGGCGGGTGACAAGGTCTGGGATGCGTATTGTGAAGGAGGTCTGGAAAAAATCCGCGATTACTGCGAGACCGACGTCGTGAACACCTATTTGCTGTATTGCCGATTCCAGAAGATGCGCGGTTTGATGGGCGAGGCGGCGTACGGCGAGGAGCTTGAGCTTGTTCGACGCACCTTGCAGCAGTCAAAAGCGCCACACTGGCGGCAATTTCTCGCCGCGTGGGTGACTTCAACCGATGGGCCGGACGTTACGTAGTGCCAACGTCGTCACCTAACGCATCTGCCGACCAACAATTCGGCGCGATTTGTGGCCCAAAAATTGCCGAGGTCGAGTCTCTAGACTTGGATGGACGAGGGGTCGCACGCCTGGAGGGGAAGGTCGCCTTCATCGAAGGAGCGTTGCCAGGCGAGCGGGTGCTGTGGCAACGCACCCGTTCGAAGCCGCGTTTTGATACCGGCCGCGTCGTTCAGGTCTTGCGGGCGAGCAGCGATCGGGTAACGCCACGTTGCCCACATTTCGGCCTTGACCGTGGCTGCTGCGGGGGTTGCACCATGCAGCATCTGGATGCACGCGCGCAGGTTGCCATCAAGCAGCGGATGCTGGAGGAGACGCTCTGGCACATCGGGCGCGTGCGCCCGGAACTGATCCTGCGCCCGATTTGTGGGCCGACGTGGCATTACCGGCAGCGCGCTCGTCTGGCGGTACGCTACGTCGCGCGCAAGGGCGGTGCACTCGTGGGCTTTCATGAGCGTGCCAGCAGCTACGTAGCGGACATGCGCCAATGTGAGGTGCTGCCCGAATCGGTATCACGCCTGCTTATGCCGTTGCGCGTCCTCATTGAGCGGCTGTCGATACGCGACCGGCTGCCGCAAATCGAGGTAGCGGTTGGGCAGCGCGCAACGGTGCTGGTACTGCGCATACTGGCGGCGCTCACCGAGGTGGACCGGGAGCTGCTCACGGAATTTTCAAACGAGCACGATGTGGAGTTTTGGACGCAGGCCGAAGGGCCCGACAGCGCCGCGCCGCTAGATCCGCTACAAGCCAACGGCCTGGAAGTCGCACTGCCAGAGTTCGGTTTGAAGCTACCGTTTCGGCCAACGGATTTCACCCAAGTAAATCACCGCACAAACGCCGTTCTTGTGCACCGTGCGCTCGCCTTGCTCGCGCCACAGAACGATGAAGTAGTGGCCGACTTTTTCTGTGGAATGGGTAACTTCACGCTCCCTATCGCCACTCGAGCCTTCAAGGTCCTCGGGCTAGAAGGCAATGCGAGCTTGCTTGAGCGCGCGCGGACCACCGCAACTAGCGCCGGCTTGGCCCAAAGGGTCAGCTTTTCGCAGTGCGATCTATTCAAATGGACGGCCGATGACTGGGCCAGCCTGTGCCGAGCAGCCGGCGGCAAAATCGCCGGGGTGCTGCTGGATCCCCCGCGTGACGGTGCGATTGCCCTTGTGCAATCGCTCGCGAGCCAAGCGCCGCCTTTGCGGCTGGTCTATGTATCTTGCAATCCGGCCACTTTAGCTCGTGACTGCGGATATCTCGTGCAACAAAACGCTTGGCATCTACGGGCTGCGGGGATTATCAACATGTTTCCCCATACCTCGCACGTAGAATCTATTGCACTACTTGAACCAACAAATATAACTATTTGATAAATAATGATATCTTCTAATTTTTGGCAGGCGAAGGCTGTTCGTGTAATTTATTTAAATAAATGTGTTAAGAAGTGTATTTAATATATTGATTTTAAACAACATATATTAAAGAAGCGCTCGATATCAAAATGCTGCCGTGAACGCTACCTTGGCCGGGGCGTTAGGAGGCCAGGGCTAGTCCTCGCCCAACGCTCAGACGGCGGCTATGAGCAAGCCGAGCGCATTTGGCAACACGGGATGCGAGTGCGGTCGTGGCCAGAAAAGGAACAAGCCTGGGGGTTTTCGCTTTCACTTCCCCGTTATTGGCAATGGCAGCCTCAATTGAAACTTTCTTGCAATCTGGGCCAAAGCAGGTTTATCGCAACGCCTGCTGCAAAGAT
>DASPWJ010000094.1:0-30848 GCA_035621895.1 Burkholderiaceae bacterium | reverse complement strand
GAGCTTTAGCGAAAGCGCTCAGTTCTCCCAATTCATGTTCCGCTTGTATTTGGTGGCGGTCGCGCTCGTGTTCGTTGACATCGCGCTGGTTCGCTACTTTTGGTGCAATTATGTCTGCCTGTATCGCTTCGGTCAGCTGCTCTTCAAGACCGAAGACGCACTGCACGTTGCCTACGACAAGAGCCGCTCGGCCGAATGCGCCAAGTGCAACTATTGCCGGGTTTCCTGCGTGACGAGCATCGATCCGACCAACATGAAGTTTTTCGATCGCTGCATCAATTGCGGCGAATGCATCGATGCATGCAATCGCCTGCACGCTAAAGACGGCTCTGGCGTCCCGGGATTGCTTCGATTCGACGCCGGCCGCAAGGCGCCCGCGCAAACGCTGCTCAGCAAGATGCAGTTCGTGCTCGGCAAGCTCGGCTGGCACGGCGCGCTGTTTCTTATGGGCTGTGCGGCGCTGATATATGGACTGACGCACCACGCTGTCTAAATAGGCCTCAAACATCGCGCGGCGGACTACCGCCGCGCGTTTTCAATAGTCCTCGTCGACGATCGGCCCAGCTGGCCTTACCTCGCTGAGCAGTTCTTCGGCTCGTAGTACGTTGTCCGCGAAGATCATCTTGACGCAAACGCTAGCAGCCGTTAGTGCGGCGCGCAGCCGCCGGCACTCGTGCGCTGCGCTACGATAATCATCGAACACCCCCGCGGCCTCAAGGCTGCGTACCGGACCGCGCTGCTCGATCCGATAGGCGAAGTACGGCATCGGGAGCAAAAATTACCGGTGGCCTTTTTCGCGCCGCTCCGGGCGGCCGATCAAGGAGATCGGAAAGCTGACCTCGGGAGCCGCCCTGCGCGCCGGCGCACCGAGGTAATCAGGCATGTGCGCCACCGATAGCGCCGAGGCGCGCACAAGTTTTGCAATCAGATCCTGAATTTGCTCCGAGAGCCATTCCTCGTTCAGGGCGCTGGGCAAGAACTGCAGCTCGCGCACGCGCTCCGGAATTTGGTCGTCGGTCAAAACCTCGTCGGCCGCAAGCGCCGCCGAAAAAAACGGCCCGGCAAGAAAGCGCACACGGCATGCGCCCTGCTCGTCGCGCTCTAAAATGAAAACCCGCGCGCCTTCAGCGGTCTCCCCGTCATCGCCAAAAACCGGCACTGCAGCAAAGGCGCACCGCCCCCGCTCTTGGATGAAGGCCAGCGCCTGCTCAAAGCTCAGTCGGCCATCCTCGGCGCTCATTGGGACCTTCGGCTTGATCGGTTCGGTCGGGGCTTAGAGCCAAGACTGCACAACGTTGTGGCTGGTCACCAGATCCACGAAGCCCGCATAGTCGACCAATTCGACGCCCTGGACGATCCGCCCTTGCATGCCGCGCGCTTCGATGTCCGGTGCCAGCGCATAAAAGCGAAGTTTGCTTGCCGCAGCGCGAAGTGCTGATGCCGAGTCTGTGGCCGTTGCAGCATACACCCCATCTTCGATAAGCAGCACCGCAGCCCCGGGCTGCGCCACACGCAGGCAGCTTTGTAAAGCCGAACACTCAAAGGGCGACTTATTAACGATATGCAGCATCCCAACGATCCTCTCAAAAGCTCAGCACAACATCCTGCTGTGCCAGCAATTCACCGATTTGTCTTGCATCCAGAACCTCGACCGGAACGAGCAGATCGTTGGCGTCGATTCCGCGCCGTTGCAGCGACTCGCGCTCCACGTACAGTTTGTTGATGTCGTAATCATCGAGAGCGCGAAAAGTCGGCGAAAAATTCTTCACCTCGATGCCGGTCGTTTTTTGTCCCTTTGCCAGGGCGTATACACCGTCGTCCAAAAACACGAGGCTCACGTCCTGATCGAACGTGGCCGCGATCAACACCACTTCGAGCGCTTCCAACGCGTAAATCGTCCCGTGTGGTGCGCGCCGGTTCACGAGCGCGAACTTCTTGGGCCCCGCTTTCTTGGGCTGCGTTGCCTCTGCCATCCTTGTCTCCTTTAGTCTCCGAACACGACCAGCCGGTCGGCCTTCATGCCAATGTCGATCAGCTGTCCTAGGCCGGAAATCCGGAAACCCGGCGCGAGGATCTCGTCCTTGATGCCGCGGCGCAGGGCCGCGGCGACGCACACCACCAGATCAATCTTGTGTTCGGCGGCCAGCGCCGACCAGCGCGTCGTGACATTGCGATCATCCTGCGGCGGCTCGGTAAGCCGGTTCGCGGTGTTGACGCCGTCGTGATAGAAGAACACACGCTCGACCGTATGTCCCTTGGCGATCGCAGCGCGTGTGAACAAATATGCGCTGTCATTGGCCTGATGCGTATATGGCCCTGCGCTAACGAGTATTCCGATCTTCATCCCTGCCCTTTCTGCCTTCGCCAATGCGCCTTTAAAAGAACGCCGCCACGCACGCTTTGTCGCGTGGCGTCACCCGCGCCTTAGAACCGCATGGCCCAGGCGATGCCCAGCGAGGTCTCGCTAAGCTTGATTGTTTCGGTTCCGCCGGCATTGGGTGGCGCCGGAAACAGCGCGTTAAACAACGAAGAGCCCGTTACCGACTTTGACGGGGCGTACATGTAAGCCATGGTCAGCTCGGACTTCGGATCCAGAGCGTAGGTAAAACCCAGCGTGTAGTGGTCCTGCACAACGCCCGGCGCCAGGATGTTGAATGTCACGTCGCGTGCCTGGATCGGATTGCTGCCATGGTTGTAACCCGCCCGAACGATCCAGGCCGGATCAACCGCATACTCCACCCCCAGTTTCCAGACGTTAACGTCCTGCCAACCAAATCCGGGGCCGTTGGCCGCGCCCAGCGGCGCCTGGTTGGTGCTTGGATTGCCTATCGAACTCACAGCGCCGTAGTTGATGCGCTCATAATCCAAAGCAATGGTCCAGGCGGGGTCTGGGTGAAGGCCTAGGCCAAGGGAGTAATTCTCCGGAATGTCAAACGCCCCTTGATCGGCAAACAATCCGCCATAGCGGTCGAACTTGTGCATTGACGTCTTCGTCGCAAAGGAGGCGCCTAGGCTCAGCATGGGAGAAAAGCGGCCCAGATAGCCGATGCGCACGCCCGCCCCGGTCGAGGAAGCATCGCCAAGGTTGGAAACATTGTTCGGAGCGCTGCTGATCGAGGAGAACAGTTGAACTCCATTGATCGAAAAACGCTGGTATGCGAGTAGTGGCGCGATCCCGATCCCCTGATCTGGCATGACCTTGTAAGCCAGCGTCGGTGCGACGATCAACTGCTCCAGATTCACGCCCAAGCGCCCGCTGCCGCAGAGCATGTTGGTGGGAACAAAACTGTGGCCGGGACCTACCGGACACTCGAAACTGCCCTGCGGGTAATCGGTGTTCATGCCACCATTGCCGTACACCGTAACGCCGAGCGAAAGATCCGGCTGCAGCATCTGGTTATAGGCAAGCTCCGGGATATAAAAATTCTTGCTGTCGCTGTCGACTGATCCGTTCAGTGGGGGGATGGCCGCGTCGGTGCGCGAAGCGCTGCGCGTCGGACGAAACCAATCGATGCCAATGTCGAAGCGATTGCCGGCAAAAACCATCTCCGCAGGATTATTCGCACCGCCAAAGCCATCGTCCGTGCGCGTGACGCTCGCGCCGCCCATGCCCAACGACTTCATGCCATAACCATGGCTAAAGTAGCCATCGGTTGCCGCCGCAACTGAAGGCAAAAAAGCCGCCGCTACGATTACGCCGAGTATCTTGCGCTTGTGGTCCGTGCCGAACTTTCGCATTTACTTCTTCTCCTTTTCTGCGTTCTTTTGAGTGTTATTTGCAATGGGTACTGCAATGTTTTAACGTCTTAAATAAACAGGTTCACGTCGGCCTTTTGCGCGATCGCCAAAAAGCTGGTGGCGCCGCAGTATTCGGATACCTCCGGAATGAACTCTTTGGGGTCAAAGCCGAAGACGTCAACCGTCATCTGACAGGCAATGAGTTTGACGTCGGCCTCGATGCAGGTCTGGCGCAACTCCTCGATCGAGGCCACTCCCTTGCTCTTAAAGGTCTTTTTCATGAGGTTTGTGGCCACCGCTTCGAAGCCAGGAACGATCGAGGAAATTGCGTTGGGCATGTTCCAGCTGATGTCGCGGAGCCACTGCGGTCCAAAGGGCATCTTCATCGGCATCGCGGGGTTGCCCAGCGGACTCACTTGCAGCTGCGAGAGATCCTTCAATAGGAGCTTTAGACCATAGAAGGTGTGAAACACCGCTACATCCCAACCAAGCACCGCGCCGGCGGAGGCAAGGATGTAGGGCGGATAGGCCCAGTCGAGGGTGCCCTTGGTTGCGATGATCGTCATCGATGGCGGCCCCTTCTTAGGTTGGAGCTGCGCCATCCGTTCCTCGAGTTTTTTTGCGACGAGCTCATCGACCCGCTTCGCGATCATCTCGTCCAGACCTGCCGGAAAGTCCCCAGCACCCATGGTTGCTCCTTTCGATTAGCCAGCCCCGGCCGGTGATCAAATCGTTCCGCGGGCGCAGTGCGATCAGTTCTTCAGAAAAAAAATGTACTCGTGGCCCTGCGTTTGCGACGACAGCAATTGATGACCCGTAGCCTCGGCAAACGCCTGCATGTCGCTCACCGACCCCGCATCCGTGGCCACAATCTTGAGCACCTGCCCGGCCGCCATTCCCGCGAGCGCCTTTTTCGTCTTTACGATCGGCATCGGGCAAGCAAGCCCGCGTGCATCCAGTTCCTTGTCAAATTCCATGTTCTTCGCCTCCACGTCCCTTAGCAAAATTGCAATTCATCGTGATATCGCGCCCGATACATAAGTCGCGGGGCCTGCGGCGCGTCGACAAAGCCCGAGCGGTTGTGCAGCACGTTGGCGCACAGTAGTCCCATTCCCGGCTCCAAACGGGTACGCAGCACAAGCGGCGAATTCGACAAGATCGACTCGAGGCACGCGATGGCAGCCCGGGTGGCTGCGTCGGCCCGCCAGCAAATGCTTCGCGTGCGCGCGGTGTAGCGCATGTGAAGCCGACCGCTGACCGGGTCAACGGAAAAAACCGGTCCGGCCCGTTCCGCGCGCGCCACGCCCCGTTCATCGCAACGCGCCGGGATCGTCATGACATCGGGCGCGCACAGCGCGTGCACGTGCTCCGGGTTCTGGTCACGCAACAGCAGATAGGCCATCTCGTGATCTAGCAGGGCGTTTTCGCCGCCATCAACGGCGGGACGCACACAATGCAAGATGAGAGATCGCACCGGCTGCTCCAGCGCGTTGTAGTAGCCGTCAGTGTGCCAGCTGATGGGTCGATCGGTATACGGGATGAACTCGCTGCGCGGCTGCCCGCCACTTACTTCAATGCTGCTAATTCCATCGTCGTCGGCAAGCCAATTGGCGTCCAGCTGCTCCAGGCCAAACCGCCGGCCAAGCAGGCGAGGGATCTTTTTATCGTCGGTCGGACTGATAAGCGCGTACACCGCCATGTTGGCGCGCCGGCACCGCTCGCTGAGCGCCGTTTGTTCCCCGCGCGACAGATTGCCAGGATCGCGCACTTGGACCACGAGCTCATCGACCGCACGCGGATAATCGCGCAGCTTGCGCTCCCGCCAACGCCGGTACGCATCGGCATCATCGAGGCAAAATGGGCCACTGGGCGCTAAGGCTACCGCGATGGGGTCGGCAATCGCGCTCATTCTCCGCTCACTCGCTCTTGTGGCATTCGCCGCCGCGGCGCTTCGTCGAGCAATCCATCAATGCCGCGCTCGACGAGCTCAATTGCTTGCGGCGCCTCGATTTCCATGACTTGGTCGTGGACCCAAACCGTGTCGCGAGGGCCGACGACGTGCGCAAGCTGCCCGGCAAGAAAGCGCAGGCAGCCATAGTCGATCCGCTCGAAATCCGCATAGTCGGATAAGCGCAGATTCAATAGATCGATGAAGCGCTCCTTGATTTGCGCAACATCCGCATCGGCGAGCAGATCGCTGCGATTGTCCGCGAGCATCTCGCCGACGCGGTTTGCCAGCACCGTCGTGAATTCGACGCGGGCTTCGCCTAACCGCTCAAAGGCGATCCGATCGGCGCCTTGCACCAGAAAAATCAGCCACTCGGCCAAAAAGTCGAAGTACTGCGGGCCCGCATTGATCTCAAAGTCCGCCCGCCGCATGTTGCGCAAGACCTGCTGCGCCACGCGCCAGACGATAAACGCCACGGCCCCTGCAATTTCGGCTACTGCCTTGGGCCGTTCGTTCTTGAACCAATGGCTTTTGATGCGCATCGCCTCGGATCCCGCCTCGATAGTCTGCATGGGTTCAGCGGCTCGGCGCACTTGCTGCCCGCGGGCGCACCGCCGCACCCATAAGGATCGCACCGCCAATCATTCGATTCCGCCGATCTTTTTGTGGGGCACGAAAATTCCGCAGCCCAATCCGCGCTCGGCACCCAATCCCAATTGCTGCACGCGCATCGACTGCTCCGCGCTGCAGCCGTGCAGCACGACGGGGTAGCCAACGAGCTCGCGCGACCCCGCAAGCAGGCTCTTGCGTCGCCCAAGAATGTGCCGCACCGCCACGGCGTGGTGCGCCAGGTCCTCTGCCAGCGCCTGCGCAAACGCGGTTTCGTCCGCGGCACCGAGCACAACGAGTTGCGAATAAATCGTAGAGGCCGGAGCGAGCGCGCGAGAGTATGCGGAAGTGATCTCGATCGAGTCCAATCCGAAGTCGATCCTCATGCCTTCAAGGCGCTGGGCCGCCTGAACGCGGTTGGTCGGCACACGCAACGTCAATTTTGCGCGTCGCGCCAGCAAAGCCGTCGCTTCGCCCGTTTGCGTCAAGCGAATGCCCACAATTCCCGCGGCAACTTCTTGTTCGACCCAGGGCAATGTGTTGCACAGCGCACTCCAAAGCGCGTAGCGATAGTCCGCCGGCATGCAGCTGCCGCGCACGCCGAATACCAGATCGATCATGGGCGCGGGCTCGTCCACCGCGTTACGACCCGCCCGTGGCGGCGGATTGGTTACCGAGTTGAGTGGCCGCCCATTCTTGCATGGCATCACCCCAGGACCGCGCCGTAGCCGCATCGATGTCAAATATCGTGAAGCGCCGGCCCTCGCGGATGCGCACACGAAGCAACGGGGCACCGCCTGCATCAAAAACCACTTCCTGCAGTTCGATCTCTTGCCGGCCCCATGGCACCGTAAAGCGGGCGATCGGTGTGAACTGGTCCACCAATTTGTTTCCCCTTGCATTTGATCCGAGCGTCGATGCTGACTCAAGTTTTGAGTTTCATGATGCCCAAGGCCTTGAGCACCATTTTTTCGAAGATCGGCTCGGAGGTACCCGCTTTCATTTTTCGAAGGAAATACTTCTCGAAAGCGATTTTTGAAAGGTGAACCCACTTGCCCTCGCTGAACCAATTCACGTTGCGCGGCGGAATCTGCGGCAAGGCGACAAAGGCAACGCCCCTATCGCCAAAATCGGCCAGACAAACAGCGTTCCAGGTCGCGCGCTTTGACGCCTCGCGACCGTCGAGAATTGCCCGAATGTTGTGCGCCGCCGCCGTCACCATCGATTCGATCATGTAGCCCGTCTTGGGCGCACCGGTTGGCACGGGCGTGACCTCCACTGGCGGAATCGCCACACACACGCCGACCGCAAAAATGTTCCGGAAGCGGGGATTGCGCTGGTGCTCATCGATCAGGATGAAGCCGCGCGGATTTGTCAAACCGTCGATACCGTGGACGGCGTCGACGCCCTTGAACGCCGGCAGCATCATCGAGTAATGAAATGGCAGCTCGTGCTCCTTCTTGGGTTTGCCATCCTCATCGTGCTCGGTGACAAACATTTTGCCCGGCTCTACCCGGTTGGTCTTCGCGTTACAGATCCATTTGATGTGGCGCTCACGCATTGCCGATTCGAGCAGACCCTTGGAGTCGCCAACGCCGCCAAGCCCCAGATGTCCGATGTACGGCTCGGCCGTTACGAATGTCATCGGCACTTTGTCCCGAACCCGTCGTCGACGCAGATCGGTATCCATGATCATGGCGAACTCGTAGGCCGGCCCGAAACACGATGCGCCCTGCACCGCACCGACAACCACCGGCCCGGGCGAGGCCACAAACGACTTCCAGGAGTCCTTGGCTCGGGCCGCGTGTTCCACATGGCAAATTGAATGCGTATGACCCGAAAGCGGCCCGAGTCCCGGGACCTCGTCAAACGCGAGCTTCGGCCCCGTCGCGATTACCAGAAAGTCATAGTTCAGGCTTGTTCCATCGCCTAGGTCGACACGATTTTCCGCCGGCTGAACACGTTTGGCACCGACCGGGCGAAATTCGATGTTTTTGCGCCGAAGAATGGGTTCGAGCGCAATTTCAATCTGATCGCGGCGTCGCCAGTCGACAGCGACCCAAGGATTGCTGGGCACAAAATGAAACGTTGGCGAGTCGCTGACCACGGTAATTCGGTCGCTGGCGCGCGCCAGATCGCGCATTTCGTACGCCATCGGCAACCCGCCGATTCCCGCACCCAAGATTACGATATGAGCCATGCTATCGCCTATTTGCCTAGCCGACGCCCGTCTGCGCGCTCGCAACAATGATGGCACTGCATTGCAACAAACGCCATAGCAATAAACGCATAAGCAAATTCGTTCGCAGTGGCGCCACGTCGGACCCCTCTGTCTTATGCGGTATTGGGCGCGTTCCCTCGCCTGTGCGTCTATAGCCGAGCGGAGTGATCAAGCGACTAACCCTTTCGGGTAGGCGCGTCATGCCCGTTAGGGCTAAGAGCAACTTACCGCCCAGAGGAATGGCTGGCTGGACTTCGCCGACCTAGCATGGTCGTAGGGGCAGGCCCACGCTGGGGGTTTGCCTCTGCTCTGTCTTGCATCCCAACGCGATCGCCGACCGGAATCGGCGACAACTCGAACCAAGGAGACTGCGCATGGCCAAGCCGATGCATCCCACGCCAATGCTCGATGCGCTCGAGGAAGGTCCGTGGCCCAGCTTTGTCACGGGCTTAAAGCAACTCGCAAAGGACAAGGACTACGTCGTCGACGTGCTCGGCCAGCTCGAGACGTCGTACCGCACGCGAAAGGGCTACTGGAAGGGCGGCACTGTTGGCGTTTTCGGTTACGGCGGGGGCGTGATACCTCGCTTTACCGAACTAAAAGACGACTCCGGTCAGCCGGTCTACAAGGACGCGGCCGAGTTTCACACATTGCGCGTGATGCCGCCTGCGGGCATGCACTACACGACGGAGATCTTGCGCAAGATGTGCGACGTGTGGGAGCGGCATGGTTCGGGGTTAATCGCGTTTCACGGCCAGTCGGGCGACATCATGTTCCAGGGTGCGACGACCGAGAACGTGCAAAAGGCCTTCGACGCAATCAATGAACTCGGCTTTGACCTGGGCGGCGCAGGCCCCGCGGTGCGCACTTCGATGTCGTGCGTGGGTGCGGCGCGTTGCGAGCAGTCATGCTTTGATGAAGCGCGTGCCCACCGGACGGTCATCAATAGCTTTTTGGACGACATTCATCGCCCCTCGCTGCCATACAAGTTCAAATTCAAGTTCTCGGGTTGCCCCAATGACTGCATGAACTCGATCCAGCGCGCCGATATGGCCGTGATCGGCACCTGGCGCGACAACATCCGCACCGATGAGACGCTGGCACGGCGCTATTTCGCCAGGCATGGCATGGCGGAATTGGTAAACAACGTGGTCGCGCGCTGCCCGACAAAGGCGATGCAGGTGGTCGACGCAGACAAGACCAGGACGGGACCGACGATTTCCACCGTCAAGGTCGACGACAGCCACGCGCTGCAGATCGACAACCGCGACTGCGTGCGCTGCATGCACTGCATCAACGTCATCACCGGTGGCCTGGCACCGGGCAAAGACAAGGGGGCGACGATTCTCGTAGGAGGGAAGCGCACTCTAAAAATCGGCGATCTGATGGGCACCGTAGTTGTGCCTTTCATGAAGCTGGAGACCGATGAGGACCGCGAAAAGCTCGTCGAGTTGGCGCAAAAGATCATCGATTTCTTCGCGGAAAACGCGCTCGAGCACGAGCGCACTGGCGAGATGATCGAGCGCATCGGTCTCGTGAATTTTCTTGACGCGCTGGGGCTGGAAGCAGATCCGAACATGGTCTCTTGCCCGCGCACTAACCCATACGTGCGCACCGATGGCTGGGACGACGAAGTCGCCCGAATCACTGCCAAGAAGGTTGCTTAAGGAGAGTTGGCGATGTCGCAAGCGCAGGTCCAGGACAAGCCGCGCCGCGCGGTGGAAAGCGGCGTGCCCGATAACCAGCAGTATCTGCACCCGCTGCTGAGGAAGAATTACGGCAACTGGAAATACCACGATCGGCCGCGCCCGGGCGTACTTCACCACGTGGCCCATAGTGGCGACGAGGTCTGGACCGTGCGAGCTGGCACACAGCGGCAGATGGACGTGCACACCATCCGCCGACTGTGCGATATCGCGGACCAGTACGCCGACGGATACGTTCGCTTCACGATCCGCTCGAACATCGAATTTATGCTGGCCCGTCAGGAGCGGGTCACCCCGCTTATCGCGGCGCTTGAAAAAGCAGGTTACCCCGTGGGAGGCACCGGCAATTCGGTTTCGATGATTGCGCATACGCAGGGCTGGCTGCACTGCGATATCCCCGGAACCGACGCGTCCGGCGTGGTCAAGGCCCTGATGGACGAGCTCTACGAAGAATTTAAGCGTGAGGAGATGCCAAATCGCGTGCACCTGTCGACGAGCTGCTGCGAAATCAACTGCGGCGGACAAGCGGACATCGCGATCATCGTGCAACACACCAAACCGCCGAAGATCAATCACGACCTCGTGGCCAACGTCTGCGAGCGGCCCGCCGTAGTTGCCCGCTGCCCAGTAGCGGCGATTCGCCCCGCTTTGGTCAACGGCAAACCCTCGCTCGAGGTCGACGAGAAAAAATGCATCTGTTGCGGGGCGTGCTACCCACCCTGCCCCCCGATGCAGATTAATGACCCCGTGCACTCGAAGTTCGCCGTATGGGTCGGCGGCAAGAACTCCAACGCGCGCGCCAAGCCAAGCTTTATGAAAATGGTTGCTTCGGGGTTGCCCAATAATCCCCCGCGCTGGCCCGAAGTAGCGCAGATCGTCAAGAAGATCCTATACACATACAAGGAAGACGCGCGCGCCTGGGAGCGGCTCTCCGATTGGATCGATCGCATCGGCTGGCCCCGCTTTTTCGAGAAGACGGGGCTGCCCTTTACGAAGTACTTGATCGACGACTGGCGTGGGGCACGCACCAACTTGAACGCGTCGGCACACATCCGTTTTTGACCCTGCCAATCGGATTCACTCGAATCACGGCACACAAACTAGGAGGCAACATGGGCACCATTTCCGTCGGCGACAAAAGCTTCGAAACCGACGAAGAGGGTTATCTGGTGAATCTGGGCGACTGGAGCGAGGAGGTCGCAAACACCATCGCGAAGAGCGAGAACATCGACATGACACAGAACCACTGGGAAGTGGTGAACTTTCTTCGCAAGTACTACGAGGAATACCAGATCGCTCCGGCGGTGCGCGTCTTGACCAAGGCGATTGGCAAATCGCTAGGGCCGGAAAAAGGAAACAGCCAGTACCTTTATGAGCTGTTTCCCTACGGGCCGGCCAAGCAGGCGTGCAAGATCGCGGGGCTTCCCAAGCCTACTGGGTGTGTCTGAGGGACCTACGCGTCAGCGCGTAGCAGCCGCTAGGCCGCATTGCACCACTCGGAGACGGCGAAGGTGAGCACCGCAAGCTATCTTTTCGCGGCCGTGCTGTATGCGGCCGTCGCCGTATTTGTGGCCGGCCTGGTCCGCAAGGTTGTGCAATACGCTCGCGTGCGCGCGCCGCTAAAGATCCCGACCACGCCCGCGCCGACCACACCCTGGGGCGTGGGCTTGCGGCTTGTGCGCGAGATTGTTTTTTTTGAGAGCCTTTTTAAGGCAAATCTCTGGATCTGGCTGTTTGGCTGGCTATTCCATGGCGCACTGCTGCTCGTGCTATTGCGGCACCTGCGCTATTTCGTCGAGCCCGTCTGGAGTTGGGTGGCGTGGCTTCAGCCGTTGGGCATCCTCGCAGCACTGGCGATGGTTGCGGGTATCGCCGGGTTGTGGGCGCGGCGCTTTTTGGTCGAACGCATCGCGTACATCTCTACACCATCCGACCACCTGATGCTGGCGCTGCTGGTGCTGATCGCCGCCTCTGGACTTACGCTGAAGTTTTTTGCCCACACCGACATCGTTGCGGTCAAGATCTATTTTCTGGGCTTGATGCATTTTGAGCTGCAGCCCCTGCCGGCCGATCCGGCGCTTTACGTCCATCTGGCGCTCGTGAGCATCTTGCTGATCGTCTTTCCGTTCAGCAAGCTGCTGCACGCACCAGGGCTGCTATTTTCTCCGACACGCAACCAACGCGACGATTCGCGTCAGATCCGCCATCTCGCCCCGTGGGCGGCAGGCCTGGAGGCGGAGCGCTAGATGGCAACCGCGGGAGCCGTCCAAGCGCCGCCGCTGCGGCGCATCCCCATTATTCCCGTGCTGCAGACGCAAGCCATGGCAGCATCGCGCCCCTACGTGGCCAACGAGTCGGTACAGCAAGCCATCGGCTTTCCGGGCAAGCTGGTCGATAACTGGCATGAGGTGGCGCTCGCCAAGATGGCGGAGTTGCTTGGCAAATACCGATCGCTGCAGGTATTTCTCGATGCCTGCGTGCACTGCGGCGCCTGCACCGACAAGTGCCACTACTTTCTAGGCACCCACGATCCGCTGAATATGCCGGTGGCCCGCCAGGAGCTCATGCGCAGTGTTTACCGACGCTATTTCACGGTGGCCGGACGCTGGTTCCCGAGCCTGGTTGGCGCTCGCGAACTTACGCGCGAGACCCTTGATCAGTGGTACACGTATTACTACCAGTGTTCCGAATGCCGCCGCTGCTCGGTGTTTTGTCCCTATGGGATCGATACTGCCGAGATTACGATGGCCGGTCGCGAAATCCTGGACGCGGTTGGTCTGGGGCAAAAATATTCCAACGAAATCATCGGCAAGGTGCACCGGGTCGGCAACAACCTCGGGCTTCCGGGACCGGCGCTGCTAAATACGCTCGAGGGCCTCGAGGAGGACGTCAAGGAAGACACGGGTGTCGACGTGCGCTACCCGCTCGATAAAAAGGGCGCGGAGGTATTGCTCGTCACGCCGTCGGCAGATTTCTTTGCCGAGCCGCACGTTGACAGCCTGATCGGCTACGGCA
The DNA here is from genome assembly GCA_035621895.1 of Burkholderiaceae bacterium. Taxonomy (GTDB): domain Bacteria; phylum Pseudomonadota; class Gammaproteobacteria; order Burkholderiales; family Burkholderiaceae_F; genus GJ-E10. Next base: position 17,611 of record DASPWJ010000094.1, on the reverse strand, counting down.
AGGTTTTTCACGCAGCAGGCATCTCCTGGACGCTGTCGTCGCATGCCTCGGAAGCCGGCAACTTCGGCATGTTCATCGGCAACTACGAGCAGCTTCGGTCGATTGCGCTGCGCATTCGGCGAGCCGCACTCGAGCTCGGCGTCAAGCGCATCGTGGTCGGTGAGTGCGGTCACGCATGGCGAGTTGCCTACAGCTTCTGGAATACCCTCATTGGCGTTGGAGCGGGCGGCAAGGATCCTTTTGCCATCGCGCTGCAATCGCAGCTCGACAGCCGGTACCGGCAACCGATGCACATCTGCGAAGTGACTTGGGATCTGATACAGCGGGGGGCGTTGCACTTTGACAAGGAAGCCAACGACCAGCGCGTGGTCACCTTTCACGACTCTTGCAACGTGGCGCGCGCCTCGGGCATGGGCGATGAGCCCGGCGGGCAGTTCGAGATCCCGCGCAACATCATTCGTGCGGTTGCCAACAATTTCGTCGAAATGGCGCCGGAGACAATCCGCGAGCGCACGTTTTGCTGCGGTGGTGGCGGAGGTCTGCTAACTGACGAACTACTGGAGCTGCGCGTGAAGGGCGCGCTACCGAGGATGGAGGCCTTACAACAGGTAGTCCAGAGCCACGGCGTGAACTTTCTTGCAACGATCTGCGCCATCTGCAAGGCGCAGTTTACGAAGGTGCTGCCGTACTACGGGTTCAAGATGAACATGGTTGGCGGCGTACACCAGCTGGTAAGCGCTGCCATCCGCCTGAAATGACAGCCACTGCAATCAGGGTCAACTCAGACGACGAAGCCGGAGACTAGCAATGTCAGAAAAGCGGGAAGCGACCGCCACGGCCAGAAGCTTTCGGCGCTACAAGGAGGGCGATAGCAGGCCCAAGGCTTGGCGCGAATGGATCTTCGATGCCGACCACAGCTACAAATGTCCGACCTATGTTCAGTCGGCTCCGCCCTGCCAGGCAAGCTGCCCGTCGGGCGAAGACATCCGGGGCTACTTGGCGATCGTACGTGGAACGGAGAAGCCGCCCGCGGGCATTGCGTGGCAAGAGTATGCATGGCGGCGCCTGACCGCCGCCAATCCTTTCCCTTCCGTCATGGGGCGCGTATGTCCCGCACCCTGCGAGAGCGGGTGCAACCGCAACGAGGTGGAGGATCACGTCGGGATTAATTCGGTCGAACACTTTTTGGGCGAGTACGCGATTCGACACGGTTTGAAGTTCGTGCGACCCGAGGTGCGCACCGGAAAGACGGTTGCGGTAGTCGGCGGTGGGCCCGCCGGACTTTCGTGCGCCTACCAGCTTGCACTAAAGGGACACGACGTAACAATTTTTGATGAACATGAGCAGCTTGGCGGGATGATGCGTTACGGTATTCCGGGATTTCGCACACCGCGCGCGGTACTCGACGCCGAAATTGGTCGCATCCTCGATTTGGGCGTTCAGGTGTGCAACAGCTGCCGTATCGGCCGCGACATCTCCCTCGATGAGATCCGCAGCAAGTTCAACGCGGTTTTCCTTGGGCTTGGTGCGCAATCGGGAAGGGCGCTACCCATAGCCGATGGTGTTGCACCCAACGTCGTCACGGCCACGGCTTTTCTGCGCGCATTTAACGACGGACGACTGCAGTACGTCGGTCGCCGCGTGGTCGTGGTCGGCGGAGGGGACACGTCGATCGACGTAGCCACTGTCGCGCGGCGCTTGGGAAATATCGAGCACGCCAAACCGACCGACTTTGAAGATGCGGTCGGCGGTCGCCTGGCGCACGATGTAGCCCAGATCTCGGCCAAGCGCGGCTGCGAAGTCACGCTGACCTCGGTGTTTGGCGTCGACAAGATGCAGGCCAATCGCCACGAGATCGAGCAGGCGATGGCCGAAGGCATCGATATCCGTGGCGGCTGGATGCCGGTTGCGCTGGTGCGCGGGGCCGACGGCCGCGCGGAGGCATTGCGTGTGGCCCGCTGCGAAGCCAAGTTCGTCGGCGGCAAACTCGAAATCAAACGCGTCGAGGAACCGGAGCAGGACATTGCGGCCGATCTGATCGTGTCGGCGATCGGGCAGGCCGTCGATTTCACGGGACTTGAGGAACTTGATAACGGTCGCGGTGCGATTAGTGCGGACCGCAACTACCAGCTCGCCGGCCGACCTGGAGTCTTCACTGGCGGCGACATCCTGCGTCCCCATCTTCTGACCACCGCGATCGGGCACGGAGCGATCGCCGCCGACGGCATCGACCGCGTGCTGCGCGGCGAGGAGATGGAAAAGCGGCCGAAGATCGACGTGCACACGTTTGACCTGGCGCGCAAGATGATCGAGGCAGGTCAAAAATTTGGTCGGGCAACCGAACCGATGCGTGGTACGTCGGGCAGTGACGTCGCCATTCACAATTTTGAGAACCGATCCGAGCGGTACGTGATACCGCACGATGAACTGTTCCTGGGCCACTTCACCGACACGCCGCGCCTGCGTCGCAAGGTAACGACCCTAAACAAGGAGTCGGCGCTGGGCAATTTCCGGGAGCGCCTTGAGCCGCTCGCAGAAGCCGAGGCCGTCGCCGAGGCCAAGCGCTGCATGAGTTGCGGGATGTGCTTTGAGTGCGATAACTGCGTGGTCTATTGCCCGCAGACCGCCGTGTTCAAGGTGCCCAAGAAAAAAGCGACGGTGGGCCGATACGTGGATACCGACTACACCAAATGCATAGGCTGTCACATCTGCCACGATGTGTGCCCTACGGGCTACATCCAGATGGGACTGGGCGAATAGTCCGCGGGCATTTCGATGAACGCTCGGATCCGGCAGCACACGACGCTCCCGCAAATTCTTCTGGGACTGGGGTTGTTGCTGCTCGCCGCGCTCTTTGCCCTAACGGCCAGGGCGCAGGATGCCGGGCGCACGCCCAAACCGACCATCATTATCGAGTCGCAGCAGCACTGCATCGCACCACCCGAGAAGATGCGTCGTGAGCACCCGGACATGCTCCGGCATCAACGCGGGCGTACTGTGCACTTGGGCGAGCGCGGCTCCAAAGTCAGCCTAAACGCTTGCATTGAGTGCCACGCCGACCGCCAGAGCGGATCGGTAATTGGCAGCGACCACGCCTTCTGCCAGGGATGCCACAGCTACGCTGCCGTGCACATTGACTGCTTTGACTGTCACCAACCATCGATTCGCCCCAACGCACCGCGCTTAGTTCTGGGAGCCACGCCATGAGCGCGAGGCCGCAGAAAAATCCGCGTCGCGCACTGCTGGGCGTGGGCGTTGCAGCGGCGGCGGGACTTGCGCTCGCTCCGGGCGTGCGGCTGATCGAATTGGCGCGGGCGCGTGCCGCCGGCGAATCGGCGTCGAGTCAAGTTCGCTGGGGAATGCTCATTGATGCGAATCGCTGTGCTGCCGGCTGTTCCGCCTGCGTCGACGCCTGTGCGCGGGAAAACAGCCTGGACTCGCCAATTGATCTGCGCCAGCGGCCACAGTGGATCCGAAAGGTCGAACTCAAGCAAATCGGCACCGGCCGCACCGCCGCGGCGCCCGTAATGTGCCAGCACTGCGCCGAGCCGCCTTGCGTCGATGTCTGTCCGACGGGGGCCTCGTTTAAGCGTGCTGACGGAATCGTGTTGGTCGACCGTCACACCTGCATTGGTTGCCGCTACTGCATGATGGCGTGCCCCTACAAGGCGCGCTCCTTCGTGCACGAGACACTCACGCAGCAAAAGCCTGAGGTGCCACGGGGCAAGGGTTGTGTCGAGGGTTGCACGTTGTGCGTGCACCGGATCGACCGCGGGCAGGGACCGGCGTGCGTGCAAGCGTGCGCCGAGTCCGAAAACGGCGCGATGGTCTTTGGCGACCTCAACGACCCCGCCAGTGAGATCGCCCAGCGACTGCGGGCCCAGGCCAGTGCCGCCCTGCGTGCGGATCTCGGGCTTGAGCCGGCCGTGCGCTACCAGGGGGTGTAAGGATGACCACGCTGCTTTCCGCACGCAACGAACGGCATCTGTTCTGGCTGCTCGTGGCCGTCGCCTCACTGGTGGTCGCCGCGGCTTTTGCTGCCGCGCACGCAATGGAGGAGCACGGTCACTCGATTACTGGGATGTCCAATCAGATTGTCTGGGGGACACCGCACATCTTTGCGATCTTCTTGATCGTCGCGGCTTCCGGGGTGCTCAACGTGGCCTCGATCGGCTCGGTCTTCGGCAAGCCGGTCTATAAAGCGCGCGCGCCACTATCTGGTTTGTTGTCGCTGGCCATGCTCGCTGGTGGGCTGGCCGTCTTGATGCTCGACTTGGGCCGGCCCGAGCGCGTCGTCGTGGCCGCGACCCACTTTAATTTTCATTCGATATTTGCCCTGAACGTGTTTTTGTACTCGGGCATGTTCGCCGTCGTTGCGGTCTACCTGTGGACGCTCATGGAAGCCCGTATGAACTCCTACGCCAAGCCGCTGGGACTTGCGGCGTTGGCCTGGCGTTTCGTGCTTACCACCGGTACGGGCTCGATTTTCGGGTTTCTTGTCGCCCGGCAAGCGTACCAGTCAGCGCTACTGGCACCAATGTTCATTGTGCTCTCGTTTGGTTGGGGTCTGGCGGTCTTTCTGATCGTGCAATCGGTTATCTATGCGTGGAACGGGCTGCAGCTGCCGCCCGCGGTGCAAACGCGCATGGTGCGGTTGCTGGGCGTATTTGTCGCCACCGGGCTGTATTTCGTGGTCGTCTACCACATGACCAATCTGTACTGGGCCCGCCAGAGCGCTTTCGAGCGGTTTTTGCTTCTCGATGGGCCGGTCTACCCCGGGTTGTTCTGGAGCGGCTACGTCGTTTTGGGGGCGATCGCACCGATGGCCATTTCGTTTAGTCCGCTGCCGCGCGGACCGTTAGCGGCCGTGGCGGCCTCGGCCTTCGTGCTGGTAGGCGCCTTTGCACAGCTGTACGTTTTCATCATCGGCGGCCAAGCGTTTCCGCTAGAGATCTTTCCGGGTTATGTGGCCAAGAGCACATTTTGGGACGGAACCGTGGATACGTACGCTCCCAGCCTACCCGAGCTGATGCTCGGAGTTGGCGGCGTTGGAATCGCGTTTTTGATTACTGCAGTTGGCGTACGTGTATTGCGCTTTGTCCCGCAGGACGATTTTGGAGCGCATGCGGTCGGGCAAGCAGCGGTGCAAGCAGCGCGGAATTGAACCAATGAAGGCGCGAGAATCCAAAGCACGGGAGCACACAGCCGCTAAGACGGCGGCAGACACGACGCAAGCCGCAGCGGGCCTACTCGTTTCGGCGGCGCACCGCTCCTCGGGCAAAACCACATTTGCGCTGGGTCTTACGGCAGCGCTGTCACAGCGCGGATGGGTGGTACAGCCCTTTAAGAAAGGACCCGATTACATCGATGCAATGTGGCTGGCCAGCGCAAGTGGGCGGGCCTGCTACAACCTCGATCCGTACCTGACCTCCATCGATGAGGTGCGCACTTTTTTTGCCCGTCGCACCCAACATTGCGACTTGGCGTTGGTTGAGGGCAACCAGGGCCTGCACGATGGTCTCGCACTTGATGGCAGCAACAGCAATGCAGCCCTTTCCGTGGCGCTGAACCTTCCGGTGCTGCTGGTTCTCGATACCCGCGGAATGACGCGCGGAATTGCTCCGCTGATTCTGGGCTATCAGGCGTTTGACCGGCGCGTTCGCATAGCGGGAGTGATTCTGAATCGCGTCGGCGGCGCACGCCACGAGGCGAAGCTGCGCGCAGTGATCCAACACTATACCGACGTGCCGGTGCTTGGCGCCATTGCGGAACGTCTGGACGTGGCGATCGATGAACGCCACCTTGGACTCATACCCAGTAACGAGGCCATGGACTGCAGCGCGGCCATCGCCCGCATTGGCGCGGCCATTGCCGCAAACGTCGATCTGGATCGTTTGCTCGCAGCCGCGGAGGGCGGCCTGGCGCCGCGGCACCCACCGGGACCGGCGCCCGGCCTCGTGCGCCAACACGATGTGCGCATCGGCATCGCGCAAGATCGCGCCTTTGGTTTTTATTACAGCGACGATTTGGAGGCACTAAAGGCGCAGGGCGCTAAGTTGGTGCCCTTTGACACGTTGCGTGACGCAACCTTGCCGCAGGTCGATGCGCTGTTTATCGGTGGCGGCTTTCCCGAGATGGTTGCGCCTAAGCTCGAAGGCAATCGTGCGCTTCGGGCACAAATCCGCGAGGCAATCGATACGGGCCTTCCGGTCTACGCCGAATGCGCAGGCCTGATGTATCTAACGCGCAGCCTGACAATTGCCGGTCGACGCCATGAAATGGTCGGCGCAATCGGCGCCGACGTGATGATGCATAGCCGCCCCGTTGGCCGCGGCTACGTGGAACTCGAGCCCACGGGCGCCGCCGCGTGGCACGCTGGCGTCACACCGGGAACGCGCATTCTTGCGCATGAGTTCCACCACTCGGCCCTGGAAAACGTCGATCCAAAACTACAGTTTGCCTACCGCGTGGTGCGCGGACACGGAATCGACGGACACAACGACGGCATCGTGCACCATAACCTGCTCGCCTCTTACAGCCATCTGCGCTCGGTCGGCAACTGCGATTGGGCGCGGCGCTTCGTGGCTTTCGTCCGATCGACAAAAAGGTCATCGGCCGGCACCGGCACCTTGCACCGCCTCGAAGAGAGGAGCCTGCTCGCATGAGCGTGCACTCGGACACAACCGCCTGGATGTTCAACCACACAGGCAAACGCCAGCTACTTGTGCTCGTGCGCAAGAGGACACCGCCATGGACATGACCGGAGTGCTTGCGCCCTGCGCCGCGCGCCAGGCAGGCGAAGGGCAAGTCGTGCTCGTCGGTACGGGGCCGGGTGACCCCGAGCTGCTCACGCTGCGCGCGTTGCGATTGATTGAGCGGGCCGACGTGGCGCTGTTCGACAGCCTCGTGAGCACCGAGATTCTCGACCTCTTACCGCCGGGCGCCGAACGCATCTACGTTGGAAAGCGGCGCAATAACCACTCGATGCCGCAGGAGCAAATCAATACGCGAATGATCGCATGTGCACAGCGCGGTCAGCTGGTTCTGCGCCTAAAGGGCGGTGATCCGTTCGTGTTTGGGCGCGGTGGTGAAGAGATCGCGGCCTTGGCAGCAGCCAAAGTGCCATTTCAGGTCGTTCCCGGCATCACTGCGGCGACGGGTGCCTGCGCCTACGCGGGAATACCGCTGACGCACCGCAATTTGGCGCAATCTTGCACGTTCGTCACTGGGCAATTGCAGGACGGATCGATCGACCTGGACTGGCCCGCACTTGCGCGTGCGCGCCAGACCGTCGTCGTGTACATGGGTCTGCTTGCCTTACCGCTCTTGTGCGCCAAGTTGATCGAGCACGGGCGACCCGCGCAAACGCCCGCGGCAATTATTCAGGAGGCGACGCGGCCAGGCCAGCGTGTCGTGGTGGGCACGCTTGCGTCTTTGCCGGCGCAGGTGGCGCGCGCGGGTTTACATGCGCCGACGCTTACGGTGATCGGCGAGGTTGTCGCCGCTCGGCAGCAGGTGCACTGGTACATGACGCAAGCAGTAGGAGGATAAAAGGGAAGAGCATTTCACAGCAGTTCAGATTTTTTCTCGCGAGCGATGAACAGCGAGGTGGGCGTGCGTCTGGCGAATGCGGGCTTCGGCCCATTAACGCAAGTGCGCTGCGCTGCGCTTGATACGCATCAAAGTAGCGAAGATAGCCCCGTGGAAGAGTTGCAAGTTGCGAGCTGACGAACTTAGCCAGAGTAAGAGTGCCGATTTGAGTTGTAGAGCAAAACCGCAGGTAACCACAGCGATACGGGAGACATGAGATGCCGACGTTTGTACACACGGAAAAATGCGATGGATGCAAGGGGGGCACTGTCACCGCCTGCATGTATATCTGCCCGAACGACCTGATGAAGCTCGACACGGTGCGGATGAAGGCCTACAACCAGGAGCCCGAGCAGTGCTGGGAATGCCAATGCTGCGTCAAGGCCTGCCCGCAGCAGGCCATCGAGGTGCGCTCATTTGCCGATTGGGTTCCCATGGGCGGCGCGGTCATTCCCATGCGTACCGACACCGCGATCATGTGGACCATCAAATTTCGCGACGGGGAAATCAAGCGCTTTAAGTTCCCCGTGCGCACAACTGCGGTCGGATCGATCAATCCCTACTCCAACAAGCCTGAGGCCGGCGATCTGCGCGATCAGCGCCTGTTCACCGAAACGGGCAAGAAGTTACCGATCATCGCCTCTTAGTAAAGCCTCCAAGCGCGAACGATTCTGATCGCAACAAACTACAGGAATCCGAACAATGAGCGAACCAAGCTTTGGTAATCCGCAAATCGTCGAACACGAGACCGATATCCTGATCGTCGGCGGTGGCATGGCCGCGTGCGGAGCGGCGTACGAGGCCCGGCGCTGGGCCGGCAACGACGTCAAGATCACCCTCGTAGACAAGGCGGCGATGGACCGCTCTGGCGCAGTGGCTATGGGCCTGTCGGCGATCAACACGTACTTGGGGCAGAACACCCCCGAGGACTATTGCCGATACGTATCCGCCGACCTTATGGGCATCACCCGTGACGACCTCGTATTTGATGTCGGCCGCCACGTCGATGACTCGGTGCATCTGTTCGAGGAATGGGGTCTGCCGATCTGGAAGGACAAGAGCACGGAAGGCGTTGCTCTTAAGGACGGCGGCAAACCGGTGCGCTCCGGCCGCTGGCAGATCATGATCAACGGCGAGGGGTACAAACCGATCGTAGCCGAGGCTGCGAAAAAGGCGCTGGGCATCGAAAACATCTTCGAACGCGTCTTTATCGTCAAGTTCCTCCTCGACGCCAAAGAGTCCAACCAGATTGCTGGCGCGGTGGGCTTTTCGGTGCGAGAGCACAAGCTCTACGTATTCAAGGCCAAGGCCATCCTCGATGTGGCGGGCGGCGCAGTCAACGTCTTTCGTCCGCGCACAACCGGTGAGGGAATGGGGCGGGTCTGGTATCCCGTGTGGAATGCTGGATCGACCTACGCGATGGCGGCCGAGGTCGGTGCCGAGCTCACGATGATGGAAAACCGCTTCGTGCCAGCGCGCTTTAAGGACGGATATGGGCCCGTTGGGGCCTGGTTCCTGCTCTTTAAGTCCAAAGCTGTCAATGGTTTTGGCGAAGACTACGTGGCCAAGCACGCAGATCTGCTTACGCAGTTTGCTCCCTACGACAAAGCGTTCGTGGTCCCGAGCTGCCTGCGCAACCACGCGATGCTCAAAGAAATGAAGGAAGGTCGCGGGCCGATCCTTATGGACACGCCGGCGGCCATGGCCAAGCTTTCAGCCACCATGACGCCGAAGGAGGTCAAGCACCTGGAAGCCGAGGCCTGGGAAGACTTTCTCGACATGTGTATCGGCCAGGCCGGTGTCTGGGCGGGCATGAATATTCGGCCCGAGCAGACCGCCTCCGAACTCATGCCCACGGAGCCCTATCTCCTGGGAAGCCACTCCGGATGCTGCGGCATCTGGGTCTCGGGACCCGAAGACATTGCACCGCCCGAATGGCAGTGGGGCTACAACCGTATGACCACAGTCAAGGGTCTATTCACTGCGGGCGACGGTGTGGGCGCCTCTGGGCACAAGTTCTCTTCAGGTTCGCACGCCGAGGGCCGCATCGTTGGCAAGAGCATGGTTCGTTTCTGCCGCGACCACAAGGACTTCAAGCCGGCGTTCAAGGCCGACATCCGGGCGATCACCGAGGAGATCTACCGGCCCGTGCGCAACTACCTGGAGCACAAGGACAAGACCACGGCCGAGGATCTGAATCCCTACTACATCACGCCGCGAATGTTCCAGATGCGGCTGCAAAAGATCATGGACGAGTACGTGGCGGGCGTCTCGACCTACTACCAGACCAACGGCAAGCTGCTCGAGTTGGCCACAAAGTATCTGGTCATGCTCAAGGAGGACAGCGTGCACATGCGGGCCAAGGATCTGCACGAACTCATGCGGGCTTGGGAGAATTACCACCGGCTTTGGGCAGGCGAAGCGCACATGCGGCACATCACGTTCCGCACGGAAACGCGCTACCCGGGCTTTTATTATCGCGCCGATTACCCGAACCTGGACGACGCGAACTGGAAGTGCTTCGTGAATTCGCGGTTTGATCCAGAAACCAAACAGTGGAGCCTGAAAAAGGTGCCACACAAGGATCTGGTGCCCAAGACCTACGGCGCCGCCAAGCACTGAGCGGTCCATGGCGCAAGAGTTTGACGACTCGCAAGCAAGGTGCGACGACAACTCGAGCGTCGTCGCACCGCGCGACGCGTTCGAGGACGAACTCGAGCGCCGTCGCGCCGAAGCAGACATGGAGGTGCCGATCGTTGCCGCGCTGCGCGCGAGCGCGGCCGATCCTGTACAGCCGACCCGCTATCGAAACAGCGACACGCTGCGTTTTTCGTGTCACCGCGGCCTGTCCTGTTGGAACGAGTGCTGCCATAACACGCAAATCACACTGACGCCTTACGACCTGATTCGACTTGGCCGAAATCTGGGAATTCGCGCGAGCGAGGTCACTGCGCGCTACGCATCGCCCACGATTCACGAGCCATCAGGCATGCCGGTACTGCGTCTGGGCATGCGCGATGCCAGCAGCGAGCGCAAGCCTTGTGTGTTCCTCGATCCGGAGCAAGGTTGCAGCGTCTACCGCGACCGGCCAGCCGCTTGCCGCTACTACCCCCTGGGCCTGGCAAGTGTGAAGATGAAGGGGCACGATGCGCCGGAGGACTTTTATTTTCTCGTCAAGGAGCCGCACTGCAAGGGCCATGAACAGCCCAGTGAGCAGACCGTCGCACAGTTTCGCGAGGATCAGCAGGTGGCCGACTACGACGAGCACAACCGCGGCTGGATCCAGATTCTGATGAAACTTGCGTCCTGGAAGTCAAGCGGCGGACCCTGGGGCAAGGAACCCGACCAGCGGGTGCGCCAGATGTTTCTTATGGTCTCGGCCGACCCGGATGCGTTCCGGCGCTTCGTGTTTGGCTCCAGTTTTCTGGAAAAGTACGCCGTCGATCCCGCCATGCGGGAGCATCTGGAAAACGATGACGAAGCGCTGATGCAGCTCGGGTTCGATTGGCTGCGCGCGGTGCTATTTAATGAACCGACGCTTCATCTGCGCGAACACGTGTTACAGGGGGCGATCGCGAAGGCGCGATGCGAAACCGGTGCGGTCTGAGGAGAAAACACCGACGGTCGGACTGAGCGCCGAGCGCCGGGCAAAAGGAGCCAGGGCATGACAAAACTAATTGCACCGCACGGCGGCGGCCACTTGCGGCCCTTGCTGGTTCCCAAAGAGCAGCGCAGCGAGGCCCTTGCGCGCGCTGCAACGCTCAAGAAGCTGCGTTTGACTTCGCGCGAAGTCTCGGATTTGTTCATGCTCGGGATGGGTGCGTACACGCCGCTCGATGGTTTCATGGGTTACGAGAATTGGAAGGGGTCGGTTGTCGAGATGCGCCTGGCCAATGAGATCTTCTGGCCGATCCCAATTACCTTGTCGGTATCCGAGGAAGTCGCCTCGAGCCTCGGAATTGGCGAGGAAGTCGCGCTGCTTGACGGCGAAAGCGGCGAGACGTTGGGTCTGATGATGGTGCGCGAGAAGTACACCATTGACCGTGCGCTCGAGTGCAAGCATGTCTTTCGCACGAATGATCCCAAGCATCCTGGGGTAGAAAAAGTGATGAGCCAGGGCGAGGTTAACGTCGCTGGACCGGTGATGGCCCTTTCCGAAGGGCCCTACCCGGCCAAATATCCTGGACTGTACCTGCGTCCCGAGGAGGCGCGCGCCGAGTTTGAGCGTCGCGGCTGGCAAAGGGTTGCCGCCTTCCAAACGCGCAACCCAATGCATCGCAGCCACGAACACTTGGCCAAGATTGCGGCGGAAGTCACCGATGGCGTTTTTATTCACCAAGTGCTGGGCAAGTTAAAGGCCGGAGACATCCCGGCCGAGGTGCGCACGAAGGCCATCCAGGCCATGATCGACAACTATTTCAAGCCCAACATCGCGATCCAGGCGGGCTACCCGATCGAGATGCGCTACGCCGGCCCCCGGGAGGCGCTGATTCATGCGCTCATCCGGCAAAACTTCGGCTGCTCGCATTTGGTTGTGGGCCGCGATCACGCGGGTGTGGGCGACTACTACGGTCCATTTGATGCACAGACCATCTTTGATGATCTGTGGCCCGGAGCCTTGCTGTGCCAGCCGTTGAAGATAGACGTCACTTTTTACTGCCACCGCTGTGACGGCATGGCCACGGGCAAAACCTGTCCGCACGATGCCAAGCATCACCTGTCGATCTCCGGAACGCGTCAGCGCGAGATGCTAGCCAAAGGTGAAGCGATCCCGCCGCAGTTCTCACGCCCTGAGGTTGTGGCGATCTTGCAGCAGTACTACCAACGCCAAGCGCTTGCGGCCTGATTGGCGGGGTCTAAGCAGTTTTGCATCGCAGGGAGACGAACCGATGGTCAATCAGGCGCAAAGCAGCGGGCCGGCGAGCCGCACGATCGTCGTGGTCGGAGGCGGCATCGCCGGAATTAGCGCCGCGGTGGAGGCCGCCGAGACCGGCGAAGACGTCATCTTGCTCGAGAAGGGGCCCAGCCTGGGCGGACGCGTTGCCGCATTGCATCGCTATTTCCCCAAACTGTGCAGCCCTGCCTGCGGGCTGGAGATCAACTATCAGCGCCTGCGTGCCAACCGGCGCATTCGCATCATGACGATGTGCGAAGTCACCCACGTGGCCGGCAGCCGCGGGGCGTTCTCGGTCGCTGTCAGGCGCCATCCGCGCTACGTGAACGAGAAGTGCACAGCCTGCGGAGATTGCGCCCGAGTGTGCGAGACGACCGTGCCCAACCCATTTAATCTTGGCCTCGATCGCGTCAAGGCGGCCCGATTGCCCCACGAGCATGCGTTCCCGGCGCGTTACCTCGTGTCGCCCGAGGCCATCGCCGCTGGCGAGGGGCCCAAGCTGCGCGGCGCGTGTCGCTACGGCGCGATCGAGCCCGATGAGCGCGAACAAACATTCGAGCTCAGCGCCGGGGCAATCGTCTGGACCACCGGCTGGCAGCCGTACGACGCACGGCGCATCGATGTTTACCGCTACGGCCACAGTCCCGACATCATCACCAACGTACAGATGGAACGGCTTGCGGCCGCCGATGGCCCGACCAAAGGGCGCATCGTGCGACCCTCAAACGGCCAGCCGGCGATGAAGGTGGCCCTCGTGCAATGTGCCGGCTCGCGCGACATCAACCACTTGCCTTACTGTTCGCGGATCTGTTGCCTCGCTTCGCTCAAGCACGCGGCGTACTTGCGCGAGCAGTACGCCGAAGCACAAGTTGATATCTACTACATCGATCTGCGCGCGCATGACAAGCTCGAGGCGTTTTACGAGAAGCTAAGGGCGGATCCGCAAGTTCGCTTCATCAAGTCCAAGCCGGCGCACATTCGTTTTGCCGAGGATGGCCGCCCGGTGCTGCATGGGGAGCGAACCGTCGATCGCGAGATCTACTCCGAAGCCTACGACCTGGTCGTGCTGGCAACGGGAATGCAGCCCGTCGTGCCGCAGCGATGGCAGAACAGCTGGGGGGTAGAGCAAGACGAATACGGCTTTTTGGTGGCCACGGCCGAGACCGACGGTGTTTGCCCGGCTGGCGTCGCCAGTGCGCCGCTGGATGTGTCGATGTCGGTTCAGTCGGCCACCGCCGCCGCCCTTAAGGCAGTGCGCGCGGTGCGGGAATCCTGAGAAGGGGCGAGGGCAATGACGGTGGCGCAGAACAACAGCGGCTTGTACCTGTGCGAGGGGTGCGGGATCGCCGAGGCGGTTGATACGGAAGCGCTCGAGAAGCTGGCGCGCTCCGAGTTCAAGCTGACCCATTGCGTGCGAGGCGCGGCGCTGTGTTCCGAGGAGGCCGTGGCGTCGATGCGGCATGATCTGGCTGCCGGGACGATTGATCGTGTTGCGATCGCGGCCTGTTCGCCGCGCATGATGACCGATCGCTTCCGGTTCGATGGCATACCGCTGGTGCGCGCGAATTTGCGCGAGCACGTCGCTTGGTCGCAACCGGCCCGCGTCGAGGATACCCAGATGCTGGCCAGCGACCAGCTGCGTATGTGTCTTGCGCAGCTGTCAAAAACGGCGGTGCCGCAACCCGCACCTCTAACCGATAGCGCCCGCACCGTGCTAGTGGTCGGCGGCGGCGTAAGCGGCCTGACCGCAGCGCTCGAGGCGGCCAAGTGCGGTTACCCCGTTGTGCTTGTCGAACGCAGCGAACAGCTCGGGGGTTGGGCAGCGAAGTGGTCGCAGCGCATGCCGCACCTGCCGCCCTATCGCGATCCACGGCCCAACGACATCGAAAAGCTCATCGGGGCGGTGCGCGCACAAGCGCGCATCAAGGTTCTTACGCAAGCACGCGTTTGCCGCACCAGCGGCGCGCCCGGTCGCTTCGAAGTGCTGATCTCGCAAGCTGGTGTCGAGACGACCGAGCGCGTCGGCGCCGTCGTCGTCGCTACCGGCTGGCGTCCCTACGACGCTTCGCAACTCACCGAGCTTGGTTACGGCGGCACCGACGTGGTCACCGCAATTGAGTTCGAGGCGATGCTGCGAGGTGGTACGCCCACCCGTCCCTCCAACGGTGCCCCGGTCCGTTCGGTTGCTTTTTTGCAGTGTGCCGGCAGCCGAACCTCGCAGCATCTGCCCTATTGTTCATCGGTTTGCTGTGGCGTTTCGATCAAGCAAGCATTACAGCTCGTTGCATCGCTCCCGCAAGCCAGCGCCTACATCGTGTACGAGGAATTGCGCACGCCGGGCACCGCCGAAGAGTTTTACCGTCAGGCGCAGCGCAGCGGGGTGATCTTTCTCAAGGGCCGCGTGCGTCGCGTCGACGCCCCCACTATGACGGTTACCTACCTCGATGATCTTTTGGGCGGCGAGGTCCCGCTAGCCGGCTTGGACCTTATTGTTCTTGCCACCGGCATGGTTCCGAATTCGACCGACCTTGAAGCAGCAACGGTCGAACCGGAAAAAAGTGTCGAGCAACTCAAAGACGACATCAATCCGCTTGCAGCAATTCGCGTTGCCGGCTACCAGGGCCAGACGCAGGCCAAAGTCGTGCAGTGGCGCAAGAGCGCGCAAACGAACGGCGGGCCGATTCTGAACCTGCAATACCGGCAAGGGCCGCACATTCCGATTTTGGCCGACGGGTTTGCCGACAGCCATTACCTTTGCTTTCCCTACGAGACGCGCCGCACCGGGATTTATACCTGCGGGCCGGTTCGCCGGCCGATGAACATGGCCGAAAGCGCGGAAGACGCGACGGGCGCGGTACTCAAGGCCATCCAGGCGATCGAAAGTGCGCGCGCCGGAGTCGCCGTTCACCCCAGAGTGGGCGACCTGTCGTATCCAAAGATCGGCTACGACATCTGTACCAAGTGTCGGCGCTGCACGGTGGAGTGCCCCTTTGGTGCCATCGACGAAGAGACCGACGGCAGGCCGGTGGTCAACGCCTCACGCTGCCGGCGGTGCGGCACCTGCATGGGTGCCTGTCCAGTGCGCACCATCACGTTTGACAACTACAACCCGCAGATGGTCGCTGCGATGATCCAGGCCAACGAAATACCGGACGAGTTTGCGGAGAAACCCCGCATTCTGGTCTTGGCCTGTGAAAACGATGCCTACCCGGCGATCGACATGGCGGCATTTCACCGCTCGCAGTGGAGTAGCTTCGTACGCATCATCCCCGTGCGCTGCCTCGGATCGGTGACGATGCTGTGGATCTCGACGGCGCTGGAAAAAGGCTACGACGGCATCTTGCTTTTAGGCTGCAAGTCTGGCGACGACTATCAATGCCATTTTGTCAAGGGCTCGGGTCTGGCGAGCGAGCGAATCGCAAAGGTCGGCGAAACGCTCAAGAGCATGATGCTCGAGTCCGAGCGTGTTGCCCTCGAGGAAATTTCGATCTCCGACAGCCATCGGGTGCCCCACGTGATCAATAGCTTTTCCGAATTGATCAGCGCCCTCGATCCGAACCCCATGAAGGGCTTCTGAAATGAAAGCTCTGCCTGAAGTATCGGCCGTGCCCTATGACCTGGGATTTGCGCGTTGGGTCCGCGACAACATTCAGGGCGGCGAGCTCTTGTCGCTGTGCATGCAATGCGGGGTGTGCTCCGGCTCTTGTCCCATTGGTGTGCAGATGGACTATGGTCCGCGCAAGCTGTTCATGATGATCCGCGCCGGGATGAAGGAGGAGGTGCTGCGCTCTAACACGCTGTGGAACTGCACGAGCTGTTACCGTTGTGTGGTGCGCTGCCCGCGTGGCGTCCCCGTCACCTACATCCTGCAGGACCTAGCCGCCAAATCGGCTGAGCTCGGATACGCGTCCAAAGGTACCGAGAATGTGAATTTTGCGCGCTCCTTCTGGTGGTCGGCGCGGTTTTACGGTCGAACCGACGAGCGCCTGATCACGGCCCGTTACTACTTCACTTTCGGGCTCAAGGAGGGCTTGCGGCGCGCCCTGGAGAATCTTTCGATCGCCGTCGGCATGATCCGCACGGGACGCATGCATATGGGCATGCCACGCCGGATCAAAGACCGGCGGGGGCTCAAGGCCATATTGGCGAAGGCACGCGAATTGGAATTGGGCGAATAAAGGAGCCGTGCGATGAGCGAAGCCAAAACACTCACCTACTACCCGGGTTGCTCCTCGCAGGGCAGCGCGCGCCATCTGGACGAATCGCTTCGCGCTGTGTTGCCTAAGGTGGGAATTGAACTCGATGAGATCGACGACTGGAACTGTTGTGGCGCCTCGGTTGGGCATATCGGCGGCTGCCAAAAACCAAACCTCGCGTTGACCGGCCGAACCCTGGCCAAAGCCCAGCAAAAGGGCACGCGCGACGTGGTCACGGGATGCGCCGCGTGTTACCTGAACACGCACAGTGGCGCCGAAAAGATCAAGGCCGATGTCAAGACGCGCACGCAAATCAACACTGCGCTGCGCGAGGCAAAGCTTTCCTACGACGCCGACTTGCGCGTGCGCCACATCTGCGAGGTTCTGGTGAACGACGTAGGCATCGATCGCATCGCTTCGCAAGTAACCAATCCACTCACGGGCCTTAAGGTCGCCGGCTACGTCGGCTGTCAAACCGTGCGCCCCTTCGCTGGTACCGAGGGCGGTGGCAAGTTTGACGCTACAGACGAACCGACCTTTCTTGACGATTTCACGCGCGCCTGCGGCGCCGAGGCGCTAGCGTTTTCCAACAAGACCTCGTGCTGCGGCGCCTCGGTCGCCGTGATGAGCCCCGATCGGACACTGCCCCTTATCAAGACGATTCTTAGCGAGGCGCAGGAAGCTGGCGCCGATGTGATCTCGACGCCTTGCCCACTGTGCCAGACCAATGTCGAGATGTACCAGGCGGCCATAAATCGCAAGTGGGGAACGAAGTTTCAGATCCCCGTGGTCTTTTACAGCCAGCTGATGGCGGTCGCCTTTGGCATGGCGGCAAACAAGGAGGCGGCGCTGCAGCGAAACACCATCGCCCCCACCGCGTTGGCGGCGCTGGCCCGCCCAGAGGGCGCGAAATGAACGCACCCGCCAAAGC
>DASPWJ010000093.1:0-2340 GCA_035621895.1 Burkholderiaceae bacterium | reverse complement strand
ACGGCGGTTGTTCGGTTCTCGCATTTTTACCTTCATCGGAGTCCGCCTAACGCCGCGAGATCACAACCTCGAGGTACTCGCTGGGTACGACCAGAGACGCTGGGGCGGCCCGGTTCATCCGGTTCAACAATTCCGTCAGGTCGTTCTCTAGTGCCGTAGCTCCATCGGGCGGCAGGGCCGCGAAAGCTCTATGAAGCGGTCCGTACCAGGTTCGAAAGACCTCGATAAAGTGCGCGGCTGAGCGGTAGCGGAGGTTGAAAACTCGAGGCGTCACCGCGATTGCGGCCGCTTTTTCTCCGAACAGGGAGTGTAGATGCGCTTCGACGCCCCAGAGCGAAGGCGGCTGCACCCCGGCCGGTGGCGGCAAATAGCGCCCCAGTGTCTTGAACACTTGGCCGATAAAGCCCTCAGGGGTCCAGTTCGCAAGACCAATTCGGCCGCCTGTGCGGCACACTCTGGCTAATTCATCGGCAGCCTTTACCTGGTCGGGTGTGAACATCACGCCGAAGGTTGAAAGCACAGCGTCGAAACTCCCATCCGTGTAGGGCAGCGCCTCGGCGTCGGCTATCTCGAAGTTGACATCGAGGCGTTCCGCGCGGGCCCGCTCCTTAGCGCGATCCAACAGGGCCCCAACGTAGTCGGTCGAAGTCACCCGACACCCGCGACGCGCGGCGGCCAGTGTCGCATTGCCATTGCCCGCAGCCACATCGAGGACGCGCTCGTCGCAACGAAGATCGCATGCCTCCGCGAGCAACTCGCCGACGAGTTGCAGGGTCGTGCCGATCACGGCGTAGTCTCCACTCGCCCACGCTGTCATTTGGCGAGTCTTTAGAGCCTTTAGGTCAGTAGGTGCGTTCATGGCGGTTTGCTCCTCGTTTGTCGGGTCTTCGAGCTCGGTCTTACCGGGAAGCTCGGCGGCTCCCAGGAGGCCGCCGATCAGGCTCGCCAGTGTCTTGCGGAGCAGAGCGACTGTCCTACCTGCGCGGCCGTGTCTTCTGACCAATCGTCCGCATCTTGCCGGTCGCGGGACTCGCTACTTGCCAAGCGTCCGAAATTCCTGCCCATCCATCCTGGTAAACAATCGGCCTTTGCAACCCCACTAGTCGCACGCCGACAAGGCGCCCAAAATAAGTAATGTGAGGGCAACCTGGAGATAACCATGACAACAGAGGAAATCGCCGCGGCCGTGCGGCGGGTCGAGTCGGTGTTGCGACGACGCCCCGAGGCCGGCATCAATGATGACGCGCCGGCATCGGCACGTTGGGAAGGCGGCCTGAAGACGGTCACTACCCATCCTAATGGCTTCCAGCTCGAAACCGACATGCCCGAGGAGCTGGGCGGGCGCGGCCAAGACGTCACGCCGGGTTGGCTGGTCCGAGCTGGACTGGCCTCTTGTGCGGCCACGCGAATTGCCATGGCCGCTGCCACGGAAGGCATTGCGCTAAGTGCGCTTGAACTGACTGCCAGCAGTCGTTCAGACGCACGCGGGATCTTCGGCATGACAGACAGGGACGGTTCGCCGGTCTCGGCCGGGCCGCGCGAGGTGCATTTGTATGTGCGGATCTGCGCACCCGGCGTTTCGAAGGAGCGGTTGAGGGTCCTGGTGGAAAACAGCCACCGGTGTTCACCGGTATCTTGCGCGATGCAGGAGGCGATACCCGTGGCCTTGCACGTCGAGGTTGAGGATCATTGATGGACGCCTTATCGGAGACCCTACGCGTTGTGCAGTTGGTCGGCGCCATTTTCATTAATGCCAGGTTCACTGCGCCCTGGTGCTATCAATCCCCAAGCGCTGATACGGCGGCGAGGCTGCTAGAGCCCGGCGCCGAGCGTGTGGTCATCTTCCACATGGTCATGGAAGGCGAGTGCTTCGTCGAGATGGGCAACCAGTCCCCGGTGCGTTTGATCGCGGGCGACGCCGTGATCTTTCCCGAGGGCGACGCGCACCGCATGGCCTCAGAACCCGGACTCGCGCCCGCATCGGGGGCGCGTCTGGACGAAGTCCTGTCGCGGCGTCCACGCCAGCTGTCATACGGCGGTGGCGGTCCGACGACGCGTCTGGTCTGCGGCTACCTTGCTTGTGATGTCCGCCTTGCACGTCTTCTCTTAGCCGGCTTGCCTTCCTTGGTGCGCGTGAACGTACGTGGGTCGAATGCTGGCATCTGGCTGGAAGCCTCCGTTCGATATGCCCTCGTCGAGGCGCGCTCGCCGCGGCCAGGCGGCGCCGGCGTGCTCGCCAAGTTGGCCGAGGTACTGTTCATCGAGGTTTTGCGCCTTTACATGAACGAACATAGCGAGGGCCGAACCGGGTGGCTCGCGGGGGTAGGCGACCGAATCGTC
>DASPWJ010000092.1:0-25924 GCA_035621895.1 Burkholderiaceae bacterium | reverse complement strand
CTCTGCGGCGTTGACCTGCGCTTTGGTCGCCTCGATCTGTGCCTTGGCGGCATCGAGCTGACCCCAGCTCTGCACCACCGTCGCCCGCGCCTGATCGCGGTTGATATCGAGATTGAGCCGCTGCTGCCCCAGCGTTTCCTTGGATTGGCGGATGGCGGAATACTCGGCGCCGCCTTGGTAGATCGGCACGGTCAACGTGCCGATGACGGAAGCCGTGGTCTCTCTGGCAACCTCGAAGAACGGCCGCTACAACCTTCATCGCTCGCGGTCGTGTCCGGGCCCACCCGACTGAGCGGTGGAGCGTCGTCGATCAAGCTCCGTCCTGCGGTCTTTGCCCGAGCGGCGTTCGCCCTGGGTCGCTCTTTCCTGCTCGCTGCGGGTGTCAACGCCGCTGCGCCGATCTTTTCCAGAACGCCGCGCAAGGGCCGACCGTCTTTTCTTCGCCATGACGTTGGCTCCGACTGTAGCTTCAAGAACTGTGTGAAAACTCTCGCAGTTGTTCCGATATTTTTTGCAGTGCCACCCTGAGCTCCGGCGTCAAACGGATCGGTGGTACCTTTGGCGGCTCGGCGCGAGGAACCTCATTCGGAAAATTTTTGCCGTGGCGCGAAGCGTCGAACATGCGAGGCAGTCCCTCGAAGGCACAAACCGTAATCCTACGCGTATCGTGAGGGCACACAATCCAATATCCCCGCAATTCACCGGAGCATCGCTTACGCCTACTCAACACGGGTGCGTAGATATGTGCGCCAGCATAGGCCCTATGGCCAGCCCACTCATGGTCCGGTTAGTTCATGGCGCATGATCCGAAGCTCCCAATTTTGGAGTTTGAATCAACGGGCTATGACGTCACAGGAGTCGAGAGAATGCTGATTTGTGCGCAGGGTCAAGGATGCATGAGCGACATTCCTGAAAAGCGACCGCAATCGTATTGGCGGCGGATGAGCGCTACAGGCTGCGCTAGATCAGCGGGCAGGTTGGCCCGGGTCCGTTGCTGGCGGTTGGGATTGGACCCATAAGCGCGTGCGCCACGACCATCCTTGCGATCCTCCACCACATGCCTTCATCGCCGCAGCTGTGAAGCTCGCGTTGCATAGGGCAGCGCAGGAACCGCACGGTAAGCTCGAAGGATTTGTGCGTTCGCTGCAAGGTGTAGTGGCCGCTCCGCCTTACGCCCGAGCCCCGGGCTTTGCGCCAGCTGTCATTGATCTAAATCAATTCGCATGGCGATTTCGGGTGTAATCACACATTTGCTGCTCTGCGGCAATGATGCTGGCCTTAAATTATGGGCCCCGAAGGGCAAGGGGGCGATCATGAAATCTTATGCGTTCAAAATTGCGTTCGCGGTAGCGCTGTTTGCGGTGCTGGTGGGAACGAGTCGTAGCAGTTGGGCGACTACTACGTGCGGCACAAATTATGACGCAGCATATAGCTACGCTGGCCCCAACACTTGCTTCGATTTGCCTATTAACATGACCTCCACTTATCCGGCCGGAACATCGTTCGTTGGCATGAATTTCTCGTTGTCGTTTTCCCCCGGAGCGGATTTTGACGCAGGCAGTACTCTCAATCTCGTATTTTATGATGCTTCGAACGATGTGATTGACACGTTTGATGGCTATCAGATTCCATCAGGCACCGGTGTTATCGGCCTTGGCGTCGGATATGGTCTCCAATCAGCTACGACCGTTGAGGTGGGATATTTGCAAGTGACCTTAACCGGGGATACCGCATTCGACCTCGACAACGATGCTGGTCCTGTTGACGCCTACCTGACCCCGGCGCCCACACCGCTCCCAGCCGCCCTTCCGCTCTTGGCCACCGGCCTCGGCGCGATGGGTCTGTTTGGCTGGCGCAGGAAGCAACGCGCTCGGGCGGCGATCTGAAGCGACAAAACCAAGTGAGCAAGGGCCGCCGCGAGGTGGCCCTTCTGTGCACTAGCGAATGTCTGCGTTTGGCAAGTCGTGTCATGCGCGGCAACGCGGTCGCTTCTCTAATCGGTCGGCATCAAGCGCTTTCAGATTGTGTGTAAGCTGAGCCCCGAGTTTCACCCAGCAATGAACAGACTCCTGGCTTCATTTGAGCCTGTTTGCCCGGTGATGCAACGGGGCGGGGGCAGAGCCTCGATGTGGCGCAGCGTCCCGGGCTGCTATCAACGGCTAGGAGCGTCGAGGCATCACGGCGATTTGGTCTGAACCTGTGGGTGACGGATGCGCCTGCAGCCAAAGCGTGCGGGCCTGTTGGCTCCGGGCGCAAAGGGACGGTGAAGTCATCGCTCATCTTGCGCCCGACGGCAGGTCAGGCGCGCCGACCAAACGGGGCTTTCCGGCAAATCACGGAACGTGCGAAAAATTCCGCCACGCGACAGTGAACAAGCGAGGGGACCGCGATTGAAACGGAAAAACATAGCTTGAATTTAGGAGATCAAGTGCGTGGCCCCCCTTATTTGGCCAGAAGGGATCGAACCGTTTCGATTGGCATGAGCATGACGCGCTCGCCCAGTGGGCAGCGAACGAACCTGTGCCGCTCGTAAAAGCCGACGGCAGCATCGTCGATGGCATGGGCAACGACGCCCCGCACTCCGGCAATTTCAGATGCCGCTAGGCAACGTTGCAACGCATCAACCAACAGGGCCGACCCTAGTCCCTGGCCTTTATACTCTGCCGTAACTGCAAGAGGCCCGATCAATAACAGAGGGACTTGCTCGGGCATACCGCGCCGCAGCTTCGCTGAAGGCAAAGTAATACGCTGTTCGACCGCCGCCGAAATTGCGTAATAACCCACAACACGATCTCGCTCGTCCGCGGTGCACAGCACGTATGTCCGCGCAGAGAGCCCTTCGCTTAAGCGCGCCCGTTCGCGTAGCCACTGGTGGAGCGAAGGATGAATGCCGTTGACAAATTGCGATAGATCGTGCGTGGCAGCAAGTGGTTCCGGTGCCCGAAACTGTGCGGATGCAGCGCTCATGCCTTCCACGGCGGCTTGCGCTGGAATCGGGCGCGAGCCTTCGCGGACGGCTTCGGCGGAGAATCGAGCAACGCGAGAAAGCGCCGGTGCGCGGCGTCGTCGAGGAAGAATGTACGCTGGTCGAAGATCGTTTCCTCGGCCTGCCGACGGGCGCTCTCCAACATGAATTCGGAAAGCTTTTGTCCGCGTATAGCGGCGGCTCGGTTGAGAATCGCTTTTGCTTCCGCAGAGGCGCGGATTTGGATGACGTCGTCTTTGCGGCGGACGGATCCGGACATGGTCGAACTCATACAATATACGCAAGAAGAGCCATTGCGCCCATTGTACCGACACTGTCAATACAATACTGGCATACTGTTGTCGACCACGGTCACCTCGCCCCTCGCCAGATGGCGCTGGCGGCAGCAACATTTGGCTGAGTCCATCCTCCGAGTACGGGAGGCGGCCCGTCGGTAAGCGATGAGACATTCCGCGTCGGCGATCTGGCCTGCGGGAGGTCATTGGCGGGCCAGTCGCGGTAATCGGCTTCCCGTCAGGCGGTTTGAGCGGGTTCGCCGGCGTGCGCGGTCGCCCTATGTTGATCGCCTATCAACGGCCAGGCGCGTTCGGAAAGTCGGCGTTTTGAATTCCATAATAATCACAATTACTTGTCACCGACTGGAACTTGGGCCGGCAGGCAGGCAGGGCTTGGGTATATATCTTAAAAAAGGTTGACTCTCCGGTAGTTTGGTATTCTGTTTGAAATCTAAGTTGTGGCAATCCCTGTTCAGAAGGGGGCGTAGCATGAAGATCCTCCGGAACCTGACCGCAATGGCTGCCGTGGCGGCCGCGGTGACCATGGCTGCGCAGGCGCGCGCTGATACCATAAGCTTTTACCTAACCCAACCCGAATGTACTGATGGTTGTACGGCGGGTGACGCTCCGGCTCTCATCTCGAACTCGGTCGCTGTCGAGGTGACCGTCACACTTACACAGAGCAATTTCACAACGGCCGCAACTGGCACGAGCGATTACGCAACGGTCACATTCACAAACTATAACGCCAGTAACATCGGCGTCCCCGTTGAGCTCAACGTTAATGGGGAGTTCATGGCGGCTTCGACCGAACCCCTTGCTCCAAATTCGCCATGCGGCGGCAATGGCTATACTGGCGCAGCAAACATCTGTAGTACCGGGTCAGAGGATCATTTCGGAACGATGTCGCTAGAGACCGGTGCTGTGGGCCACCAGACATTTACCATTGACTTGACCGCCGAGAACGGCAACTCCTGGGCGAACGCGGCATCAGTCCTCGCCCTCACCACGGGCTACGCTTCTGCATATAGCCAGGGCTTCGAGGCCGTGGTGGCTACGGGGAGCAACAGCACCCAGGATGCCGGCTTCTACGCAGTAACTCCACTTCCCGCCGCTCTGCCGCTCTTCGCCGGCGGCCTCGGCGCGATGGGGTTGCTCCGCTGGCGCAGAAAGCGGAAGGCGCAAGCACTCGCTGCCTGAACAAACGAAACTTCAAAGGATATGGAAGGGCCGCCGCGACGCGGCCTTTCTGTTGACAGCTCACGATGTCTGCCTTTGACCGACTTTGTTCCAGAAAGTCGGCGAGTTCGGCTGCTTGGTATCGCGCTGCCTTTTTCGAAGCGGCCGTTCATCATCGGATGATGCGGCCGGCCGCCTGCAGCTGAGTTCGTCTTCGGCGGCAGCGCAGTACCGTTAGCATCTGACACATTTACATTTACTGGAAATTGGAGTTCGTGCCGCGTACCTAATGCTAATTCGCTAGACGTTTGCGCCTTCCACCTTTGCGATCATCGTAGGTGATGAGCATCCGAAGGCCGCCGGCCGCAAATCACGCAAGGCCGTTTCGCCAGGTATCTAACATGATCGCGGTCGCGGACCGGACGCAGCTCGGGTAAGATCAACACGCTTTGTCGATTGTGGTATTGATCGCCGTGGCGACCGGACGCCGCCATTCTCAGGAACGCCTCCGCGCTGGCCGTTCTCGGCGTTGGACCAGTTCCGCTCGCAAGCCCGCGGGCGCTTGAGATCAAGCAGCAACTCGCGCCAGGACTGCGTGCTCTCACGCACCCCGTCGGCCAACCAACCAGTTCTTTCTTGCCTTCCGGCGTCGCGCCGATGATCACCAACAGGCACTGCGCCTCGTCTTCCAGCCGCGCCTGCACATAGATGCCGTCGGCCTAGAAGTACACATAGCGCTTGGCCGACAGATCGCGCTTGAGCCAACGGGCATATTCCTCGGCCCAGTCCTCCTTCAGCCGCGCGATGTTTTAGGCCGACAAGCCGCCGGCGTCCTGGCCGAGCAAGGCCGCAAGCGCCTCGGCAAAATCCCCGGTGGAGACGCCCTTTAGGTACAGAACCGGAATGAGCACCTCCAGGCTCTTCGAGCGGCGCGCATAGGGCGGCAGGATCGCCGAAGTAAAGCGGATGCGATCCTCGTCGTCACCGAGCCGGTCGCGCAGGCGCGGCACGCGCACCGCAACCGGCCCGATCCCGGTCATGATCGTGCGCTCAGGCAGATGGCCGTGGCGCACCAGGCGCTGTCGGCCGTCGTCGGTGCGCTTGTCGGCATGCTCGGCGAGGAAACAGGCCACTTCGGTTTCAACCGCTTGCGCCAGCAGGGCGCGAGCGCCATTGCGCAGTACCTCGGTGAGCAAATCGGTAAAGGTCTCTGGCTGGCCGAGGGGGAAAACGTTAGTGTCGGTCACGGCGTATCACTCCTTCGGTGGAGAAGTGGAGGCTCGATCACCCCCACCATGCGCCGCCTCATCCCTTCATGCCGTCACCAACTTTCGCGAAAAGCTCATCGGCCCGATGCCTCAGGGTCTTCTGATGGTGCCGGAGACGAAAAAAGCGATTGCAACATAATTTTTCAATCTTTTGCCGGATTGGATTTGAGAATAGCTTGTGCATTAGCCAAATTGTTGTGGGCCAGGGCAAAGTCCGGTTTGATCTTCAAGGCCTGCTCGAATTGCTTGACGGCTTCCGACACGCGCCCTGTATCTCTAAAAGCAATGCCCAAATTGTTATGGGCCTCGGCAAAGTCCGGTTTGATCTTCAAGGACTGCTGGAATTGCTCGACGGCTTCCGACATGCGCCCTGTCCTTCCCAAGGCAATGCCCAAATTGTTATGGGCCAGGGCATAGTTTGGTTTGATCTTCAACGCCTGCTCGAATTGCTCGATGGCTTCCGACATGCGCCCTGTCTCTCTAAAGGCAATGCCCAAATTGTTATGGGCCTCGGCAAAGTCCGGTTTGATCTTCAAGGCCTGCTCGAATTGCTCGATGGCTTCCGACATGCGACCTGTCATTCCAAAGGCAAGGCCGAAGTTATAATGGGCTACCAAGGCGTGCGGATTGTGCTGGACGGTGTAAGCCCAGAATGCCTCGCTATTGTTAAATAGCCTCGCATAGTGATGACTTTCCCATAACAGCAATCCTATTACGGCAACTATTGACATCGTCCCAACGCCAATGAGATGCGGGAACGGTGAAAGCCGTTCATGAAGTCGCTCCAATCCCATCACGATGAGCCCGACTAGCCCGATTATCGGCACATAGACAAGATGATCGCCCACCCAACTTAGGTCCAGGTATCTCATTTTCACCAGGCCGAGCACCGGCACCAAGCTGAGCAAAAAGAATCCAAATCCAAACAGTGCGTGCCGTCCCCAGCCCCCCCGCTGAGTCCACAAGCTAAAAAGTAGAGTCGCAAGGGCTGGAAGCGCCAGTACCTGCAGAAAGGAGGCCGTATTCAAGCTCCATCGTGGATAGATCGGCAGCAGATTCACTGGCAGAATGAATTTGCCGAGATAAAAGAAAACCGCCGTTCCTGCACCGATCAATCGGGTGACGGGTCCCCCGAGCTCGACCGGATTATAACCTTGCACATTATTTTGAGAATAGACTGTGATTAAGCCCAGAGTCACGGCGATGGCAACATAGGGAACCATTCGCTTGAGTTCCTGCCATGTGACATGTCCTCGCTTCCACCAGCAATAAAGCAAAAGCACCAGCGGCAACATGACCGTTGAAGTCTTGGCCAGCATCGCTGCTAGGTAGTAGAAAACGGAACGCCGATAATCCGACGACTGTTTCGCTTCCGCATCCAGCCACGCATCGATGGACAGAAGAAAGAAGGGCAGTGAAAGAGTATTCTTGGTCTCAGAAACCCAGGCCACCGACTCCACGGCTAAAGGATGAATTACAAAGAGAAATCCTCCTAGCCATCCCCAGCGCAAACCCAGCCGGTTAAACAAACGCCAGATCAGAATGCCGCTGCAGATATGCAAGGCCAGACTGCAAAGATGATAACCCAGAGGCTCATTTCCCCAAAGGTGCCACTCCATCCAGAGCAGCGTCCAAGTCAATGGCCAGTAATCTGTTTTGGGGGTCAACCATATTTGCCAGAGACCTTGGAGGTCGCGAAGGTTGGAATTGTCGGTGACCAGCTCACTATCATCCCACAGCCAGCCTCCATGGAGCGCCGGCCAGTAAATCCACAAACCCGCCGCGACGATCAAAAGCGCTTGGAGCACCGTCTTCCAATGGACCGGCGCATGTTTGGCTGCAAATTTCCCAACTAATTTAGGCAGTACAGCCTTTCGGTCCACCGGCTTGCCCGGTGCTTGCTCCAGGCTCTCTATCTCTGTCTCCGTCAGAGGTCGGGGCACTGGACCTCCATTTGCTTGGGCTTGGGCGGCATAGCAATTCCCATCTTGCCATTATAGCGCTGCTCACGCCGAAAACCTTGACCGGTGCAGGCGATGATCATACGAGATGATGTAATATCATCAAGCTCGCCAGCCGCGGTCGAAGCTCCGGCATCGTTCTTCAAGCGGAAGGCAACCAGATTTCTGTATCTCTCGCAGACCAAACGCTGTATGTTCTGCATGACAGGGAGCCAGCCATGGATATCGCAGCAAAGGTTTGGAAGCGCCAGACCGAGTTTGTGGAACCGAGTATCGGCGCAGCTCGGAATGAGTTCTTAATCGGCACTGCCGCCGACGTTTACGGCTACGGCTATGCAAACATCACGGTCGCCATAGGCGTGAAGCACTTTTGCGACGTAGCTGCAGCAATGATGACGGCCAGCCCGGAGGCGGCCACAAAGGCGTTCGGCGCGGCCTTGCAGGGCGGAACCGCCGAACGACCGTTGAGACCACTAGAGATACGCAGTGAAGATTTGATCACCGCCGCCGATGAAGCATGTTGCTTCGTAAAAGAACAAATGGTGCAATTAGCAGCGAGCATTCCGCAATCCGGCTCCGAATGCGACCATGAGCCATCTCGCTTCATAAAAGAGCAATTGGTGCAATTAGTAGCGGGCATTCCGCAGTCGGACTCCGAGTGCGATCATGAGCCAAGCTATTAGCACAGCCTTGACTACGGCGACGCGAAGCATGCGTCAGTCGCCTACCTATTGCTTGCTCTCTAAATCCTTATGATCTCGGCCGGCGCGCTCCTTGCGTTCTTCGACTGACGCCTTCGCCTTTGTTATCGTCCGCGTCCTTTAGCTGCCATCGCCCGTATTGCTTGACAAAGTCGCACGCAGTCTGCGTGCCGTGCGCGGCTGGCTTGAGAGGGCGTCATGCTTGGTGACGGTGAGAGGGTATATTATGCGGATTGTGCGATCGCTCTCGCGAGGGATCCGGGGCTCTGCCGCCCAATACCATATTGTCGGCAAACATGACCGCAACCGCCTCATCTTCACTCAGCATACTGCCTTCGGCCATAAGCCGCGCTAATTCGGCAGCATCGAGAGCCTCTTCGACAATCACGGCCGCCTCATCGTAGGACGCCCGATTTGGCGGCGCCAATATGGCAGCGCCGGCCGGGTGCAATGCCTCGACAGCACCAAGTAGTCGCGCGGCGTCGGCATAACGGCCGCGCCGGGCAAGCAAGAAGGCGAAGTGACAAAGCGTCGTGTGTGCGGTGCCCAGCGCCCGCCTGATACGCGGGAACGCCGCCTGAAATAAAGCTCCTGCATTCTCCAGTTCGCCCATTTGCACCAAGGCAGCGCCGCGAAAGCTCTCCACCACCGCGCGGTTAAAGCCGCCCATCGGGGGACTGTCTCGATCCAACATTGCAGCACTGGCATGCAGTACGTCGCACGAATTGCGCGAAGCGACGTCGCATCCCACCAACATCATCTCGATCCACTCTGTCTGCGAGGCATCGCCGTCCCCGCGACTCAAATCGAGAGCCGCGCGGAGACGACGGCGCGCCTCGGCAGTGTCGCCAGACCAATATTTGACCCCGCTCGACACTAGCGCGAATGCAACCATAGTCCAACCGGGCCATTGTGGCTCGAGGAGGCTCTTCGCTTCGGCCAACGCGTTCTCGGCCGCGGCAAAATCTCCAGCGTAGGCAAATTGCGATGCTGCGTTGGTCAGGGCGTCAAACAACCTCTCTCGATCGCCCAGCTTCCGAAATACGTCTGCCGCCCACAACGCATCCGAGGCCGCGGTACGCGTTGCGGAAGGGTAGAGTTTGGCACGGGAAAGCCAAAACTTGGCTGCTGCGGCCGCTGGCGTTGCAGCATCGACCCATGGCTCCACGGTCCGAAATAAACGGGCGCCTTCATCGGTGTAGCCAAGGACGTGCCAAATAAAATTGGACTCTCACGCCAGCTCGATGGCAATTCCGCGGTCGCCGTCGGGCCCGATCGCCCAAGCCGATGCTGCGCGGAGGTTGTCGATGTCCGCCGCCATACTCGCCGCCAGCTGTGTTGGCGATTTCTTGAAGCCCTGCGATCGCAGCCAGGCGACGAGCGCCAATGCATGTTTGCGGCGCGCCGACGCAATTGCCGCACTCGCCGCAAGTCGCTGCAGCGCAAAAGCGCGCGTTGTTTCCAAAAGGCGATAGCGCGGCGGGTCGCCAGGATCGATGATGACCAGCGATTTGTCGACCAAAGTCGAAAGATGTTCAAGCGCCATCCATCCGTCTATCCGTTCGTCGGCAACGAGCTCTTGCGCCGCCTCGAGCGAAAAACCGCCGACGAAGATCCCCAGCCGGTCGAGCACATGCCGTTCGTCGTCAGAAAGCAGACCGTAACTCCACTCCAGCGCGGCTGAGAGCGCGCGGTGGCGCGGCAGCGCTTCGCGCGAGCCGCTGGCCAAGAGCGGAAAGCGCTCGTCGAGTCGCTGCTGAACGCCGTGCACGCCAAGCAACGGAACCCTTGCCGCCGCCAGCTCGATCGCCAACGCGACGCCGTCGAGCTGCTTGCAAATCTCGACGACCGCGGCAACGTTGTCTTCATCCAGCTTGAATCGGGCATCGCCAGATTGAGCGCGCGCCACAAAGAGTGCGACCGCCCCGTGATCCAGCGCAGTCGTTGCATCTGCAGTGGCCGGCACGGCAAGCGGGCCGAGACGGTAGATCCGCTCCTCGGGCAGCCGCAGCGGCTCCTGGCTCGTCACCAGCAAGCTGATACCGGGCGCTCCGGCGAGGATGGCGTGCGCCAGTTCGGCAACGGTGGGAATAAGTTGTTCGCAATTGTCCAGGACTAATAGCAATTCGCGTCCGCGAATTGCATCGAGCAAGGAGGCGAGCGCCTCGTCTTTCGAGCCGATGGGAAGTCCGAGTCCGCGCGCCACAGTCGCGAGCGCCAAGGCCGCATTCGTGATCGGCGCCAGCTGCACGAGCCAAGCGGCAGTTGCTGCGTTTTGTCGCAGTTCGTGGGCGACCGCAAGCGCGAGGCGGGTTTTGCCGATGCCGCCGGGCCCGACTACGCTGACCAGCCGGTGGTGGCCAATCAACGTCTTCAACGCCGCCACGTCCGCATCGCGGCCGTAGAGCGAGGGCAGGTGGAGCGGTAGATTGCCCGGTCGCGCTGGGATCTCGGATTCCGGTGCGCGCAGTGGCTCGTTGGGCGTAGCTGGCCATGGCCCATCGATCGCCGCGCTGAATTGATAGCCGCGGCCCGGAATCGTCGCGATGGCGTCGGCCCCCAGCAGCTTGCGCAAAGCACAAATATGGACCTGCAGGTTGCCTTCCTCGACAGTCACGTCCGGCCAGACCAGATCGAGTAATTCGTTCTTGCTCACCACCCGCGGGCGACGCGCGGCAAGCGCGAGCAAGATATCGAAGGCACGCCCGCCAATCTTGGTCGGCTCGCCATCGATCAGTAGACGCCGCCGCTCCGGTTGAACGACGAACCTGCCAAAGCTCCATTCGGCTATCTCGTTCATTTTGTTTATCTTACGCCCCGATTAAGGACAATTAATGCCGCTTAAGCCGTGGACCTAAGGTCGTTTAAGGACAAGTTGCGTCGCATCGGCCATTTTAAAAAACTGGCAACCCTTGCGCAACGCCGGCGGGACGATTCCGATCGCCTCCGTTAACAACCGAACGGGAGGTTAGTCATGCACGCCAGGCTGATTTTTGCGGCCCTGTCAGCAAGCGCCGCATTAGGGCTTGGTTCAGTTGCAAACGCGGATGGTGTGACGCCAGTGGCCATTCCGAACGCCGTGCCCCTCTATTCTGAAATTGGAGGCGGGAGCTATAGCTATTCACTGACGACGTCGCCTTCGGTCAGCGTCACGGCAAATTACGGCAGTTGTCCGCTAGGCGGCTGTGCTGGCGCCGGTGCGCAGAGCCAACTCACCTATTATTTCGAAATTGTGACTCCCAACAACTACACGGGGCCCCTGACGCAGAATGTATTTTTGACTGCAATGGGAAACGCTTCAACATCAGCCACAGGCATGAACGGCGGAGGCGTTAACGTGGAAGCGTTTATGCAAGTGAGCGGCTTCGGCATCTCCACCATCGATGACGAAGTACAGATGAATTTTAATACGATCACAAGCGACTCTTATGTCGAGGGCACCGGCGTGATCACGACGAATAATCCGCCAACTGCCATGGCGGGCAGCTTCAGTGAAAACGGGACGGAGCTGACCGTGACGGTTGACGATGTTTATGAGATCATTATCAACGCCCTCACCCCGCAAGCGTGCAGCGCCGGCAACGGCTCCGCTAGTTGCGCGGCGTCTGTCGATCCCACGATAACGGCGCCCGGCTTACCTAATGGCCTCACGTTGGAGTTCAGCCCCAATCTTGCCGCCACTCCATTGCCCGCGGCTCTCCCACTGTTCGCCTCGGGCCTCGGCGCGTTGGGTTTGTTTGGCTGGCGCAGGAAACGCAACAGCGCCGCTGTCGCTGCCGCCTGATTGTGCATTAGACTTTGATAGTCCGGTATTTATGGCGCAAGCCCCCACCAGCTTCCTAGCTGACGCTTCCTATCTGCACAAAAAGAAAACCCCGGCGCACAAGGAGAGGCTTCCAGGGGAAAGCGCCGGGGCAAGGAAGTGAGAAACGGCAGTTATATTAGCCAAATACCACAGATAGGCAATGGCCGAAAGCCGCACCGTCGAGGCGCTGGAAAGGAAGCGGGGCGAAATCCTCGGGCCGTCGCGGGCTATGAGGAGAGGATCACCCAGGCACAAGCTGACTGGCGCACGGCATTAGATCGGAAGAGGCTAATTCCGTGGTAAACCTTAACTAGCGCCCCCAAGGTGGCGAAAAATCCCGGTTATTTTTCGCTATCAGTATTGCCCATTCGATTGCCTCCGCGCGCTTTCATGTCCCATCAACAGGCCAGAGTGGGTGAGACCGGCGAGCTGAGCCGCTTACTGCTCTATGCCGACCGTACGCCGAGGTAATCGCAGGTGAAACGGGGCTCTCCGGCAAACCGCGGAACGTGCGAAAAATTCCGCCAACGCGAGGCTGGACAAGTGAGGGTCCGCGATTGAAGCCGAAAAACATAATTTGAATTTAGGAGATCCAAGTGTCAGCGCAATCAATAACGCACTTGCGCCGGATCGGCTCCGGCAGCGTTTTAATGCTTGGGCTCATCGTCGGCTTGATTGTCCTCTTTTGCTGCGGGTGGCTGGTAGGATGGAACCCAACCTGGCGCACTCTTGGCGTCACTCCCTTGGAGCCGCACTTCTTTGATATGCATGTGACTCTCGATTACGCCACATGCGCCGCAAAAGGTATCGATCCCTACATCCCCCACGCGTGTAATCTCGCGAATTTTAACCTGCCGCCGATATGGCTTTGGGTCAGTTACCTTGGCCTCAATGGGACAGATGCGCCGTGGCTTTCCGTTGCGATGATTGCCATTGCACTCGGGGTCATGGTGTTCCTGTTCAAGGGGCGCCGCGGCGGCGACGGACTGCTCGCGCTGTTCGCAATTTTATCTCCGTCGGTCATGATGGGGTTTGAGCGCGCCAATCCCGATTTATTGATATTCGCGATGGCAGGAGGCGCGGCGTTGGTTTATCGGCAGCGAAAAATCGGCGCCGTTCTTGCCACGATCACGCTGCTAAGCGCCGGCATCGTATTGAAGCTCTTTCCGATGTTCTGTGTCGCGCTTGCAGCTCGATACAATCGACGAACATTGTGCTTCGCCGCTGTCATAACCGCGATCTTCCTGGTCTATGTACTCCTGATCTGGAAGTATCTCTTTCTTATACGGTCCAACGTGCCCACTACTTTCATGTTGTCCTATGGATACAAGGCGCTATTTCTCGGCATCGATCATTTAAGGGCCGAAGCAGGGCTCAGTCCCATGGGACTGGCCGAGACGTGGGTCCCTGCTCTCACAAGTATTTTTGTTGTGATTTTCTCCGCGGCGCTTGCTGTCAGCAATTTTCGCAATGGCCGCATGACCTGCACGGTGCCCGACACAGCCGCCGGCACGGCATTCTTTTTCGGCGGCGGCATTTATTGCGGGACGTTTTTGTTGGGCACCAATTTTATTTACCGTCTGACCTTTCTCTTGCTGTGCCTGCCCCAACTGCAAGAGTGGCAAAATCAGAAAGATCTGGATGGAGCGCGCGGGACAGTGGTCGAGCGGGGCCTGCTGATCGCGCTCTTCGCGGTATTGTGGTTGAATGGAAATTCAAATGGCCATACCACGTTTTTGCTGCTGCCGCAGCTCGCCGACTGGCTGCTATTTTTTGGGCTAGCAGCGGTACTCCTATCCAACTTGCTGAATACCCTATGCGCTCGGCCACCGCGTCGACCAAGGTGAGGGGTCGCGGCTTGATGTTTCAATGGGCAGCCGCGATCTTAGACACGAGATCGATCGTACCGGGGTCAGACCCCGCTTGACCGCAGACGCACGGCAGTTTTGCCAAGAGAATAGCCGCCAAGCGGGCTGTGTGACTTGAGTCCTGGCGCTTCGACAACTGGGAGTATCTGTGATAGGGTTCAGACCACCAAGCTAATTCACCGTTAAGTCATTGATCTATAAATTAAATTAGCGTTTGTCAGGCAGTTCCGAGCTCCAGCGGTATATATCTTCGTGCTTATTGACGCACCATGAATTCCGGATTTTAATTCAAAGGCCGGTAAGGTGGGTAAGTCACACGGTTGAGGTGTAAAATGAGCCCGAAGGGTCTGACTATCGTTGCGGCGGTTGCGTCCTCTGTACTCTGGGCAACCGGAGCTGCGGCGACCACCTGTACCGGGACCTGTCTCGAAATCGGCTTAGGAGCCACGCCGACTTCTGACGTCGTTGCCGGTCCAACAAACGGCAGTGTCACTTTCAGCTCCACCGGTGTTGCCGGCTTCAGCCAGGTAACGGTCACCGGGACAGGAAATCCGCCGCTCAGCCTGCCTGCGCTGCTCGACACCACTAACATCAACGTAACAGCTAGCGGTAGCGGTACCCAAACTTTGGATGTTTGGATAACCGAAACTGGGCTGACGAGCCCGACGGGGACAACGGTTCCGTTCTTAAGTGGTCTTGATTTAAATGGTGACTCATCTCCGGGCATTACGGTAACGGAGAACACCTACCTGGATCTTGGCAACGGCGCGTTTGCCACCACAACGCAGCTGGCTTCACAAGTGCTAAACCCGAACGGGTCGATGGTTGTTCTGCAAGCTGGCAATACAGGCAGCGGCCCCTACTCAATAACCGCGGAGTACATTGTCACCCTTAACTCGGGCCAGAACGCCGATGGCACGATTGATATCTCGGTGGCACCGCTTCCAGGCGCTTTGGTGCTGTTCGGTTCGGTCCTTTTTGGTGGACTTGGTATCT
Organism: Burkholderiaceae bacterium; assembly: GCA_035621895.1. Classification (GTDB taxonomy): domain Bacteria; phylum Pseudomonadota; class Gammaproteobacteria; order Burkholderiales; family Burkholderiaceae_F; genus GJ-E10. The sequence continues at coordinate 10,885 of DASPWJ010000092.1, read as the reverse complement.
CGAGCTTGCGCAAGCGTCGTCGTGGTCCGGCCTCAGTCATGGCTTGATTTCTGGGTCTGCAATGAATGCCGCCGCGGCGCCCCGCGGCGGTATTTTTTTGGCCGCAAGCGCCCGTCTCTGAGCAGCAGTCCTGCGGCTGTCAAAGGGCGAGTGCGGCGCCTTCCTTTCGGTGCCGCGCGCGCCCCCCGTCGGACCATGCCCGCGCGCGCCCCGTCCCAGCGGTGGGCGACCTCCGGTTAGCCTCCTACGCCCAGGTCGCGGCGGCATCTCTGCCAAGCTTCGCGAACCGTATATGGCGCTCAAATGCCGACGAAGACCAGTATCCGGACAGTTTTGGCCAATACCAAGCTGCGGAAACCCTGAATCATCTGCCCTATCTCAGAGCCCGACGACAGTACAACCATCGTATTGCAATAGCTTAGGGTGTTTCGAACTTGCCTCGCGGCTCGGGTTACCCGATTAATGAGGTCTGCGCGCTAACGCGCCTCTTAACGACGAAAGCTACGGGCCGCAGCCCAGCAGTAATCATCACGGTCCCACCAATGACGTCCGTTCAAAGGGAAATTTCCACCGCCATTGGCAACGATGCATGCTTGCAAGACCCGATCGTACGTGGCCGACCATCTCGCAGAGTTGGCCCGGCAATAGTCTTCAACCCATGCGGCCTTTAGGCATGCATAATAGGCGTGCGTCTCGTCGGGTGACAGAAGAACAGGTAAATGGTCCTGCGAGGACGCTGGAGAGCAGTTAATCAGAAGATGGCCTACGACCAGCGCAGCCGCACCAACGAGCGCCTTCATCGCTTCCTCCTGGGGTAGGGGCCTGGTGCCCCGCCGCTGGCGATAATAGCCCAGCCTCACGTAGGATTACAGCCTAGAGATAGTGCGTTGAGGCGTTGACCCCATTCGCAAGCCCGCAAAGACCCCGGGCTGGGGTACGGCCTCGGCGCAGCAGCCTCAATGGCCGGCGCTTGCCGAAACCGGACCTTTTGGCGGCGCATTTGCGGCACCGCCAGCGGGGGCAAGACTCGGCGGCGGACTTGACGCATGTGCGGTTGGCCGTGACGACTCCAGGATTTTGAGCTCGATCTTATCGCCCGAATAGCTGACGACGTAATCGCAACCGTCAAGAATCCGCTCCAGCACCTCTTGCAAGGTCCCTGAGTAAGAGCCGCCGACGATGCGCTGCAGTCCCGGCGTTGGTGTGTAGGTGAGATCAAATTTGGCGGATAGCGCCGCCAGGACCTCGTTGATCGGGGCCTCATCCACCGTGAGCGACACCGCGTTCGATTTTCCGTCGACCGCGATCGTGGCTGCGGCTTCTCCATTTGTCATGCACAGCGTCGCCGCGACCATGCCTGTCGCGCAGATGGTCGTAAGCCTGCGAACCCGAAAATCTTGTGCGCGTTCGAACATATAAAGCGTGCCATTTATGCGCATATTTCGCACTTAACTCATGCGCTTCGTGCCTTATCGGCCGGTTAAAAACGCCCCAATTTTGGCTGCGACGCCAATTCGTTAAAGGGGCAACCCGCCTGCGTTATTGTTAACGCAAACAAAGTGTTACCCGTCACATTACTATTGCTAAAATCTTGCAACTCTTAAAGGGCGGAAGCTGCCGGGGCAGTATGTAAGGAGCGGTGCTGTGCTTAACATGAATCGTCCCTGGCTAGCTGACCAGGCCGGTGACACGCAGCTAACCAGACGGGAAATCGAAGTGGTCCGGCTCGTCTGCCATGGCTTTACGAATAAGGTTGTTGCAAGGGAACTTGGGCTGTCAGAGGGCACGGTAAAAATTCATCTGCATAACATCTATCGAAAGCTGCGCGTTCGAACTCGGGTGGCGCTGCTAAATACACTCAACGGCGCCTGAGACAGGCTTACCCCGACCGCTTCCAAGTGAGGCGTACGCGTCCGGTGAAGGCCACCTTGCGGAGGTGAGTTCATTGGTCAAGTCCTAGTGCTAATCCTAGGGCTAGTCCTATGACCAAGGCAGAGGTTGAGGTGATCACGTCGGCGCAGCGGCGCCGATATTGGTCGCGGGCGGAGAAGGAACGTATTGTTGCCGCGGCTATTGAGCCGGGCGCGGTCGCTTCGGAAGTCGCGCGGGCAGCAGGGATTCATACGAGCCAATTGTTTCGCTGACGTCAGCAGCTGTGTGAGCGGACGCAGGTTCCGGCGGTGTTTAATCCGGTAACGGTTGCGCCGGAGGCGGCGGCACCATCGTCAGCATCATTGCCATTGTCGGAGCGGACTGGGCCGGGCTCGCCTGAGGCTGCTGGCGTTATTGAGATTGAGTTTGCCACTGGCGGTCGGATGCGGCTCTCCGGCTCGGTCGCGGCATCCACGGTGTCGGTGCTGATGAAGGTGCTGGCGAAGGGCAAGCGACGATGATCCCGGGCCCGAGCGGCGCGCGGGTTTGGCTGGCAGCCGGCTACACCGACATGCGCAAGGGTTTTGATGGCTTGGCGTTGTTGGTGCAGGAGACGCTTAAGCGTGACCCGCACAGCGGGCATCTGTTCGTGTTCCGTGGGCGCCGCGGCGGGCTAATCAAAGTGCTCTGGCACGACGGGCAAGGGATATGTCTGTTTGCCAAGCGTCTGGAGCGTGGCCGCTTCATTTGGCCGTCGGGGGCGGACGGGCTCGTGACGATCACGCCGGCGCAGCTGGGTTACCTGCTCGAAGGCATCGACTGGCGGATGCCGCAACAGACGTGGCGACCACAGGCCGCGGGCTGATTGCGGCATTGTGAATCACGATGCGATTATTGGTTCGCAGTCGCATGAGCTTGTGATTCCATCGTCGGCGATGAGCCTCGATGATTCGCTGCCGACCGATCTGGCGAGTGCCCATGCGCTGATCATTACGCAGCGCCAGGCGCTAAGTGCGGCCGAGCAGCGGGCCGCGACGGCGGAGAGCGAAGCGCAGTATCGAGCGCTTTTGATCGAGAAGCTCAAGTTCACGATCCGGAAGCTGCGGCACGATCGGTTCGGCCAATCCTCGGAACGCGGCGCGCTGCTCGATCAGCTCGAGCTCCAACTTGCCGATTTGGAGGCGGATGCGGCGCAAGCCGAAGCTGCGGTGCAAGTGGCAGCCGCGGCGGGTACCGAGAGGATAACCGTGGCATCATTCGAGCGCCGCTGGCCGGCACGCCGCCCGTTGCCCGTGCATCTGCCGCGGGAGCGCGTCGTCTATCCGGCGCCTTCAGTCTGCCCGTGTTGCGGCGGTACGACTTTGCGCAAGATCGGCGAGGACGTGACGGAGACGCTGGAGCTCATTCCCCGCCAATGGAAAGTGATTCAGCATGTGCGCGAGAAGTTCTCCTGCCGGGCCTGCGAGGCTATCAGCCAGCCACCCGCTCCGTCGCATCCGATTGCACGCGGGCGCGCCGGCCCAAAACTGCTCGCCCATATCCTGTTCTCCAAGTACGGGCTCCATCTGCCGCTCAATCGGCAAAGCGCCGTCTACGCGCAGGAAGGCATTGATCTCGATGTGTCGACATTGGCCGACTGGGTAGGTGCCGCGGCGGCCACCCTGATGCCACTAGTCGAGGCCATCCGCGCCCACGTTTTCGCGGCCGAGCGCATCCACGCCGACGACACCACCGTGCCGGTGTTGGCCAAGGGTAAGACCCGGACTGGCTGATTATGGACCTATGTGCGCGACGATCGGCCGTTTGCCGGCCCAGGACCGCCGGCGGCGGTGTTCTTCTATTCGCGCGATCGGCGCGGCGAGCACCCCGAGCAGCATTTGGCCGGCTTTGCCGGGCTGATGCAAGCGGACGCCTATGCGGGCTTCAACCGGCTCTACGAGGCTGGCCGCAAGCCGGGACCGGTCATTGAAGCCGCCTGTTGGGCGCACGCGCGGCGCAAGTTCTTCGACCTCGCCAGGATCAACAAGGCGCCGATCGCCAGCGAGGCGGTTCAGCACATCGATGCGCTATTCGCCATCGAACGCGAGATCAACGGCTTGGCGCCACCGCAGCGCGTGGCCGCGCGGAGCGAGCGCAATCAGCCTTTGATCATTGCGCTAGAGGCCTGGTTGCGCGAGCAGCTTGGGCGAGTGTCCAAAAACAGCGAGACCGGCATGGCCATCGATTATAGCCTCAAGCGTTGGACCGAGCTCACCCGCTTCCTGAGCGATGGCCGCCTCTGCATGACCAACAATGCGGCGGAGCGCGAGCTGCGCGCCGTGGCGGTCGGGCGGCGCAACTGGACCTTCGCCGGCTCTGACGAGGGCGGTCGGCGAGCTGCAGCTCTCTACAGCCTCATCGCCACTGCCAAGCTCAACGACGTTGACCCGCAAGCTTGGCTCGCTGACGTATTGGGCCGGCTACCAGACTATCCAGCACGGCGGATCGGCGGCCTGCTCCCGTGGAACTGGTCAGAACGCCGTGCTGCCGCCTAATAGGTTTCTTCAGAATCGAGGCGGGGAGCTCTTTTGAGCTCCCCCGCCTTACCTCTCTACGTCCGAGCTAATGATCGCTCGGCCAGTTTTGATGATCAAGGTTTGATGTGGATGGGTTGGATGTCAAACTCGATGAGCACCGGATCTTCGCTCTCGTTCTCCACCCGGACCATCCCGTAGGCGTAGGTCGCGCGCACGGCGCCAGCGGGCAAGTCCATCGCGTCGCCATGTGCAGCCACCAAAAAGACGCCATTGGGCCCATGATTTTTGACGATGAGGTGGACGCGCCCCAGGGTTTCAGCGAGTAACGCTGCTCCCTTGGGCTTGATTAGCTGGGTCCAATGTCCAATGGGACCATCCGGAGCCCCACCACGGTTACCTGTGGTCTTTTTCACATTTTTTGGTGCTTTACTCATGTATTTGCTCCTAACGTTGTACGCCAATCCTCCTATCAACGCTCCTCTCAAAAGGCATGCGACAACACGCGACTTGTCGCGACATGTCGCGCGTTGTCGCATCTGTTGGAGCCCGGTTGTTCGCGTCGATTGTGACATCAGGCCAGACAACATATGATAGTGATACCTGCAGCGAAGTCCGGCCACGAGGTGCTGATATGATCGATGACTGTTCGGATTGGATGTCGTTCCATGACGCAGTCGCGTACGTGGAGGCGACGCAACAATGTTATGAAAATCTGGCGATCGAATTATTGCGGCAGGCTGCACATGGCCTGAAGATCAGGACTCGAACCGTTCAATCCTCGCCGCGGTGGGTCGTATCGGGTAGTAGGTATTATCCGGATGACGGCATAGACCTCGAATTCTGCCGCGAGGATGTTCTCAAGCTTTGGCCGAAACGTCAAAAAGACGCGCCCCGATCACGCCCACCCGAAAGCCGATCAGCAATTTGGAACGGTATACGCACGGCGATTCATGAGCTGTGGCCCAATGGAATTACTGTGAAGGCGAAAGACCGTAACATAAGAATCCATGAGTGGCTCAAATCCCACGAGATCATACGCCAGCACAATGACGTCACGCGTACCATCCAACGAGTGCTCCGAGCAGCGCGAGAAGCTCGCAAGTAAGTTACGCCCGCTTAAACCACGGGACACCTGAGGCTACAGCAAGTTCCAGTGCGGACGGCCCTCACCGGATGGATACAGTGAGGCGCTGTTTTCGATTTTGCGCAAGGTCCCACAGGGCAAACGCTGCGGTCGTCCCTGAACGTCGCTATTTTAAAAAGTATAGACCGCACCGATCGTAAGTACGTAGTTTGTGAAGCCTATCGCCGGGACCGGCGATATGTAGGTATTGTACTGGAACGTCCCATTCAGCGTCAGATTTGAAGTGACGGTGTGCGTGACCCCGACCGTGGCAAGCCAGGCGCTGTCCACCCGGGAACTACCAATGAACGCAATGCGAGAGGGGCTCAAGGCAGCAAAAATGGAAGTCTGTGGCGACCATGCGTAGTTCGATCTTAGCGTCGCGGAAGTGATTTGCGCCGATTCATTTATCCCGACGGCTGCCCCAATGCCCGGTAAGCCGCCAAGGGCGCCCCCTTGCGCCGGAAGCGATGTGATGTTGGAAATATTTACAAGTTCGTCGATTGACAAATCGAAGGTCCAAACCGCGGTGGGGGCATAAGAGATGGTGCCTCCGTAGATTGGGCCGCTGGCAGTCCCGCTACCCGGAACTTCAGAGCCCTGCCATCCATAATAGATGGAGCCGCGGAACAGCCCGATCGATGCCGAACCGATGCCGCCGCGGGCTCGAAAGCTGCTTACCTCCGTTCCGACTGCAGTGGTGAAGGCGTCAATCCCATCCCCAAACGCGTAGAACAACGGCGTCACCCAAACGCCGCCGGTGCCGTAATAGGATTTCATATTATAATTCGGACTTGTGAGCGACGCGCTTTCGTATTGTGTCTCGGCGATGGTTCCGCCGAAGTTTATAAAAGCGCGATTGAACTCCTTGTACACATTGGCTGTAGCCGTCGCAGTGTCATTGGGGTTAACTGCGATCTGCGGGGTGGCTAAGACTAAGACGCCTGGAAGTGTCGGAGTTATCGGCGAAACAATAGGTGTTGGCAGCGAGCTGGTGGTCACATAGGCGAGCGTAGAGTGCGCGTAGTTGCCTGTTATGCTGAAAACCAGATCTCGCAGCGGCGAATATCTTTCCGAGAAGCCGGCTTGCCAATTGAAGGTGTTGTTCAAAGGATTAAGCGTGGGATAAATTGTGCTGCCGATATTCGCGTACCATTGCGTGTCGAAAATTCCGGTATTGTAGTCAGCACGGAGTGCGGGGGCGATGTTGAATGCCGGCCCCGAGAGCGGCAGCGTTGGGCTGTAATATATGTTGTGATCGTAGAGCGTAGAAAGTCCCAATGAGGGATAGAGCAGCCATGGACCAAGCGACAGGTTTCCTACTCCACTTGGCAGTGGACCGGCCGGTGGCGGCGAGTCGAGCGGCGGCGCCGAAGGTCCCGGGCTAAGCCCGGTGGCTTGGGCGAGACCGGCCGAAGATCCAGCGATAGGCTGAACAGGACCCGTCGCCGCAAGTGGCGAAATGGCTTGGCCGGCCGCCCCAATAATCGATCCAATAGCAGTGTACGTATAAACTGGCGGCGCCTGTGCAAGAGCGCAGTCAAGGTGTCCGATGAAGCACTCTATCAAAGTGATCCAAAGAACGAGACTTGTTATTCGCGTTGCTGTCGTCTGGCCCATCGAATGCCGAAGGCTCATCTGGGATGACTTTGCCGATTGGATGGAATGATCGTCGGCATAGGATCATCATCAGAAAAAGCGCTCTGGAATACGAATGAGATCACCAGGCAGGATCGTGACCGAGGCCACGAGTGGATATTCAACCCACACCGATTCTCCGGCATGCTGGATGAAGACTGAGGACCTGCTTCCCCGGTAGGTTATGCCGCCAGCCTCCGTGACGGCGGTCAGTGCGTTGAGCCCGTTTCGGAACGAATAGGCTCCCGGCTTTAGCACCTCGCCAAAAATGTAAATCGGCCGATATTCGACAACGGCGACCTGTACTTTTGGCTGCTCGAGGAATTTGCCACTCTTATAACGAGCCGCGATAGTGCGCTCGACTTCGAGGGGCGTGCGGCCGACAACCTTAACGGTGCCGATTAACGGCAAGTCCAAGGCACCGTCAGGATTGACATCGAAGACGCCACTGAGATTTGGCTCTTCATAGATGGTAATCGTCACCCTATCGCCCAATTGAATATAGGACGCTACCGCTGGCGGAGGCGGCGGCTTAGGCTCAGCAGCGACGGGACCGAAATCCGTGTAGCACCCTCCAAGCAACAGCCCGATCGCAACAACAGCTCCCAACAAGCCCCATCTGTTGATCATGGCCTTTGTTCCCCAAGGCTGCTCGCCCCCTATAGGGGTACGTTGCTGGTGGTCGGATTCAGGATCGCTACTTCCAGCCGTAGAGGCCTGCCCCTAGAAGCCCCACCTTCGAATCTATTCTAGTGCTTCAAGGACCGTGTAACTGTGATAGTTTAGCCACAGTCACTCGAAAACTAATGCTTTTCCCCGGCAGCTGCCACGCCTGTGCCTCATTACTCTCGGCGTGGAAGCCCTTAAAGTCGTTAGGGAAATAGCATTTGGCACTTTGGCGGCATGTGCGTCCAGCTGCCAAGCGAAAGCCTGGTCAATGGCTCGCTGCGCGGGAAACCATTACCAAGTTCCGATAGTGTCGCCATGAGCGCGATCGGCTGGCGTTGGAAGCGGAGGGCTGTTGGAGTTTGACCCTTTCGCTCCTCAGCAACGGTCACGAGCAGGGATTTTTGCCTCGCACGAACAGCGCCTTGCATGAGCCGGCCGATAACTTCGGAATACTTGACAGCTATTGGCTCGTATACTCCACTACCAACGTGCCGGTTTAAGGGTGATAATCTATTTGTTGCGGGAGGGCGAAATGAGAGTAGTCACTAGCGCTTTTTTCCTCGTCTGCCTTGCCGGATCGGCGTGGGCAGTCCCTGCTGCAGCGCCCGCCCCTGAGGCGGATGCCGGCGTTCTCGGCATTTTAGCCGCGGTCGGCCTGATCTACCTGATGAAGCGACGTAAGCACAGCTGACGGCGCTCTCGGGATCATCAATGCCATGACGACGGAGGTCTCGCCGACGAGACTGTGGGTGCTATGAGATAAATTTGTCCAGCGCGACGCGGTCAAGTAACTCAGCGATCGCCGCTTGACTTCTCCCAGATCGCCGCGGCTCAAGGCTACCTCCTCGAATTTGCGGCCTTGAATCTTCGGATGTACTTGACAGGCAATGGCTCACACGCTCCACTACCAACGTGCCGGTTTAGGGTGATAATCTATTTGTTGCGGGAGGGGCGAAATGAGAGTAGTTAGTAGCGCTTTTTTCCTCGTCTGCCTTGCCGGATCGGCGTGGGCAATCCCTGCTGCAGCGCCCGCCCCTGAGGTGGATGCCGGCGTTCTCGGCATTTCAGCCGCGGTCGGCCTGATCTACCTGATGAAGCGACGTAAGCACAGCTGACGGCGCTCTCGGGATCATCAATGCCATGACGACGGAGGTCTCGCCGACGAGACTGTCGGTGCAACGGGATACATTCGTCCAGCGCGACGCAGTCAAGTACCTCAGCGACCGTGTCGTGCTAACGGCTGTCTTTATCACGTTGTTCTATCTGAATTACGCATCCAGCCTAATCGACGCATTTGCGAACATATTTGCCGTTGACAATGACCTAGCCCGTTCGCGCACCGTAAGCGGTGCCGAAATTCTCGGGTTTGTTGCCATCTTTGTCGTACTAAGGGACCTCAGAACAGAGCGCGTGCTGAGGTGGTGGGATTTTGTTGCAATTGTTGGCATCGTGACGGCGTCTCTTTATCCATCGGAAGTCTGCCGCGCGATTAGTATGACATGCCTTGGGCTTTTTTTTATCGCGCGAAGCGACAAACGGATCGGATCATTGGGACAGTTGTGCATCGGTGTTGCCTGGATAGGCTTTTGGGGGGCCCTTGTATTGAGCTTCATAAAGCCGTGGTTACTGCCAATTGAAGCAGGGTTTGCGTTCCTTCCCTTATCCTTATTTGGATCATTTTCGCTTGAAGGAACAATAATCTCGAATGGTAATGGGCATGCCATCGACGTGCTCGAGCCGTGCTCGGCATTTCGCAATACGGTGACTACGGCCTTCATTTGGCTGTCAATGATCAAAATTCAGAAACTGGATTTCCAGTCAAAGTACCTCTACATTTTGGTGATTGGTGTTGTCACTGTCGTTATGTTGAACACCGTCCGCATCAGCATCATGGCAGTTTCCGAAAGCCAATACTTCTTCTGGCATACAGGCCCCGGCCTATGGATAGTAAAAGCGCTGATGCTGAGCGGGATACTTGGCCTCTTTTATTTCGGCTTTCGTACTCCTGTTGCATTTCAGCCGAGAGAATAGGCCATGTACTCATAAAATCCGGCCCGATGTCCGCTTCAGTGCAAAAGATGGGGTAATCGGCCGACGAGCTTGTGGAAAGCTGAAGATTTTGGGTGCTGCGCTTCAGGCTGATGGTGAAAACGAGGTCCGTTGGTACGGCCTCAAGCATCAGAAGGAGAAGCGCAGCATGGACCATTTTGCTGGACTAGACGTGTCGGTCAAGGAGACCAACGTCTGCATTGTGGATGAGACGGGCAAGATCGTTCGAGAAGTAGAGGTAGCGAGCGAACCCGAGGCTCTGCTCGAGGTGCTGAGGAACCCCGCCTACCGTTTCAAGCGGATTGGATTGGAAGCTGGACCGCTGTCGCAATGGCTGTACAGCGCGTTGGCCGAAGCGAGCTTGCCGGTGATCTGTGTCGAGACCCGGCACATGCGGGCGGTATTAAAGGCGCAGATCAACAAGACCGATCGCAACGATGCGCGCGGCATAGCGCAGATGATGCGGGTAGGGCTTTATCGCCCCGTGCATGTGAAGACGTTACGCAGTCAGAAGCTGCGGATGCTGCTGACCCATCGCAAGCTTTTGCAGTCGAAGGCCATTGCCATCGACAATGATCTGCGCGGGACCTTGCGCAACTTCGGTCTCAAGGTCGGCATAGTGGGGGCCACCAGGTTCGAGGCGCGTATCAAGGAGCTAATCGAGAACTCCCCCGATTTGGCCATACTGGTCGAACCGCTGCTCGTTGTCCGGCGGGTGCTTCGCGAGCAGCTCGGCATCCTGCACCGTCGCCTGCTGGCCGTCGTGCGGGATGACGACGTGTGTCGCCGCCTGATGACGGTCCCTGGTGTCGGCCCCGTCGTGGCGTTGACTTATCGAGCCACCGTCGACGTGCCCGCTCGGTTCCGTAAGTCCAAGTCAGTCGGGGCGGTGTTTGGGTTGACCTGCGCCAAGTACCAATCGGGTGAGATCGATCGCAGCGGGGCAATATCGCGGTGTGGAGACGAGATGATGCGCACGATGCTCTACGAAGCGGCCCAGAGCATGCTATTCCATTCG
>DASPWJ010000091.1:0-3584 GCA_035621895.1 Burkholderiaceae bacterium | reverse complement strand
TGCGCTGGAAAACGTCGTGTGTACCCCGCACTTGGGGGCTTCGACTACTGAAGCGCAGGAAAACGTCGCGCTGCAGATCGCCGAGCAGATGAGCGATTTTCTGCTCACGGGAGCAGTGAGCAACGCGTTGAACATGCCCTCGGTGTCGGCCGAAGACGCACCGAGGCTGCGCCCCTATATCCGCTTGGCCGAGCAACTAGGCAGTTTTCTTGGACAGGTCACCCTTGGCGGTATCCAGTCGGTGGAGATCGCCTTTGAGGGCCACGTCGCCTCGCTTAACACACGTCCCTTATCGAGCACCGTGCTGATGGGTTTGCTTCGACCCTCATCGGACTTTGTGAACATGGTCAACGCCCCCGTCATTGCCAAGGATCGGGGCATTCGCACCGCGGAAACGCGCCTGGAGAGCGAAAGCGATTACCACACGCTCATTCGGGTACATGTACACACGGAGCATGGCGGTTTGGCACTTGCAGGAACGCTCTTTAGCGGCAAGCCGCGGCTGATCGGCATCGATGATGTCGCGCTGGAATCGGAGCTCACGCCGCGCATGCTTTTTGTGCGCAACAAAGACACTCCCGGCTTCATCGGAGCCTTGGGTACGGCGCTGGGGCGAGCGCGAATCAACATCGCCAACTTCAACCTGGGGCGAGCCAAACCCGGGGCCGATGCCGTCTGCCTCGTATCGGTCGACGACGAAATTCCTGCTGCGGTGTTGCGGCAGATCCAGGAACTGTCGGGCGTGGTTGGCGTGCACAGCCTACGGTTTGAAGCTTCTGCGTAGGCGAGCTCGCGGTTAAGAAGGTCATACGCCGTGCGGGACGCCGAGAAAACCCGGCTGCAAGCAAAGTTCGGTAAACCGACGAGGCGTGCGATCCGCAACCGAACTGCGCAGTAAGCAAGGGGCTTTCGCGGCAGGGGGGATTTGTGACCGCACGCGGTCATTTGCGCTCAAAAAGCAGCAAGAAACCGCCCAACGCGAGTACTGCAACTCCAACTAACGCGCCGATCTGCACGTAGTGCAAGCTCGCGTACAGGGTGTAAAGACAACTCAAGAAAAACAAGATCGGCGTTAACGGATAGCCCGGCACGCGAAACGGGCGCGGTACGTCCGGGTAGCGCACGCGCAATACAATTACCGCCAGCGCGCTTAAGGAAAGAAAGAACCAGTACACCGGCGCCAGATAATCGACCATGGTCGAAAACCCGCCTCGGGTCAAAGTTCCAAACCCGATCAGAACGATTGCTACCGCGCCCATCGCCAGCATCGCATAGGTGGGAGTCCCGCGGGCAACGTCCCACGAATCCAGATGACCCAGCCCCGAAAGATCTCGTGCTGCCGCAAACGTCGTACGCGCACCGACGATAAGCAGGGCGTTCATGATGGAGACCGCAGCTGTCGTGACCGTAAAGACGATCAAGACCTCACCAGGACGACCAAAAGCCAGCCGCATGACATCGGCCGCGGGGGCCTGACTCTGCGCCAAACCGTCGAACCCGAGCACCCGCAGGTAGCCCCAGTTCACGGCCAAGTACAGCGCCGCCACGATGCTCATGCCACCCACCAGCGCAATGACGATGCCTCGGCGCTCATCGCGCATTTCCGCCGACAAGGTTGCGGCATCGCTCCAACCGCCATAGGCAAGAAGAACAAACACCATCGCAGTGCCAAAGCTCGTATGGTCGTCAACGGCAGCCGAGGCGCTTGCGGAGGTCAACGGGGCTGCACCATGCGAAGCCACCCAGACGGCGCCGACAACAACGCAAGCCAGACCAAAGAGCACCAGTGCCATGAATCCAACCTGCGTGCCCAACCCAAGGCGTATGCCGCGCAGGTTCACTGCGATGAGCACAAGAATGGTGACGACACCAAATATGGGGCTGCTCCAGACACCGAAATTGACCAGCTGCGCTAGATAGTCGCCGCAAACAAATGCAAGAAGCGCCATCGAACCCGTATGGATGACAGAAAAGCGCGACCAGGCGAAAAATAGCGCCAGGCGCCGTCCATAGGCGCGCGAAAGAAATGTGTAGTCGCCGCCCGCGTGCGGAAAGGCTGCCGCCATCTCGGCAAAGCACAGGGCCCCCAGCAGCGAGAGCACCCCTCCTAATGTCCATGCACTAAAAAGCGGAACTGCATGCATTAGGCTTTGGGCGACGTTCGGGGCCGTGCGGAAAATCCCGGCGCCAATGACCATGCCAACGCACACCGCCATTGCGTGACGCACGTCCAGGTGACGCCGCGGAGCCGCCTGGCTGGCCTGCGCAGCGCCCTGGCCACCCGGCACCTGGCTTTGAGCCTCTTGCATTAGTGCAACTCGTAGCGCGCGCGCGCGTACACGTAGCGGCCGTCAAAGCCGATGGGCGACAAAAAATCGTAGGGCAGGTTGCCGCCATAGGCGATTTGCGCGTTGGACATCGTCGGATAGCGGTCGGTGACATTGATCGCTCCGAGCGCGAGCGCCAAGTCGCGCGTAGCGTGGTATTCGGCCTCCAAATCAAGTTGTACGGTTGCGCCGTAGGTCTGCATTGGGGTGTCGCCACCGCCAAAGTCAAAGACGCGAGTGACCTGACCACTATGGGTTACGCGCGCAAGCAGATCCCAGCTGTGCGCGGCGCCGCCGCCGCTCCAGTTGGCAGAAACGACATCGCGGCGCTTGGGTACCGCCGTGGTGATGGCGTTTTGTGCCTGCAAACCAAAGAGCAGGCCAGCGCTCGTGGGGTTGGGAAGCCCGCTCACCTGCGCCGGGGCCGCGTGGATGTCACGGATCGCATTGGTCGTCCACATCGACGCATCGGAGAGGCGCAAAACGCCACCGCCGAGCTTTTGGTTCCAGGAGCCGACCAACTCGGCACCATGCGTGGTCGTATCGACGGCGTTGGTGAAGAACTGAAACGTTTCGCCCGCGTACGGGCCGGTGGTGGGTGTAAGTTCCTGCGACAGCGCGATACGATCGTTGATGTTGATGCGAAAGACGTCGGCCGTGAATTGCAGCGGCGCAAGCGGCTGCGCCGTCAGGCCCAGACTGTAATTTTTGGAGCGCTCGGGCCGCAGCGGCTGCGCCCCCAAGGATTGGGCGGCCGGATTGGATACCGGAACAATGTACACAGTGCCCAGACCGCCACCGTTGACATAGGCGGTAGGGCTATATGCCGACGAGATCTGGGCCAAAGCGGGCGCGCGGAAGTTATTTGACAGTGCGCCGCGCAGCGCCCAGTTGGGTACGAACTGCCAACGAGCGCTTAGCCGGCCGGTCGTGGCCGAGCCCACAGCGGTGTAATGATCAAAGCGAGCTCCGGCATCGGCAAATACGCTAGGAATGATGTCGCCCGACAAGTCGGCGTAGACCCCGGCGACGTTGCGCGAGGTTTGCGAGACTTCCGAGGGCGTCAGCCCTGCATCGCCCTGGGAGCCGCCGACTCCACCGGGATTCTCGGTGCCCGTGAGATAGGAGGCCGGATCGCCCGCTGTCGTGCCGTAGGTTTCGCGACGAAATTCCGCACCATAGGCAAAGGTCGAGGGCGTGGCCAGGCCCAGCCAGCCGACTTGGCCCGTAACGTCGTAATTAGCGCTTGCCTGCGTA
>DASPWJ010000090.1:0-29854 GCA_035621895.1 Burkholderiaceae bacterium | reverse complement strand
TTTCGATAGCGCGAAACCGAAGTCGTAATAAATCGATTTTGCTGCTGTCCTTGGCCGTCGTGAAAAGACTGCAAACGCGCTAAGACGGCGATCGCGCAAATCGCGCTCATGGCCACGTTGGTCTTCTCATCAAATGGACCTAGCTTACTTATAAGCGCCGATGTTGAACACGATGTGCGAAAGCTCGACCATGTATGCGAGTGTCGAAGCGGCAGCTTGACATGCTTTGGCGGACGAGGCGGCGAAAATCGCTGCGCTCGCCCGAAGACATGACGGGCGGTGAGCGCGGAAGCTCTTGCTTGATCGTCCCCTCGTAGACCACAATGGGGCCATTCATCTTTAAGGCAATTGTGAGCAAGTAGCGTTGCTCGTGCGTGCAAATGAGCTGCGCGGTGCGTCCTTTGCACGGCTTGGCCACGGCGCATGTTTTCTTTCCGGGTGGCGCGGAGCGCAGAATCGGCCTAGCTGCCATTGCAGACCGCTCAGCGCGCAGAGGAATCTTATGAACGTCCAGGTACTGCAGCACGCCTCGTTTGAGGGGATGGGCAATATGGTCGATTGGCTTTCGGCGCGCAGTGCAAGTGTGCAGTACTCGTATATGTTTTCCGATCCGCGCCTTCCTCGGCCAACCGGCCTTGATCTCGTGATCGCCATGGGCGGACCGATGAGCGTTAACGACGAGGAACGCTTCCCCTGGCTTGGCGCCGAGAAGAACTTCCTTCGGGAGGCAATGGATTCGGGCGTCGCCGTGCTTGGCGTGTGCTTGGGTGCGCAACTTATCGCACGTGTGCTGGGCGCTCGTGTCTATCGCAATGCGACCAAGGAGATCGGCTGGTTCGCTGTCGATGCGGTCGACGCTGCCCAAGATTCGTTTTGCTTTCCCCAAAATTTCACCGCGTTTCACTGGCACGGAGAAACCTTCGATTTGCCCGCCGGTGCGGTTCGGCTCGCGCGCACGCAGGCCTGTGAAAACCAAGCGTTTCAAGTCGGACGCAAAATCATTGGGCTGCAGTTTCACCTGGAGGTTACAGGTGACAGTGTCCACGAAATGGTCGATCACGGCGAGCGTGAAGTTGCGCAGGGCGGAGCGTTGGTTCAGACGCGCGAAGCAATCTGCGCGCCAGCTCCCGGTTCCTTTGCGGCGATCAGGACCCTCATGCACCGGGTCCTGGACTATCTGACCCGCGATGCAGGCCGATCATCAGCGGACGGCGGCAGTTTCTAGATGCGGCGCAATTCGTGGTGCACAAGAATCGCTGCGGTAAAAAGTAGCAACGCCCCGGCCTGATGCGAGGCCGCCAACAGAACCGGCACTCCTTGAAGCAACGTGCCGATGCCCAGGCTGACCTGAAAAAACAGCATTCCGAGCAGGAAGGTGACTGATGAGCGAACGCCTTGGGGCGGACGAAGCTTCCGAAGGTAGAGCCAGAACATTGGCACCAGGAGTAAAAGAAACGCGGCGATCAGTCGATGATCGAATTGAATCGTCGGAATGTTCTCGAAAAAATTAAGGTACCAGGGCTGCATCTCCAGGACACCCTGTGGAATCCACCGCCCGTCCATTAGCGGGAAGGTGTTGTAGACGAACCCTGCCCGCGTGCCCGCAACCATTCCGCCTGAGAGAACCATGAGAAAGATCAAACCGGCAAGCGCTGCGGCGAGTACCCGGGCAGGTTGATAGCGCTCGTGTGGCGGTGTGAGGGCAGGCGATAGCAGTCGCAGCGCAGTGCGCAGTATGGCCGCGTAAATGAGGAAGGCGATTCCAAGGTGGGCCGTCAAGCGGTAGGGGCTGACATGCGGATCGTCGATCAAACCGCTGCGAACCATGTACCAGCCAAGGCCGCCTTGTAGACCTCCGAGAACGAAAATCAGGGCAAACCGACCAGCCAAAGATGCGTCGATCTTCCGGCGGGCGAGAAAGTACAGAAACGGCAACAAGAACACGACGCCGATACTTCGGCCCAACAGTCGATGAAAGTATTCCCACCAGAAAATTGCCTGGAACTCTTCGATGCTCATGCCGCGGTTGATTTTCAGGTATTCCGGTGTCTGTTGGTACTTTTCAAAGACTTCGGACCATTGTTCGTTGTTCAGAGGCGGGATTGCGCCCACCAATGGCTGCCACTCGGTCATGGAGAGGCCGGAATGGGTCAACCGAGTGACGCCACCGACAACGACCATCAAAAAAATCAATGCGCAACACACAAGCAGCCAGGCAGCAACCTGCTTTCTCGATGTGCTGTCCGTCTGGCCCTGCTGCAGCGCCGCTGCCACCGTCGAAGTCACTTCTCGTGCTCGCGCAAAAGGTCTTTCGCCGGCTCGCCTATGCCGCAATAAGTCGCTAGGGGCCGTGAGTAATGGTCAAGGCCTTGGACGGCGAAGACCGCCTGTGCTGGCGCGCTGCTAAATGGTGTGAACTCCAGCAAAAAGCGTTGCGAATGAAGCAGCTGCGCGATCAACTGGGCGGGCCGGCGGGGGGAAATGGTCCAATTGCCCACTTCGCGCCAACGCTCCGAGCGAAAGTCGGAATCGTCGAATCGCACGCGTATCACCTGCTGATCGACCTGCGTGACTTCGAGTGCCACCCCAGTCTCCACGTAAGCCGCCGCGGTCCCGGCGCTGCATTGAATGGTCAAAACCGGCCGACCCGACCGAAGCCAACCCTTGACCTCCTGTTGTGCCAATAGCGTCAGAGTCAGTGAGTTCGGCGATGGCGCGGCCGAAGTTTTGAGCTGCCAACTGTCGGTTGACGATTGCGCCACCACGCCGCGGCCGGCCAGTATGCAGGTCACGAGCAGCAGCTTGGCGATCAGACGCAATCTCATCAGCCCTCCATGCCAGCGGACCCGCTTGCAGCGCAGCATGATCCGCGCCTTAAATTTTGCCCTCGCAGGAAAACGGTGCTATCGAAAAAAATTAATACAAGTCAAGGAAATCTGACCCTGCGCAAATAGTATCAGCGCCAACTTGGCGTTTCGATCGCAAAGAGCGAGGAGTGGATCCCCAAAGCGTAGGGAGGGTGTCGGTTAGCACAAAAGTAAACAATTAGGAGCTTTTCCGCGGTGACGATCGAAGGTTCGAGACACATTTCGGGTTTGCCCGAGGTGTCTTGAGGAAGGAGTTTGCGATGGCAGAGCAGGAACCGAAGTCCAAAGACGAATACGAACCCATCCCGATCATGCAACGGATCTTGGACGACCCGTTTTTGTTGCTGGTGTTCGGTCTGGTGGTACCGACGGTCTTTTACATCCTATGGGGCGTGATGGAGGTTGTCACCATCCCCTTGGGGAAATAGTCGGCCGCGCGCTTGCAACTGCTGCCGACACCATCCTGAAAGAGGACTTCCCATGGCTACGTCGTATACGCCACCCGCCAAATTGATCTGGTGGAAAGAACCGATCGAACGTACCGAGGTGATCTGGATCACGATCGCATTTCTTTGGTGCATCTTCATGTTCGCTTGGATGATCGCATGGCACTGGATCGGTAACCAGAACATGGCCAACGAGGCCTATAAGACGACGCCCGAGAATTACGCCGCGAAAGTTGAAGCGTTCACTTCCAAGTACACGGTGCGCCAGGACGTTAACGATCCGAGTTTGCCGGTTGTGCATCCGCCTGCGGGATCGGATGTGTATATCGCCGGCAGCCGCTGGCAGTGGCGTCCTTTGGTCGAACTGGAAAAAGGCAAGAGCTACCGCGTGCACATTTCCTCATTGGACTGGGACCACGGATTCTCGCTGCAACCGCTGAACATCAATTTCCAAGCGTATCCGGGCTATGAGCAGGTGATCACGATGACGCCGAACTCCTCGGGCACCTTCACCATTGTTTGCAACGAATATTGCGGCATCGGCCACCATACGATGCTCGGAAAAATTTACGTCAAGGAGTAGGGCATGACCACGACCGCACTGTCCCCATTCCGCATCGATGTCGTCTCTGGCCTGCGGCTGGATCTGAAGGCGTCGACGCTGATCAAAGTCAACGCGGTTGCGGCCGTCGTTTTTCTGCTAATTGGCGGGCTGTTCGGCATGGGCGTGGGCCTAACGCGTTGGCCGGCGCTGCATCTGTTGCCCGCGGAATGGTTCTACATGGCGCTGACGGGCCACGGCATTGTCGCTCTGATCGTTTGGATCATCTTTTTCGAGATGGCAGTTTTATATTTTTGTGCCTCGACTTTACTCAATTCGCGACTGGCAACGCCCGGCTGGGCCTGGGTCCAGTTTGTGTTGATGGTTATCGGCGCCCTCACGACGATCGTTGCTGTCCTTCAGGGCAACTCCAGCGTGATGATGACGTCCTACGCCCCAATGGACGCGGCGCCGCATTTTTACCTTGGTTTGATATTGTTTGCCGTAGGCGCGCTGATCGGATGCTTCGTTTTTCTGGGCACGATTGTTGTGGCAAAGGAGGAGAAAACCTACGAGGGTTCGCTGCCGCTGGTTGTGTACGGGGCCCTTACGGCGACCGTCATCGCCATATTCACGATCGCCTCGGGTGCGATCATTCTCATCCCGACGTTTCTGTGGTCGCTGGGGTTGATACACAGCATCGACCCGATGATGTACCGGGTGATCTGGTGGGGCCTGGGGCACTCGTCACAGCAAATCAATGTTGTCGCCCACATTTCCATCTGGTACCTGATTGCATCGCTGGTTTTTGGCGCCAAGCCGATGTCCGAGAAGGTCAGCCGCACCGCCTTCTTGCTGTACATCCTATTTCTGCAGCTCGGCTCGACCCACCACCTGCTCGCCGATCCCGGACTGAGCTCGACTTGGAAGATCTTTAACACGAGCTACATGATGTATCTGGCAGTGCTTGCCAGCCTGATCCATGGTCTGACGGTTCCCGGTTCGATCGAAGTTGCACAGCGGCGCAGGGGCCTGAACCGGGGCTGGTTCGAATGGCTGCGCAAAGCGCCGTGGGGCAACCCGGTGTTCTCCGGTATGTTCCTCTCGCTGATCATCTTCGGTTTCGTCGGCGGAATCACGGGCGTCGTGATGAGCGTGGAGCAGGTGAACATGATCGTCCACAACACGATCTACGTTCCCGGGCACTTCCACGGTACGGTCGTTGGTGGAACGACGCTCGCTTTTATGGCGTTGACCTACTACCTGATTCCCGTGCTCTTTCAGCGCGAGGTGATCTTGCCGACCCTAGCGAAATGGCAACCATACCTCTTTGGAATCGGCACGGCAGTGCTGGCCGTGGCATTGATGGGCGCCGGTACCCTGGGGGTGCCGCGGCGCCATTGGGATATCGCCTTCGCTGGACAAGCGCTCGGTCACGAGTTTCCTGGCATGGCCTATCTGATGATGGCGGTTGGAGAAATCGGCGGTCTGCTGGCAGTGGTCGGCGGCGTTTCGTTCATTTTGATCGTCGTCGGTTCGCTGCTGATTGGCAAAAAGATTCCCGAAAACGCCAAACCCTATCCGCGAGTTCCCGACGCTGATGCCGGTGGCCACAAGGCGATCGGTCTTGGCGGATTCGAGGCGCCCGGGACATTCGTATTGGCAATGGTGCTGTTCGCCGCGCTAGTGCTGTACTACTTCATCAACTTTAAGTACCTAGCTACCTTGTGGACCCTGAGTTGAAACGAGCCCTACCGGCCGTCGGACCCGGACGAAACCATGTGAAGGCCGGGCTCGCGATGCAAGCTTGGCTCGCGGGAGGACAGCAAATGGCCACCGAGATACGGCAATTCGCGGATCTATTCAAGCTGCGTATTGGCTTTGCCATCAGTGTCACCGCTCTTGCCGGTGTGGCGGTTACGCCGGGAACGCTGCCGATCTGGAAAACTCTTGTCCTGGCGCTTGCGGTACTCGTTTCTTCCGCCAGCGCTGGTGCCTTCAACCAGTATGTTGAGCGGGACATCGACGCACTCATGCGGCGAACTCGCCGGCGCCCCTTCGTGACCGGAGCGCTCCGGCACGGGCCCTTGTGGTTGGGGGTGATTTTTGCGCTGCTCGCTATTTCGGTGTTAGCGGCTGCAACGGCGCTTAATTTCCGCTGCGCGCTCTACGTATTCCTCGGGGCATTCGTCTATGCCGTGGTCTATACCGTGTGGCTTAAGCGCCGAACCTGGCTAAATATTGTAGTTGGGGGTCTTGCCGGAAGCTTTGCGGTGCTGGCTGGTGCCGCCGCGGTCTCTTCCGACACGGATCCGCGGGCACTGATCTTGGCGACGATTCTGTTTCTTTGGACACCGCCGCATTTTTGGAGCTTGGCAATCGCGTATCGTAACGATTATGACGCCGCCCATGTGCCGATGCTCCCGGTCGTTGTGGGCGATGCGCGGGCCGCACGGATCATCTGTGTCAGCACCTGTGTGCTGGTCGCGACGTCCCTGCTGCCGCTGTTCTGCGGGATGGGGTGGATGTACTTGGTTGGCGCAGTGACTGGCGGATCGATTTTTCTGGCCAAGAGTGTGCAACTAGCACGCCACCCCAGCCGCATTACGGCATTTGGCTGTTTTCACGCGTCTTTGCTGCAGCTTGGATTGCTGCTGATCGCGTCCATGCTCGATGCCCTCTTGTAAGGCGTTTGCGATGCGAAGGGCTATTGTGGTCGCCCTGGCCCTGGGAGCCATCGGGCTTAGCCGTGCGGCCGAGATCGCAGATGCGACGGAGCCTTCGGCTCGCTTTGATCAGCAGTCGGCAATGCAGATCAGCGCGCAAGCGGTCGGACGGCCTCTTGGTGACTACGCCCTGCTCGATCGCGATGGTCGGCCGATGCAATTTTCCCGCTTTCGCGGCAAACCCCTCTTGGTGAGTCTGATTTTTACGAGGTGCACGCAGACCTGCCCCATGACAACGCGTTATCTGCGCGAGGCGGTTCGTGCAATGCAAGAAGCGTTCGGGGCCGATAGCTTTGCTGTGCTTTCCGTGGGTTTTGACAGCGATTCGGACACCCCCCTTGCCATGCGCAGCTTTGCGAAACGCCAAGGCGTGGATTTGCCAAACTGGGAGTTCGCCAGCACCGACGCGGCCAATGTGAGCGCTCTTGCGCGCGCAGTGGGCTTTACTTACCGTCCATCGCCTGCGGGATACGACCACATCTCGCAACTCACGATCGTGGATTCGCAGGGACGCGTATTTGCGCAAATCTACGGCGATGACTTTGAGCTGCCCTCACTGGGCGAACCGCTAAAGCAGCTCCTGCGTCGCACACCGACGCACTATCCGTTCTGGCAAAACGTCGGCAGGCGCATACGCCTGTTTTGCACCACCTTCGATCCGAGCACCGGCCGCTACCGGGCGGATTATTCCTTTTTTATCGCAATGCTGATCAGTGCGGCGATGATTGTGCCTTTCGGATTTTGGCTTGTCCGCGAGCTGCGTCGGGTCTGGAACCCCGCCAGCAGGGGAGCCTGAAACCTTAATTGTCACGTGCGCGAGGCGACACCCAGACTGCCGCTCCCGCGCAGGTAACTGCCCCGCTCTGGTGAAACACTTATTTATCCTCCAAAAAAGCAACCCGCGAATGCGCCCGCGTGTGAAAACACTCGTGCCTTGCCGACACGCGCACCGCGGCGCGCACGCGCGGAGAAGAGCGTGATTCGGGCAATTCAGGCGGTAGCGCAAAGTTTGCTGCTGCGTCTTGACAATTTGTTCAATCATCTTTTCGGCCCCGAATCCAATCCGCTTTATCAGCTTGGCGCGATCACCTACTTTCTTTTCTGGATCATTCTGGGAAGCGGGTTGTACTTGTACGCGTTTTATCGCACTGGTGTGCAAGAGGCGTTTGACTCGGTTGAAGCGATCACACACGCGCAGTGGTATCTGGGTGGTGTCATGCGCAGTTTGCACCGCTATGCCTCCGATGGGATGGTGCTCACGGTCCTGATTCACATGGCGAGAAACTTCGCCATGAACCGACTGAGCGGATTTCGTGCGTTCTCCTGGATCACGGGCATCGTGGCGCTGCTGTTTTTGTACATCTCCGGCATTAACGGCTATTGGTTGGTCTGGGACCGCCTGGCGCAGTTCGTTGCTGTGGCGACCACCGAGTGGTTGGACTGGTTCCCGATTTTTAGCAGCCCTCTGGTGCGCAACTTCTTGATCCAAGAAAGCCTAAACGACCGCTTCTTTTCCCTTTTGTCCTTCGCGCACCTTGGCATACCGCTCATGATGCTCGCACTCGTAGTCGTTCACACGCAGCGGGTGAGCGGTGCGCGTACACATCCGTCACTACCGCTTGCAGTTGGCTGGAGTTTGATGTTGCTTGGGCTTGCCCTGTTCAGACCCGCCGTCAGTCAGGGGCGCGCCGACTTAAGCACGGTGCCGGCGCAGGTGAACCTGGACTGGTTCTTTTTGCCTAGCTATCCGCTGATCTACGCTTGGTCGCCGGGGCGCCTCTGGGCCCTGATCGGCGGGGCACTTGCGTTTTTGCTCTTGCTACCCGCGCTCACGCGCACGCGCCGACCCCGCGAGGGTTTCCGGATCACGACGGTGCCCACCGTGCGCGCATTTTCGGCCAAACCGGGGGAAACGATCCTGGAGGCAGGCCTGCGTCAGGGCGTTCGGCTTCCCTACGTGTGCCGCGATGGGGCATGCGGCGCTTGCAAGGGGACGATTTTGCACGGTGAGGTCGAGTACGGCGTGTACCAGGCACAGACACTTACGCAGGCGGAACGCAGCGCGGGTCGAGCGCTTTTTTGCCGTGCTATGCCGCTTTCGGATCTGGAGATTGAATACTACGAAAATGAGTTGCAAAAGCAGGCCCCCGTCCGGCTGCTGACCTGCACCGTGCACGCCATGCGTCGCGTTGCGCCCGACGTGATGATGCTCTGGTTGCGGCCGTGCACGGATGAACCATTGAGATTTTTCGCGGGCCAGTACTTGGACGTGCTGCTGGACGTTGGGGCTCGACGTAGTTTCTCTTTTGCCAATCCGCCCCACGATAACGATCTGATCGAGTTGCATATCCGCCGCATCGAAGGAGGACGATTCACGAGCCACGTTTTCTCGCAGATGCGCGTGGGCGAGGAACTTCGGATCGAGGGGCCACTTGGAACCTTCCCGCAGGATGACGACGTCCCAACGATATTTCTCGCCGGTGCAACAGGTTTTGCCCCCGTCAAGAGCATGCTCGAGCATCGCTTTCATGTTGGCTCGCGCACCCGGATGCTGCTGTACTGGGGTGTACGCTCGCGCGCCGATTTATACATGGCGGATCTCGCATCCGCGTGGCAGCGCGAGCATCCGAACTTCGCCTTCGTTCCGGTTTTGTCCGCGCCGCTCGCCGAAGATCAGTGGCAGGGCCGAACCGGTCTTGTGCACGAGGCGGTCCTAGCGGATTTTCCCGACCTGAAAGGATTTCGGATCTATGCCTGCGGTTCGATGCAAATGGTGCAGGCGGCGCGCCCGGCCTTTCTAGCGCAGGGGCTGCCCGAAGATATGTGCATTTCCGATGCGTTCTTAATTGCCGCCCAGCGCGATGCGGCAGCAAAAGTGGCAATCGCATGAATGCGGCGCTTCGGTATTTAGGGCAGGCGGTGGCGTACGCAGCCTTCGCTGTGACGTTGGGATATTTCTCCACTTCGCCCGCCTATCAGCAGCTGCCTCCCGACTATGCACTGATCAAATTAAGTTTCAGTCATGCCGCACAGCGCAAGCAGCCGTGTCGCGAGCGCACCCCAGAGGAACTCTCTCGCCTGCCGCGCAACATGCGCATTGCCAAGGATTGTCCGCGCGAGCGATCTAACGTGGTCGTGGAAATGGACATGGACGACCAGACGCTGTACCACGGGGTTCTGCCACCTTCGGGACTTGCGCATGACGGCGCTTCTTCCGTGTACCGGCGCTTGCCTGTGCGCGCGGGCACGCACCACCTCGTTCTTCGCTTGAAAGACACGGAACAGGGCGACTTTGGCTTTATTCGTGACGCAACCGTCACGCTGGAGCCGGGTCGAGTGATGGTGATCGACTTTAAGGCCGATGCACCCGGGGCCGGCGGCTGGGTGCTTCACGGAGTGGGACAGCCATGAGTGCAGTGCTACCGTATTCTGAATCTGAGCTTGTCGCATCGGTTGATACGGCCGCGGCGTACGCGCTGCCGGCCGCACACCCGGCCTGTCAACGACTTGCCGCGGGATGGATGTGGGTGAGCTTTTCGGCGTTGGTGGGGGCGGGTCTGTTTGCTCTTCTCATCGTTCTTGCACGAACGCCCTATGTCTCGAGCGTGTTTCCCACAGTCGATTTCTTTCGCAGTGCACTCGTGGTGCACGTCGACCTGTCGGTTTTAGTCTGGTTCTTCGCATTTGCCGGCGTGCTCTGGAGCGTTGCTTCGCCGCCGCAGTGGTTGCCAGTGGGTTGGGCTGCCCTGGTGCTGACGGGCAGTGGTGCGCTGCTGTTGGTTCTCTCGCCCTTCATTGCGGCGGGTGGCCCGTTGATGAACAACTACATACCGGTGTTGCAAAACCGCGTCTTTCTTGCCGCCTTGCTACTTTTCGGCTGCGGCGTCGGTTTGGCCGCTTTGCGCGGCATGGTGACCTTACCCGGCCTCTTTACTGGTGGCGAGCTTGAGCACCGGCCAATGCATTTCGGCTTGCACGCTGCGGCTTTCGCAACTGCGCTGGCATTGCTCGCATACAGTTGGGCGTTTGCCACGATCCCGTATTTCATCCACGGCTTAGCGTACTTCGAGTCGCTCTTCTGGGGCGGCGGACACGTGATGCAGTTTGCCTACACCTGCCTGATGCTGGTGGTGTGGTTTTGGCTGGCAAACGAGATCGGCGCGAAAATACCGCTGTCCTCGCGCGTCGCTACTTTGTTCTTCGCGGTCGGCGTTGCGCCGGTGCTCGCGACCCCGGCGATCTATCTGCTTTACCCGACGCATTCATTTGACAATATGGAGGCATTTACCAAGATGATGCGAGTCGGGGGAGGCTTTGCAGCAATGCCAATCGGGCTTGCGGTGCTCATGGCTTTGTGGCGTCGCCCACGCCTGAATCTGCCAAAGCAGCCACAGCTCAGTGCGCTATCTTGGTCACTGCTGCTCTTCGCTTTTGGCGGCGGAATCAGTTTTCTCATTCGCGAGAGCAACACCATCATTACCGCGCACTACCATGCGACCGGCGGAGCTGTGAGTGTCGCGTTCATGGGCGCGGCCTATGCGTTGCTTCCCCGAATCGGGTTTGGGCGTGCCGACGCCAAGCTTGCACGTTGGCAGCCCACGATCTACGGCACGGGCCAGCTTTTGCATATCGTTGGATTGCTTTGGTCGGGTGGTTACGGCGTGCAGCGCAAAGTCGCCGGCGCGGACCAGGGGCTGCACGGCTTTGCGCAGATCGCCGGCATGGGTTTGATGGGTATCGGGGGCCTGATCGCTGTTATCGGCGGGCTCATGTTTTTGTACATCGTCTTTCGTGCCATGAACGCTCGCTTCCGATAGCGTCGCGGCACAGTGCTTGCTGCATGTTCGACCAGCTTCGCCGACTCTGGCTTCGCCTGGAGGATGCGTTTAACGCGCCCTTTGGGCAGTCGGTCAATCCCTGGTATCACCTAGGTGCGATCGCCTTTTACCTGTTCTGGATCGTGGCCGTCAGTGGTGCATATCTATATATCTTCTATCGGACCGGCGTGCGCGAGGCATACCAGTCCGTCGAGTCTCTGACTACCGGACAAAGGTACGCGGGCGGGTTGATGCGCAGCGTGCACCGGTACGCTTCCGACGGCATGGTTTTGACGATGCTGCTTCACCTTGCACGAAATTTCGGTACCGGGCGTTTTCGACACTTCCGGTGGTTTTCCTGGGTGAGCGGCGTGTTGTTGATCTGGTTCGTTTATGCCTGCGGTATCAACGGCTACTGGCTTGTATGGGATCGTCTGGGCCAGTTCGTTGCCGTGGCAACGAGCGAATGGTTCGGATGGTTACCACTGTTTAGCGAGCCGCTCGAGCGCAATTTTTTGCTGCAGTCCAACGTTGGTGACCGGTTCTTCACGCTGCTTTCCTTTGCGCACATCACATTGCCGCTGCTTTTGCTGCTTTTCATGTGGCTGCACACCAAGCGGATTAATAGTGCGGAGACGTTTCCTCCCAGGGCGTTGGCAGCAGGCATTGTTCTCATGCTTCTTGCGTTGTCGCTGCTTCGCCCAGCAACCAGCCAGGGTGCCGCTGACCTGCAATACGTGGGTCGCACTGGCCTAGATTGGTTTTTTCTGGCGCCTTACGCAGTGCTGTACGCGGCATCACCGGGCGCACTGTGGGCTCTTCTCTTCGCTAGCACCGCGCTGCTCGTCGCACTTCCGTGGCTGCTCAAACGCCCGCCGAAACAGCCTGTGGAGGTGCACTTGGACAATTGCAACGGCTGCTCCCGCTGTTGCGATGACTGCCCGTACTCGGCAATCGTAATGCGCCCCCGACAAGATGGCCGTCCGTACGAATGGGAGCCTGTCGTGCAATCCGAATTGTGCGCAAGTTGTGGCATCTGCGTTGGGTCCTGCCCCTTTTCCATGCCGTTTCGCACCGGAACGCTAGTCAGCGGCTTGGAGCTGCCCGGACTGCCAGTAGCAGTAATCCGCGCCGAAACCGATCGCGCGCTGGCGACACTGCACGGGAGCAACCGCGTGGTGGTTTACGGTTGCGATCATGGTTTGGAGGTTGGCAAACTTCGCCAGCCCAGTGTCGCAGCGATCTCGCTACCGTGTATCGGCATGCTGCCACCAGCCTTCGTCGACTATGCTCTTCGAGACGGGCGCGCCCAGGGCGTTTTAGTCGTGGGTTGCCGCGCGGGCGATTGTCATTTTCGACTTGGGATCAACTGGATCGAGCAGCGCCTGGAACGGCGGCGCCCGCCCTACCTTCGACAGCGTGTGCCGCAAGAGCTGGTCGAGTTGTGCTGGGCAGGGCCACCCGATGAGCAGCGTGCGTCGGCTAGTCTTGAGCAGTTGCGTGCGCGATTCGAGGCGGTCCGCGAAAAGCCGATCAGGGACAGCCACGAATCTGCGCGATGATTCATCGCGATTGCAAGGCACCGCATCGCGTCAAAACAAATGCGAGCGGTGTGCTTAGCTGCCGCCTCCAGTCAATTTTGTGACGATCTGCGAGACAAACAGCGCTAGGCTCAAAATGATCGCGAAGAACACCAGGCTGCGGTACTTCAAGCGCCGACCTATCGCACTTTCAAGTCGGTCGAGCAGCCAGTCGGCGAGGAAGTACAACGCGATTGCCGTCAACGTGTAATAGAGAATTTCCATCGATCACGACAAGGGGTGGTTTGCAGTCGGTGCAGAAATCTTATCTAAGGTCAATTTTCCGCGGCGCTCTTTTTCGTAGCATTTAGCCGTCGTTCCTCGTCGGATGCACATCTGAATTCAAATTGGAATCGAAATGACCGCGGCTGCATCTGCAGCCACCGTTACGGCGCCGCATGCTCGCCGGCGCGCCAAAGCCAATCCGTTTTCGGAGGAAAGAAGCAAATGAAAACCGTGTTGCTTGTTGCCACGATCGCAGGGTGCCTTTTGAGCAGCGAAGCGGCGTTTGCCCAAGATTACGCCGCCCTGGCTAAGAAATCTGGTTGCCTTACTTGTCATGCCGTTGATAAAAAGCTCGTAGGCCCTGCATACAAGGATGTAGCCAAGAAGTACAAGGGCGATGCTGACGCTGTCGCCAAGCTGGTCAAGAAAGTCGCCGATGGCGGCTCCGGAGTGTGGGGACCCGTCCCCATGCCACCGAACAAAGGCAAAGTCTCCGAGGCGGACATTAAGACCCTGGTCGAATGGGTGTTGTCTCAGCAGTAGGCGGCAGAGATTTAGCGCTGAGACCGTAGGTCGCGATCCTTCGAGGTTTCCCGAATCTTGTGTACTTGGTGTCGCGGGAGGTGAAAGGTGCCGATCGTCACTTGTGCCCTGACGATTGCCGTTGGATCGCGCGAGTGGCTTGAGGCTGATCGTATGTCCAGGCAAAGCAGGGCCTGTAGGGCAGGCGCGCAAGGCGCGACGCCTATCGCGCGCGACGAGCAATGTTGGAGCTTGTGTGCGTGCCGCTCGCGGGCCAAAGTACGACATAGCTTGTCGTTCGCCCGCAGGCATCGACCTAGCTCAGCACGCGGTACAAGCCCCAAACGAAATACAGTGCCGCAAGAACTGCCACACCCGCAAAGAGCAGACGTGGAGTGGAAAGTTGCAGCTCCTTACGCAAAATCATCATCGACCCTCACTTTGTTTGTTGACAGCTGCCGGGACCCGGGGATTGCGGCCCTCCTCGGCGCACTTCGCAATCGACTCGTAGTTTTAGTCGATGTGATGCAAGTTCACGAGGAAATCCTGACGGATTTGCCTTATCGGTTCCTTGACACGAGTCAAGGATCCGGACCGGCGTCAAGATTGGCTTTGCGCTTTAAGCACCGCGCGCGCGATGCTGGTGCCCAAAGTTGTAGGTTCGCCGCGAGAAACTTGGTGCCGGTGCTTTACGGGCCGGGCACGGTTCGCGCCGCTTACGAGGAGGGGTGACGTGCGGTTTTGTTTGCCGAAGATTGCAATGCTGATCCTGGCGTTATTGCCCCTGGCGGCCTGCGAGAAGGCAATGCCGAGATATGAATTTCGCCTCACTCGCATCGATGCCAATGGGCGGCCGCACGGCGCGGCGGGGCGCTTTGCGGAGCATCCGTGGGCCTGCGTGCGCGACGAGAATTCGGGGCTGATCTGGGAGGTTAAATCGGAGGCGGCGGGACTGCATGCATGGAGCAACACCTACACGTGGTACAGCAGCGATGAGATCGCGAACATGGGCTATGAGGGCAAACGCGATGGCGGCAACTGCACAGGCAGCGCATGCGACACCGAATCGTTCATTGCAGCGGTCAATTCCGAGAGATTGTGCGGTTACTCGGACTGGCGCATGCCTAGTGCGCAGGAGGCGGGAACCTTGGTTGACGCGAGCGTGCGCTTTCCAGGGCCAACCATCGCGCAGAACTACTTTCCCAGCACCCAATCTGCAAAGGTCGGCTACTGGACGGCTACCGCCTTTGACAAACACCGCAGCGGGGCCTGGGCGTGGCGCTTCGATCACGGCGCCGACTTTGTGGCGATAAAAGACGAACCACGCTACGCCAGGGCAGTGCGTGGCAACGTCGATTCGCATCAAGCACTGGCGCGTTCGAACCCGCAAGAATGATTTGGCGTCGAATGGGATTGCACTGATGGCAAAGATTGCGCAGACGCTCGCTCGCCACCACAAGCTTTGCGATGAGCTATTTGCCAATTGCGATGCGGCGGCACTGGAGCAGCGCTGGGAAGAGGCGCAGGAGTTGCATGCGCGCTTTGCTCGTGCGCTGGACGCGCACCTACGCGCGGAGGAAAATGTACTTTTTCCTGCCTTCGAGTCGGCCACGGGATCCACAAGCGGCCCGACGCAGGTAATGCGCGAAGAGCACAAGCAGATGCGCGACATCCTTGAGCGCCTCAGGCAGGCCGCGTCGCAGCACCAGAGCGAAGCGTTCTGCGATCTTGGGGAAACGCTGCTGATCTTGATGCAGCAGCATAACCTGAAGGAGGAGAACATCCTGTATCCGATGTGTGATCGCGCCTTAGCGCAAAGTGCCCAGGGTCTGACAAATCGCCTCGAAGAAATCCTCACTATTTCATGACACGGCTCATTGACGGGCGCGAAATGGTGCCGCCTGAACCTCTTGAATTGACCTTGGCTGCGCTCGACACATTGCCAGAGGGAGAGGAGGTCGTGCTGTTAGTAAATTGCCATCCGGTTCCGCTATTTGAGATCCTGCGCAGGAGCGGGTCGACATGGACGGAGACAATCCACGCCGATGGCACGCACGAAATCCGCATCCGTCGACGGTAATTTCCCGGCGCAACTAGATCTAGATGGGCCCGATTGCATCATTCGAGCAGCGACCTACGATATCGGTTCCGTTTCGCTTCCTGCTGACGGCACCCCTATACGGTGTTGCCGCGGGTCTGCTTCTGGCGTGGCTCGGAGCCGACGCGCTTGCCTCGCGCTGGAGTTCGGGCGCGCTAGCACTGACGCATTTGCTCACCACAGGATTCTTGCTTCAGGCCATGTTCGGGGCGTTGCTGCAATTTATCCCGGTCGCGGCTGGGGGAAACGTCTGGCGACCAAAGTTGCTGGTCGCAATCGTGCACCCGGTAATTACGACCGGCGGGGTGCTGCTTAGCGCCTCGCTTCTGGCCTGGCATCCGGGCGGACTTCGTCTTGCGGCCGTGCTGCTTGCCTTGGGTTCGGCCGCTTACGCGCTGGCAATCGGCATGGCACTTGTGCGCACGAGCGCCACTGGCGCCACAGTACGGCTTTTACGAGCATCGATCGTGGCCCTGATCGTTACGGTTGGCTTGGGCGTGGCGCTCGTGCAGACGTTGACCGGACCGCTGCAAACGCCGTTTGTCGAAACCGCAAATCTTCATGCCGCGTGGGGTTTGGCCGGCTGGGCCCTACTGCTGTTTGCAGGGGTCTGCATGTACGTCGTACCGATGTTGCAGCTAACTCCTTCGTACCCTGCATGGTTAGGTCGTGTGCTAGCGCCCGGGATGCTTGCATCCTTGCTTGGCGCCTCGATCCTTGCGGTTTGGCCCAGCGACTTCGCGTGGCAGGGGGCCGCGGTCGGCGTTGGCCTGTTGTTGGCCATGGTCTTTGCCGTCACGACCTTGTGGCTACAGCATCGTCGCCGGCGACCGCGTGCGGACGCGACGCTTTACTTCTTTCGCAGCGCCATGCTCAGCTTGCTGGCGACGGGCGGCTTGTATGCGCTGCGCTGGACATGGGACGGTGTGCAGGCTGCGGCGCCAATGTTGATTGGCGTACTATTTCTTGTCGGCGTCTTGGTAGCCGCGATCAACGGCATGCTCTACAAGATCATTCCCTTTGTTTGTGCGCTGGAGCTGCAGCGGCAAAGAGCACCGTCAGCAAAGCCGAGCATGTTGCAGTTCATATCCAGCAAGGCAATGAATGGCCAGTGGTATTTGCACCTGTTCGCACTTGCGCTGCTCCTCGGGTCGACGGTGCTGCCAGTGCTGGCCCAAGCCGCGGGGCTTGCCTTTGCCGCATCATGCGCGTGGCTCGAGTGGAATCTCTTGGAGGCCGTGCAAAGATACCGCGGCCTCAGAGGTCCAGTGCACGCAATTGTTGCAGTTGGTGAATCGTGATGTTTCTGCCGCTGATTGTGAGCAATCGGCTTTGACTGAGCTCGGTGAAAATGCGCGAGAGCGTCTCCGGTGTCAGATTCAAGCGAGAGGCCAGAATCACTTTCGACGTTTCCAGTGTAATGGTCACCTCGTCGCCGTCGACGTGCGTGGGGCAGTGCTGCAGGATATAACCCAGAACGCGCTGCGTGCCCGAGCGCAAGGAGTACGACTCGACGTCGTGTACAAGGGAGTGCAGCCGCAGGGACAGTCCCGCCAGCATGGCCCTAGCAAAGGTGACGTCATCGCGCAGCATGTCAAATACGATCGTCTTGGAAAGATGCAACAGCAGCGTATCGCTCAACGCTTGGGCAAATACCGGGAACGGTCGATTCATGAACATGACCGCCTCGCCAAAGCTTTGCTTGGGACCGATGATATCGACCACTTTTTCGGCGCCCTGGGCGGAGGGGAAGGCGAGTTTGATCTGACCGTACAAAACGATGTAAAAACCCGAAGACTCGTCGCCTTTCTTGAACAGCATCTCGCCCTTAACGATGCGCTTTTCGTGGGTGCCCGAGGCGAGCCGCTGCAACTGGGGCGAAGAAAGTTCCTGAAACAGGGGAAGTTTCGAAAGCATCAGGGGAATATCGTGCGTGCCGGTTTGTGCGATAGCGATCGGATCCACGTTCATTTCCCTTTGCCAGCTGATCACATTCATTTCATACGACGTTGGGGGACGCCATGGTCGAATTGACCGTCGGCCTTTTGGTTCTGGCCATTGCAATTTATTTCATCTCGAAGAAGTAAATGGGCGCTGCAAGGCGCGCGGTTGTAGTACGGGGCAGTTCGGCTTGCAGAGCAACTGGCGCGCACCAGAGCGCTTGATGAGGCGGCGTGGGTGCGGCCGGTCGGTACGCCGCGTCGTGCAACGGGCGCGATTGCACCGGCAGCGACGCCTTGTTGCATATTGCAGTCTGTCAGGCGTAAAAAGGTCTGTGCCCACAAATCGGCCGCGCAGCGATTGTGGGGCTCGCGTTTGAAGCGATGCATGGTGCTCATCTCATCAACGCCAGGAATCCGAGCGGACTTTTTATGATTGCCACCGAGACGATCCAGCCGAACGTCGCGAGCGCTGCGACCCAAGCAAGAGCGCGCACGGGGGCGGACCGTCCGGGGCGAAGCGCAACTACGCCCAGCCCGATGTAGACCAATAGACCGAGAATTTTTGACGTTAGCCAAGGGGCGTTTGCGAGCGTCAGCCGCAAGCTCCAGGCAAGCGCAAGAGCAGAGAGCAATAGCACCGAGTCAACAACGTGCGGCAGCGTCTTTGCGAGTCGGCCTCGCACCCATGGGGCACCGAGCAGGCCACCGAGGCCGCGAGCGAAAAACCCCGTACCCGATATCGCCACCGCTGTCTCGTGGATCGTCTTAATGAGCACCTGGTTCAAGAGGTTTACCCCGGTTTGCCGTCAAGACGTGGACGTGTGAGCACCGTCCAATAGGTCACCGCGTAAAGGCCAAAGCCTGCGGACCAAAGCACCGCCGACCCGAGCACAGCGTTCACGGTTTGTGCGGGCACAAACCACGGCAGAAACACGCGTACGAGTGCGGCGGACAGGACCAGCATATAGCAGGCAAGGTCGCTGCGGCTTGCGCGTAGCGGCCGGCCCGTGTGGCCGCGAGCCGTGCGCGTCATCATTCCAATAATCATTCCCCCGGCCGCACCAACCGTTAGTGCGTGCGTCGCAAGCGACGCCGTGCCTACGCCAAACTGCGCCAAGGCACGCATCAGAAGGTGCACTGGGACCCAAAGGTAAGCGGCATGGAGCACCCACACCAGCGGCACACGCAGTGTTTTCCAGGGCTGCCAAAGCAGCCACCGCGTAAGGTGTGCACCGCAGCCAACTGCGGTAAGAGCAATGAGCGGCGCCGCCGGAAGCTGCAGCGCATCGGCCAGCGGCAACAGCAACACTGAGAAAAGTGCGAGTCGTTCCAACGCGGGGCGTCGCGTCGCATTGACGCCCGGCACGCCATTGTTGGTGAACATCGGAATCACGCGACCCGACATTACGACCAAGATGAAGAGCAAAAGATCCAACGCCACCTGGATTGCGATCGCGGAGGCAAAATGCAGGACGCCGAGCTGCCCTAAATGGAACAAAAACGTTGCCGCGGACATCAGCAACAGTAAACCTACGAAGAAATAGTTGCGGCGGTTACGCGCGGCGAACAAGGCCATGCCGAGCCCTATCGCCGCGGCCAGCGGAAAGGCCGCATTGACAATTGCTGCCGCCCAGCCCCAAGGCGTGAGCACCAGCCCCCGACCTGCAATCCATAATAGGGCCAGCAAGGCGAGGGGCACGCCCGTAGGCGTTGGTTGGTTCGACCAATTGCGGCCGGCGGTGAACAAAAAACCCACTACGACCGCAAGCGCAAAGCCAAAAAGCATCTCGTGCGCGTGCCAAATCGAGCCATGCAGGTATGGGTGGCCCAGTGCGCCGGCAAACTGTAGCGCCCACAGTGCGATGGACAGCGCGGCAAAACCGCTGGCCAACAAATAAAACGGCCGAAAGCCAAGATGCCAAAGTGCAAAACCCGACGCTGGCCCACGAGGCCGCTCCGGTTGCTCAATTTGCAAAAGCGAGCTCATGACCGCGCTTCTTCCGTGCGCGCAGCAGCAACTCGATGGGTGCGCCAGGCAACAGCGGAAATCGCAATGGTCAACGCGAAGAGGGCAATTGCGAGAGCGTTCAACATGGCTCCCATCGCGAGCAGCCGATCGTCCAACGGCCCAGCCGCGAGCCGCAAGGCGAGTGACAGATGCAGCGCCAGCAGCGGAACGTAGAAGTAGCGTCCAAATTGCAGCTTAATACGAGCAACGGCCGGCAAAATGACCGGTGCGTGGCCCATGACCATGCTAAAGACGAAACCAAGTCCGATTGCGTGTAGCGCGACATCACGCGCCGGCCAGCCGAGTGCCGTCGCGCCCCAGGCCAGGCCCGCGACGAACAACCACGCGTAGCCGCAAAGCAGGCACAGAGCCATGTAACGGCTCAGGCCGTGGGCCAAGACCGTGCGGCGAGCGATGTCGAACGCGCCCAGCCAAAGCGCGAGCAGACTTAGTGCGGCACCAAAGAGCAGGCCGCCGCTTGTCGGAGCCCATTCGGTGGCAAACGCCCCAGCGAGCAACGTCGCGAGCGCCGCCAAAAGGCAGGCCCGTGCGCCGGCCCGCCGTGGCATTAGGCGCGTCATTTCCAGGCGCTCGGCGGCGATGGTCAAGATCAGGAATGCAAACCACCAGCAGATTGTTGCGACGTGATCCTGTGCGTTGGCAAAGCGAAAAGCGCCGATAAGCCAGCAAAGCGAGCCTACTGCAAGCAGCAAAGTGTGAGCCGCAAACTGTCGACGAACCAGCACGACGCTAACCAAGACGAAGGCCGAGGCCGCAACGAGAATCAAGCGAGCGCCCCACGTAAATTGCCCCGACAGCAGCACGATGCTGCCCGCTGCCGAAGCAAGTGGCGCAAGGTATGCAAGCCGCAGCCGGCTCGCCACAGCACGTTCCACTGCGATGACAGTGCCAAAAACGCCGCAAATCATCAGCGCGGCGTGGCCAATCACGGCGTGTCCCAGCCAGGCGCTGGTCGAAGCCACGGGCTCAAACGCACCTGCGCGCATCAGGCCCCCCGCCACACCACTTAGCAGCGACAACGCGACTACAAAAATCAGCCCTATGCGCAGAGTGGCCGCACCCCGAAAGGGTGAAATCACCAGCCCAGAAAGCGTTTGGCGTGCTCGCTCAGGCGCGCGGCCGTCCACGGCGGCTCCCACAGCAATTCGACTTCGATTGGAAGCTGAGCGGGTGCGATGCTTCCCAACTCCTCCTGGACATCTTCGACAATGAGGCTGGCCAAAGGACATGCGGCCGAGGTCATTGTCATACGCACCTGACATTTTTCGTTGGTGACCGTGACGCCATAGATCAAACCGACATCGACAACACTAAGTGCAAACTCCGGGTCCATAACCCGCGACAGGGCATCAACAATAGGCTGGTACAGCGCCTCAGGTCCATCATATGAAAAAGGTGTCTGAGTCTGCATCGTGTCAGCTCCCAGGACCGAGCGGTTTACGCGGCTCGCCTGTAGGAAAGTCTCTGGTCGCCAAAGAGCACTACGCTGAGCGATTTTTGGTTTTTAACCAGATCGGCAAGCGTGTAGCTGTCCAACACGCCGTAAAAGGCATCGACGGCCTCGCCGAGAACCGTGCGCAGCTGACAAATGCGAGCGATAGCGCAGTGGTCGACTTTTTTGCCGAAACATTTTGCCGGCTGATCTACCCCTTCGGTCAAGCGCACGACGGCGCCGATGCCGATGTTTCGTGGGGTCTTGGCAAGGGACAAGCCGCCGCCTTTGCCACGCAGGTTTGCAAGCCATCCGCATTGTCCTAGGAAGTGCACGACCTTGACGAGGTGGTTTTCGGAGATCCGAAACGAATCGGCGATTTCTGCAATCGTCACGCGCCGGCCAGGTGCGGCCGCGAGATAGATCAGCACGCGCAAACTATAGTCGGTGAAGGTCGTAAGTTTCATGCTCTTCTTACAAGGCAAATGCCGGCCACATCGATCGCTTGTCTTAACCAGCGCAGGGCGATCCGTCAGGCTTAGGCCACGGTGTTCCGACCCAGGGGGCTGCTGGAGGGGTGACCCGCTAAAGATGCCGCACCAAAGCCCGTAAAAAGTGTATTTCTAATACACCTTAAGCGCCAGCCGAAGCTTCGAGTCGATTGATCCAGATCAGCGCGTCACACTTCTGGGGCGGGACGGCGATGTTGCCAGCCGCAGCGCAAGTCGCGTTGCCGGGGCTTGGGTGCCAAAAAGGAGCGCCAGCCGGCTTAGGGGTTAGCCCGGCAAACCTGGGACAGAGAGTTTTTTTTGGGGTTTCCCGCGTGCCCTCGTAGGAGATTACGCAACAGCGCCTCGTTGCCTTGGATGGGCATTTTTATTCCCAAGAGATACGGGAAAGCACAGCTTTGTGGTCTTGCGCCAGCGCTCGCTAGGCCGACACGCCACATTTTTTGATGCTAGGGCACCGAATCGCAATGTCAATCAAATTTGCGCGAATCCGGGTTCATCGTCGCAAGGCAGGTCGAGTAATAGCTGCGCGCCCCCATCGCCGTCTCAACATCGACGTGGATCATTGCCGAAACCTGGAACGACGAGTCCTTTGAGAGCAGAAAGGTCGTCACGCTCTGGCCTTTCTTCTTGAACTCGGCCGTGACCTGCGCTTTCAAGTCGTCCATCTCCGCGTCTTTGATGCCATTTTGACAACCGGCAAGAATTAGTGCGAGCAGATACAGGAACACCGACATGCGCAACGGCGCGAAGGCTGCAGGTGCTGCGCGGTTGCTTGACACTTTTGTTTCGGTTTTAAGTGCGACCCGACGAGGATTGGGGGCCCGAAAGGCCGCCAACGTCAACATCGGCGTGGATCATTCTTAGAAACGGGAAGGACGAGTTCCTTAAGGGCAAAAAGCTCATTACGGACGGGACTTTGTTCTTGAACTTGCCCGCGATGCGCGCCGCGCGGCACGTTTCGCTCTTAGCGAAGATAGTCGCTGAAATAAAGCTTGCTCTCGGCATAAATTTGCCGCAAACGGACAACGAGGGGTTCGACGCTTTTTTTCTCTTCGTAGGTGGTCGCCAGATCGCGATAGAACTTCAGCGATACATTGCGTCGGGCGTCGGCATCCGGGCCGCGGGTAAGGCCGCGGGCGAAATAGCGAAACGATTGCAATGACAGGGTCGTTAGGATTTGCCCAACCCGGTTGTTCCCGCAGTGGTACGCCAGGAACAGCATGATGCGATCCAAGGCGTCGGTGTACAAGAGCATGAACTGCGGTTCGGTCGCGATGGCATCCAGAGCCGATACGTGGCGGCGCAACTGCCTGACGTTTTCGCTTTCCAGTTCGCGCCCAAAGCCCCGAATGGCAAGCTCAAACACATGCGCGCGCAGTTCCATAATCTCGCGCAGATCGGCGCGAGTGAGCAGACTTGCGATGGCCCCACGCCGGTTGGTGATCACCACGAGGCCAACGTGTTCAAGCATCTTGAGCGCATCGCGGATCGGGCCACGGCTTACCTGAAACTCCTTTGCCAGTGCCTCCTCGCCGATTCGACTGCCGGGCGCGATTTCTTCGGTCAGAATCCGGTCGCCTAACGTTATCGCAATCTGCTCGGGCAAAGTCCAAGCCGCGGCTTCCCGCCCGATCATCAGGCGGCTAGCAACGACGCCTTGTGGATGCAGCAGCTCAACGGCTCCGCCGCTGACGGTAATTGGGGCTCGGTCGCCAATCATTGCCCACCCTGGATGGCGTTGCGCACTTCGGTGTCGCGAATTTGAGCTGTCTGTTCAAAATGCGCAACTGCCTGGGCGGCATTGCGTGCCGCCATGATCTTGCTTGCCTCCTGCCAGCGATTAAGAAATAGCCGGCGTTGGGATTCGGTTCTTGCCGCCATAGCGAAATAACGCAACAGCTGAAGAGAAATCGAACACATGGCCTGAGCGATGCGTCGGCTCCCGGCCTGCATCGCGATGAACAACACACAGCGATCGCTTAACTCGATGAACTCAAAGGCCTTTGCGTCGTTGGCCACGAGTTTGCTCATTTGCGCGATGTAGCGCAGCAGGACGTCCTGGTCACTTTGCGTTTGTTTTTCAACGAAGCGTGGCACAAAAGTGCGTGCCAGCGTCGAACGGTAGTCGACCAGATCCTCAAAGTCGGCCACGCTGATCTTGGACACAAACACGCCTCGGCGAGCGGAGGATTCGATCAGGCCAAAGTGCTCCAGCAGCATCAGCGCTTCGCTAACCGGTGCCTTGCTGACGCCAAATTCGTGCGCAAGAAGTTGCTCCCTAACCCGAGTCCCTGGTGCCAGCTGTTGTTCGACGATGCGTTCGGCAACAACGCTCGCAACCTGGTCACGGACGGTCAAGGTGGGGGGGACCGCCGCGTAAAAAAGACGAAATGCTGCTGCTTGGGCAAGGAGTCGGGGAGAGGACACAAACCGCTCCAGCGCCTGGGCGGGCGCAACTTGGGCGGTAAGCGGGGAAGGCGATCGCATCTGCATTGAAATATACATATTGTTAACAAAAATGTCGCCATCGGCTTCTTATATAGGCCTCATTAAGTCGCGGGGTTTCAAAATAATGTATTGAAAATAAAAGGAAAAAATTATTCCCTTGTGGGAATCGGCAAAAAGTCTTGACAGCAGACGATTTTTTCTAAAGACTTCATGTCGACAATCTTGTTAACAATCTAACAAAACGAACGCTACCTTCGCAACCAGGAAGATTGCATGTTTCGGTTCTTCTCGAGCACCAAAATTGGCGTGCGCCTAGCGATCGCGTTCACGGTGGTTGGCGCCTTACTGGTGGCCCTATCGATCGCATCCGACGTGGAACTTTCCCGTGTGTTCCGAAACGTCACGGACCTCAACGAGCACACCGTTCCATCGCTGCAGGCAATCGCCCAGATGGAAGCGGCGTCAACCCGGGTGCGTCGATATCACCTCATCCATGTGCTCGCGGCCACCGCAGAACAAAAATCCGACGCTGTTAAAACGATGGACGCGGAAATTGCAAAGTTCGCGGGCGCCTACGAGCAATACGACAAACTGCTTGTTGCCGACGAACACGACCGCCAAAATTTGGCCGAAGTGAGCGCGGCGTGGCAAACGTATTTGGCCGCCTGGCAGCAGATGCGCCCGCTCTCCGATCAGGCCCTAAACGATGCAGCCGCATTTTCCAAAGCGCGCGCGCAGATCACGGGCCCGCAGTCACTTTTGTTTCGCAGGGTCAGCGCGGCGCTCGATGAGACGCGCGGCTACAAGCGGCGACGTGCGGAGACTGCAGCCCAGCAAGCCGAGACCTCTTTTACCGACGCTCGCCAGCTCCTCATGGCGGGATCGGGCGCGATACTGTTGTTGCTGGTGGTCCTGGCAGTTGCAATCACCCGCAGCGTAACCACGCCACTTGCGCCGGCCGTACAAGCCGCCAACGCAATCGCGCGCGGCGATCTGACGGCGACCATCGCCGCCGACGGCAAGGATGAGATTGCCGAGTTAATGCATGCGATGGGGGAAATGAGGGCAAATCTGGAGCGCCTGATCGCAGAGATCCGCGATTCGGTGGAATCCGTCGCCGGCGCGTCAGACCAAATTGCCGTGGGAAACCAGGATCTTTCCGCGCGCACTGAGGCCCAAGCCTCATCGCTCGAGCAGACCGTTGCTTCGATGGAACAACTAACTACCGCGGTGCGCCGTAACGTCGAGTCCAGCGAGGCAGCAAACGAGCTCGCCGCCGCAACAACGCAAATCGCCTCCGAGGGCGGAGCGGCAGTTCAACGGGCCGTTGCGACAATGGGGGAAATTTCGACGGCATCCCGAAAGATTTCCGAGATTATCGGCGTGATCAATGACATTGCGTTTCAGACGAACATTCTGGCCCTGAATGCGGCGGTGGAGGCCGCGCGCGCCGGCGCGCAAGGTCGCGGCTTTGCCGTGGTGGCCGCAGAGGTCAGGCGCCTTGCGCAACGCGCAGCCGAGGCGGCGAAACAGATTCAGGAACTGATCATAACGAGCGTCGAGCGCGTTGAAGCGGGCGTCACAATCGTTGAAGAGGCCGGCGAGAAGATGACGAAAATCGTCGAATCGGCGCGCCGAGTTTCCTCGTTGGTCGAAGAAATCTCGGTTGCGAGCCGCGAGCAGGCTGCGGGAATCGATCAGATCAACGTTGCCGTAAGCCGATTAGACGGGGCTACACAGCAAAATGCTGCACTTGTCGAGCAATCGGCGGCAGCTGCCGCGAGTTTGAGCGAGCAGGCCCGTGCGTTGCGAGGCGTGGTTGCCGCGTTTCAAACCTCGCAGGCTACCGACCCGGCATCTTGTTAGTTCCAAAGCGGTGCTTATTCGGGTCGAGCAAACCACCGCTCGAACGTCTGCAGCCAAAGCGACCATGCAGGCGTTTTTGTGGCGGCACGCTGCGCGCAAACGCCTTGCGCGTGGAGAGTAGGGCACGATAGAGCATCGCTCGCTTTTTTGACCAAAAGTGGCATGCTTTCGGGGACCAAATCCAGTCTTGCCCGCCGTAGGCGAAGCCCGATAATTTCCAGGCGCTCGCACGGCAACGCCACCACTTCCTGACGCATCCAAAAAGTCGGATTGCCGCCTCTTGGGGGCTCGGTCGGCGCGCTGTGCTACCGAACTCAAAACCATGGGCGCGTTTGTCGGACGAAGGAAGAATGAAACGCGTCGAGCAACTTCCCAGCGAAAAAATGCATACCTTGCTTGCGACCGAGCAGCCGGGCGCTATTAACGAAGCTTTGCCGTTCGCATGACGCACGCACCAGTCCCCCCCATCGTCGCCTTTGATATCGATGCCGAGGCACGACGACAAAAGACGGCACTGCTATTTCGCAACGTGCACATTGCGTTTTGGGTGACTGTGGTCAATGCGACCCTGCTGGCGCTGGTCAACGCCCATATCAACACTTCGGCTAGCGTCGCACTCTGGTGGTGGATTGCTGTGGTGGCCGTGACGGGGGGCCGCTATCTTCTCGCGCACCGTTTTCGCGCAACGCGTCCCGGCGCCACGGCAAGCCGTCACTGGCGCGACGCCCACATCATAGGCACGACGGTCTCCGCCATTGTTTGGGGCGCCGGCGCCGTTTTGTTCGTTTGGAACGCCCCCGATGGTGCCCGCTTTTTTACCGGAATGGTTCTCGCGGGCATGGTGGCGGGAGCGGTTCCTATTCTCGCGCCGGTTCCGCAAGCATTTCGAATGTTTGCCTTTCCCATCGTGGTGCCGCTGGCGACCGCAATCTTGTGGCAGGCCAACACTTCTTTGGATTGGGCGTTTGGATCCATGACGATTGTTTTTCTGATCGCCGTGCTGGCAAGTGCCCGATATCTACACGAGACGCTCGACGTTGCGATTCGCTTGGGACTTAACCAGAGCCATCTAGTAGAGGACCTGCAGCGTGCGCGCGATGCGGCCGAATCGGCGCTCGCCGAGCGCGAGCGCACCGAGGCGACTTTAAAGGCAAGTGAAGAGCGATATCGGCTGATCCTGCAGCACTCACCCACCGGCATCCTGCACTACGACAACAATCTGACGATCACCTTTTGCAACAATCGTGTCGAGCAGATACTGCAGGTGCCAAGAGAGAAAATCATCGGCTTGGCTATGTCTGCGCTCAAGGATCAGCGCGTGCTGCCAGCACTTCGGGCGCCCATCGAAGGACATGATGGCGCCTACGAAGGCGAATACATTACGACCCAGAGCGGAGTGCACGTCTGGATCGCGATGTCGTGCACGCCACTGCGAGGTGCCAGCGGGCAGGTAGAGGGCGCGATCGCCATCTTTGAAGACATTACCGCTCGTCACCGATCCGAAAACGAGATTCGAAATCTGGCTTACTTTGACCCGCTGACCCGTCTGCCGAACCGACGATTATTGATGGACCGGCTGTCTCACGCGATGACAAGCAGCAATCGCAGCCGAGAATATGGGGCCTTAATGATCCTCGATCTGGATCATTTCAAGGGCATCAACGACACCCAAGGACACGATGTCGGCGATCGCCTTTTGGTCGAGGTGGCGCAACGCCTCACCGCCTGCCTGCGGCAGGAGGACACCGTCTGCCGACTCGGCGGTGACGAGTATGTGGTGCTACTCGAGGGGTTGAGCAATTCAGAATCGATTGCCGCAAGCAAGGCCGAAGCGATTGCCGAGAAAATGCGCACCGCCATCAATTTACCGTATGAGCTGGGCGGCAGCGAGGCCGAATACTTCAGCACCACCAGCATCGGTTTGACCCTGTTTTGCGGCCAGGAGATCTCGGCCGAAGTGCTGCTCAAACAGGCCGACGTCGCCCTGTATCAGGCCAAGGACGCAGGGCGCAACGCAGTGCGGTTCTTCAGCCCCGCGATGCAAGCGACCATCGAGCGCCGCGCCGCCTTGGAG
Organism: Burkholderiaceae bacterium; assembly: GCA_035621895.1. GTDB lineage: Bacteria > Pseudomonadota > Gammaproteobacteria > Burkholderiales > Burkholderiaceae_F > GJ-E10. The sequence continues at coordinate 1,728 of DASPWJ010000090.1, read as the reverse complement.
GCATCGTTGCGACGCGGCTTGGATAAGAAAGAATTCCACCTCTTTTACCAACCGCAGGTCCGTAAAAACGGCGCGCTGATCGGGGCCGAGGCCCTGATTCGGTGGATGCCTGCAGGTCACGGCCTCGTGCCACCTGCGCAATTTATTCCGCTTGCCGAGGAGACGGGCCTCATACTGCTGATTGGGCGCTGGGTGCTCGATACCGCGTGCGCCCAACTTAAGGCCTGGGAGGACGACCCGCAGACCCGGGGCCTACGCCTATCCGTGAACGTCAGCGCACGCCAATTCCATCAACCCGATTTTGTCGAGCAAGTCCGCCAGAGTCTGCTTGTGAGCGGAGCCGATCCGGCAAGACTCAGTCTGGAGTTGACCGAGGGGGTGGTGCTGGACCACGTGGAACTGGTCATCAATCGAATGGAGCAGCTCAACGAACTTGGCGTGGGTTTTTCCCTTGACGACTTTGGCAAGGGATATTCATCTCTCTCTTATCTAAAACGCTTGCCCCTGGATCAGATCAAGATCGATCAATCCTTTGTCAATGACGTACCGTGGGACACTAACGACTCTGCAATCGTGCGGGCGATTTTGGCCATGAGCCATTCGCTTGGTTTGCAAGTGATTGCGGAGGGGGTCGAGACCGTGGAACAACGAGATTTCCTCGAGCAAAACGGTTGTCACGCATACCAAGGATTCTTATTTAGCAAACCGCTACCGATCAAGGAGTTCAACGAGTTTGCCATGCGAGTTCATTCCGAGCTGACCGTATAGGCGAGCGGGCGCCGTTGGACTGCCACCGGGCTGTGTGTGTCGCCAAGCGGTCAAGCGGCCTTTGCCGCTGCGCCCATCAGATCTGGCAGGCCCAAACCAAGCCGCGGTGCTTGCGTTGGGGTTGCGATCGGGACGGGACCGGTTTCTCGCAGTTACGGCAAGCGGCGCCAGGACCCCGCATTAAAGACCCGCACAAACCCGTGGCGGCGCAGCAACCGACGTGCGATTGCACTGCGGCTTCCCGATGCGCAGCAGACAATCACCCAACGCTCGGGATTGAGCTCCTTGGATCTGTCGCCAAGCTCCCCCCAAAGGAATATTGCGGCTCTGGGAAGGATGCCCTGCAGCGTACTCGGCCGGTGTTCGGACGTCGACGATTTGTGCGCCTTCGCGCAGCAGTTCGGGAATCTTGCGCCGTACGTACTAGGAAGAAATTGCACGGCAAGCGACAAAGGCAACAAAGGCAGCCGGAAGTAGGTAATCGAAGGTCATTTTCGCATCGAGACTTTTGCCTTTGGGCTAGCGGATGCCAGGACGCCTGCCCGAAGGCTACTTCGCTGTGCACAAAACCGACTCGTTCGTCAATTAATAATCCCCAACGCGACACTTGCGGATTGACCCGTGCCAATGTCTCGGGGCAAACAAACTTCTTTTGCGCTTACCTTGAAGTCTGCGCTCCTACCCTGCACGGAACATACCGGCAGCGGTAGCGTTTCGCGCCATGCTTGCCAACGGCACCAAGGCCAAAAAGCGCTCGACGATGAGCGTGCGAAGCGCCGCGGCCCAATGGTTTGAATAAAGAGAGAACGAGCTGTACGACACCTTTAAGCCAGAGCGGCCAATGACACTGGCCGATTTTATCCGCAGCGCAAAATCCTGTACGCGAGTCATCACGCCGATGGCACCTCTGAAAAAAGCTCCTGGCGAAGGAAGATGCACTGCTGATCGACGTGCGTGAGC
>DASPWJ010000089.1:0-2792 GCA_035621895.1 Burkholderiaceae bacterium | reverse complement strand
AGCTCGGGCACTGCGCGCATGACCGTGCGTTCGGTAAACGCTTCGACGATCGCCCGATCGTTTAGGCTGCCCCACAGGCCGTCGGTACAAAGCAGCAGAACATCGCCCGCGCGCAAGGCGGTGGGGTGGCTGATCTCGACGGTGGGCGTAACAAAAGCGCCCAGGCAGTTAAAGATGCGGTTTCGCTCAGGGTGATCCTTGGCGTCTTCCGGACGTATGAGGCCGGAGGAGACCAGATGGTGCACGCGTGAATGATCGAGCGTGCGATCGACGATTGTGCCATTGCGAATCAGGTACAGGCGCGAGTCGCCCGCATGCGCCCAAATTGCCACGCCCTGTTGCACCAGGCACAGCACGATCGTGGTCCGAGGGGCCTCGGGCAGGTTTTGTTCGGCGCGATAGCGGTGCAGCTCGCGATGCGCGGTTTGCACGGCTTCCTCGAGAAACTTCGCCGGCTCCAGCAGCAGCGGTTTGGCGTGGCGCTGATAGAGCGAGGCCACGATTTGCATCGTCATCTGGGCAGCCACTTCCCCGCGTGCGTGGCCACCCATACCGTCGGCGACCATCATCATCAGCGAGTCGCGTGTGTACAGATACCCCATCCGGTCCTGGTTGACCTTGCGCCCACCCTTCTTGCTTTCTTGATAGATCGAGAAGCGCAATTGGGACCTCAGAACCAAGTGATGTTGTGATCCTTCGCAAAGCGTGCCACGCGCTCTTGCAGGTGACGAACGCGCGCGCCGGTGCGCTCCAAAAACGAGAACTCGGGGCTCTCGGGCACGTCGTTGAGCAGCTCCTTTTGTACAGCGTACACGGTTTGGGGCCGCTCCAGCGAATTGAGCTTTAAGCTGCGCTCGACCAAGGAAATGATCTGCGCCGAATAGAGGCCGCGAAACGATCGCAGCGCCTGGGGCATCTTGTCATCTTTGAGCCGTTGGTCCGATTCTTGTGGCGGCAGCCCAGACATGCACGCATAGACGCAGGCCCCGATGCTGTAAACGTCGGTCCAAGGGCCAAGTTCCGCGTCACGCTTGTAGAGCTCCGGAGCCGCAAAACCCGGCGTATACATCGGGTAGGTCTTGCTGATGTCGCGCTGCAAGGTCTGGCGCGCGGCGCCAAAGTCCAACAAGATCGGCGCACCGTCCATGCGAAGGTAAATGTTGGCGGGCTTCACGTCCAGGTGCAACAGGCGATTGCTGTGGACCTCGCGCAGGCCGTTCATGACTTGCGAGAACACGCGGCGAATGAAGCGCTCGGAGAGCACGTCTTTTTGATCCTTGCTGCGATTGCGCAGCACGTGCTCCTGTAGCGAGCGCCCCGACTCGTAGTGCATGACCATGTACACGGTCTCGTTGGCGCGGAAAAAGTTCAGCACGCGCACGATGTTCGGGTGGTAGATCGAGGCCAGTGCGCGGCCTTCCTCGAAGAAGCACTTTAAGCCGATGCGATAGGTGTTCAGGTTCTCGGGACTGACGTAGGGCGCGTACTCGCCGGGCTTGCGCTGCGCAAGCGCCGCGGGCATGTACTCCTTGATTGCAACCGAATTGCCGTTTTCGTCCTGTGCGAGATAGACGATGGAAAATCCACCGCTGGATATCTTCTTTACAATGCGATAGGCACCAAGCTGCATGCCTTCGGGGAGGGACGCGTTGTTCTGAGCCGCCATGGGTCGCCGATGCGGTTGATAGTGCCGTTACAGCTGTTGGTGAAATGGGGCCGCGAGAGCCGCGCCGCCTGCTTGCGTCAGTTGCCGGCAACGCAAGCATGTAAGCGAGGGCATTTTATCGAATTCCCGCGGCGTGCCAGCGGACGCTTTCCGCGCCAAAACGCACAAGGCAAAGCATATGGCGGACGTCGCCAGCATGACGGGTTTCTCCGATTCGACACAGACGGCAGAGTTTGGCGCGGTTACGGTCGAGATTAAATCCGTAAATGGACGGTTTTTGGAGCTTACCCTTCGGCTTCCCGAGGAGTTGCGCTATGCCGAGGCCGCCGTGCGCGAGCGCATCGGCACGTTGATTGCGCGCGGCAAGCTCGATTGTCGCGTAAGTGTCACACGCGATCCTATAGCGGCTACTGCGCGCATTAACGAAACGGCTCTCGCGCAGCTTTCGACCCTTGCAAGTCAGGTGCATGCGGCGCTGCCTTCTGCCACCCCGATGGGCGTGGGCGATGTGTTGCGCTGGCCCGGCGTGATCGAAACCGAAACCCTGGAGCCCGAAGCGTGGCGTGCACCCCTGATGCGGGCCCTGGATGAGGCGCTCGAGGGACTCCTCGCATCGCGATATCGCGAGGGCGCGGCGCTGTGCGCAGCGCTCATCGAGCGCTGCGATCGCATGGAAGCGATTTTGCTGCTGCTGCGCTCTAGTGTGCCGCGCATCCTTGCGGACATGGAGCGGCGGCTAAACGAGCGCATGATCCAGGCGCTGGGCGCCGCGCTTGCGGGCGGGGCGCTCTCGCGCGAAGAAGTAAACGAGCGCATTCGCCAGGAGCTCACCTTGCATGGCATGCGCTCGGATGTGGCCGAAGAGATCGATCGGCTGGCCGCGCACTTAACCGAGGTGCGGCGCATCTTGCAGCAAGGAGGCGCAGTTGGCCGCAAGCTCGACTTTCTGATGCAGGAGCTAAACCGCGAGGCCAACACCATCGCTTCCAAGGCCAACGTCATCGACATGACAACGGCTGCGGTCGAGCTAAAACTACTTATCGAACAGATGCGCGAACAGGTGCAAAATCTCGAATAAATTGCGCGCGCCGCCAGATACCAACAGCGTGCGCCTGGAGGTCGATGG
>DASPWJ010000088.1:0-13228 GCA_035621895.1 Burkholderiaceae bacterium | reverse complement strand
CCAACCCCGGCTACGATTGGCCAGGAATGTCATTTGCAATCAGTTCGCCGGCGCCGTCGCACCGTATTTCGGCCGCGCCATCCGTTCCCATGTCGGCACTTGGCTACGGTTGCCCGGCCACGGAACCAGTGCGAAGCCGATGATTCTAGCTCGGCCAAACTCGCCGCGCAAGGCGCAGTCTTATCCAACGAGGTATGAGCCTGAGCGGGCGATTTGCGTGTTTCCAACGAGGTATGCGCCTGTAGGGAAGTCATTTAGCGATCCTTACGGGGGCTGCCGGGGGTAGGTCGATCATCGATCGGATGGTGATCAACAGGAACGAATCGCAGATCCGCACGCTGGATCAGGTACGGGCGTTTTTGGCTGGAACGCTCGCGGTTGAATTCAAGCCGCTGGAGCAGGATGTGGGGCGCGCTATCGGTACTTATCCGAGGTGCTGTGCCGCTTTGGCTATCACCGGCTCAAACGTACCGAACGCGGCTGGGTGCTGCGCTATCTGCGCGCCAACTGCGGCTCTAGCCGGGCCCAACTCACCCCGCTGGTTGCGCGCGCCCTGCGACCAGCTGCCAATTGCCTGGCCGCAACATTACGAAAGCAGACCGAACAGCGAGCGGGCTTCAGCCGGTGTAGCGATTTCTCGGCCTGCCTGACGAGCGCATCGCGCCAGTGCTTCAATCAACTCGCCGTTACCGCGGGCGCGCTCGCCGTTGGGCAAATAGAACGTATCCTCGAGTCCCGTGCGCAACATGCCGCCCATCTCGGCCGCGGCCTGATGCACTGGCCAAATTTCCCTGCGGCCAATTAGCGTGGTCTGCCAGAGCGCATGTTCCGCCAAATAGCCGGGCAAGAGTCGCAGCAAAGCGACGTCACAGGGCATCCCGGAAGCTACGCCCATCACAAAGTTGTAGTCGGGACGCCCCATCGTCGGTCGGAACATGCCGGCCCTTACGAACATGCCGACCGAGCGGACGATGCCCACGTCGAAACATTCGAATTCCGGGTGCACGCCGCATTCGTCCATTACATCGAGGAACTGCTGAACCTTGGATACCGGATTATCGAAAACCATCGGAGGCCAGGCCCAGGTACCGTCGTCCTTGAGTTTGAGGTAGTTAAGACTGCCGGAGTTGCAAGCGGCAATTTCCGGCTTGGTACGACGGATACAGGCCAGCGGTCCGGAAACATCGGAGCCGATCACGCCGGTACTCAGATTGATGACAACCTCAGGGCACGAGGCCCGGATCGCGCCAATGACAGCGGCTGCCACTTCCGGCTCCCAGCTGGGTAAGTGACCCATGCCCTGCTCCTGCCTGCGAATGTGCACGTGCATCACCGACGCACCAGCGTCGAAGGCGGCACGAGCCTCGGAGGCCATCTGCGCGGGCGTGACGGGAACCGGATGTTGCCGGGGGTTTGTCAGCACGCCGGTCAGCGCACAGGTGAGCACAGCCTTATCGCTCACGAGATCGTTTCTCCCTCTGCTATGGCCGCACTGGTCGCTCACCAGCCCGGTCGTGCGCGGACATGGAACCCGTTACCACCCTTCTGGCGCAGCTTTGTGGCCAACGGATGCGCTGCCATCATTGCCGATCGTTCCGCGGCAGGGTGCCGTCGAGCTTACAGATTATGCCGAGCATCACTTCGTCAGTGCCACCACCGATCGATGTTAGGCGGCCATCGCGATATGCCTGGCTGATGGGGTTGTCCCACGTGTAACCCATGCCGCCCCAATACTGCAGGCAAGAGTCGGCGACCTCACGGCTAAGTCGCCCGCACTTGAGCTTGGCCATCGAAGCCAGGCGAGTGACGTCCTTGTTATTGATGTATTGCTCGACCGCACGGTAGGTCAGTGCGCGCAACGCCTCAACTTCGGTACGCAGCTCGGCAAGACGAAAATGCACGACTTGATTGTCGAGCACGGGCTTGCCGAAGGCTTGGCGCGTGCGGGTGTACTCGATCGTCAGGTCGATCAACCGATCAAGGGTGCGCAGTGAAGAGGCCGCGGCCCACAACCGCTCCTCCTGGAATTGGGCCATCTGTAAGGAAAAGCCGGCGCCTTCCTGTCCGATCAGATAGCGTCTGGGTACCCGCACATCATCGAAAAACAGTTGTGCCGTATCAGAGGCATACATGCCGATTTTCTCGATTTTCTGGCGCGTCACGCCGGCCGCATCGAGCGGCACGATGATCAGGCTCTTGTTCTTGTGCACGGGGCCCTCGCTGGTGTTGGCCAACAGGCAACACCAGTCGGCCTGAATGCCATTGGTGATCCACATCTTCGTGCCACTGATGACGTAATCACCGCCGTCGCTGCGCGCGCGTGTCCTTATGGCCGCCACATCGGAGCCGCCGCCGGGTTCGCTAACGCCCAGGCAGCCGACCAGTTGCCCGGCGATTGACGGGGCAAGGAACTCACGCCGCAGCTCGTCACTGCCAAACCGCGCCAGGGCCGGGGTGCACATGTCGGTATGCACGCCAATGGCCATTGGCACACCGCCGCAAGCGCATGTGCCCAGCGCCTCGGCCATCACCATCGAGTAACTAAAGTCGAGTCCGGCGCCTCCGTACTGCTGCGGATACTTCAGCCCTAGCAAGCCCAGATCGCCTAGCTTGCGGAAAAGCTCATGAGCCGGAAACTGACCAGCTTTTTCCCACGCCGAAACATGCGGGTTAATTTCCCGCTCGACGAATTTGACGACGACGTCGCTCAATGCGTTGTGCTCAGCAGTGAAATTCATGGGGGTTGCTCCTGCAAGTGCTATGGTCAGCCGTCGGCGCGGATGGATGCTAAAGGCGGGCAACACCAAAGGTGTTGGGCCGCAGTGTGCGCCCTTGCGCCTCGCGCGCGAGCGCCAGGCAAAGCGCGAGCACACGGCGGGTGTCGCGCGGATCGATCACGCCGTCGTCCCAGAGGCGCGCGGTACCGAACAGCACATTTGATTCGCGGTCGACACGCTGACGCAACTGCTCGCTCATCGCGGCCAAGGCCTGCTCGTCGACGGGTAGCCCGCTGCGCTCGAGCTTGGCACGGTTGATAGTGTCCATTACTCGGGCCGCTTGTGCGCCTCCCATGACCGATGTGCGCGCGGTGGGCCAGCTAAAGATAAAGCGCGGGTCGAAACCGCGTCCACACATGCCGTAGTTACCGGCACCAAAGGAGCCGCCCAGGACGATGGTGAATTTGGGCACGCGCGCGTTGGCGACCGCTTGGATCATCTTCGAACCGTGCTTGATCGCGCCCGCACGCTCGGCCTGGGTACCCACCATGTACCCGGTCGTGTTTTGTAAGAACACGAGCGCAGTGCCGCTTTGGTCACACAGCTGGATGAACTGGGCCGCCTTGGTAGAACCCTGCGGTCGAATCGGTCCGTTGTTGCCAAGTATTCCGACCGGATGGCCATCGATGCGGGCTAAACCGCAAATCGTATCCGTCGCATGCACGGCCTTGAACTCAAGAAAATCGGAACCATCGACTATACGAGCGATGATCTCGCGCACATCAAACGGTAAGCGCTCGTCCACGGGCACGATGCCAAGCAATTCCTCTGGATCGAACAGCGGCTCGGCGGACGCAGGACGCGTCGGCACCGTGTCCCAGGGCAGTTTCTCGATCAATTCGCGCGTCAGTTCGATCGCATGGGCGTCATCCTGCGCCAAGAATTCGCCCAAACCCGTGACACGTGCGTGCAAATCGGCGCCACCCAGCTCGTCCTCGCTGGCGTCCTCGCCAATGGCCGCCTTGACTAGTGGAGGACCGGCCAAGTAGATACTCGATCGCCCTTGAACCAGCACGACGTAGTCGCAAAGCCCCGGCAAGTAGGCGCCACCCGCTGTCGAGGCCCCGTGTACCACCGCAATTTGCGGAATACCGGCCGAAGACAAGCGCGCCTGGTTCGCAAAGTGGCGCCCGCCTTCGACGAACATTTCGCTTTGGTACAGCAAATTGGCGCCGCCCGATTCGACTAAGCAGACCAGCGGTAGCTTGTTTTCCCGTGCCAAATCTTGTGCGCGTAGTGCCTTCTTCAGGCCCATCGGTGCGATGGTTCCGCCCTTGATCGCACTGTCGCTAGCTGACACGAGCACACGCTTGGCAGCCACCTGGCCGATACCCACGATGGAGCCGCCGCCCAGGACAAATTGTTTACCGTCATCGTCGTGCATCCCCAAGCCAGCCAGGGTCGAGAGCTCGAAGAATTCCGAACCCTGGTCAAGCAAACGCGCCACGCGCTCGCGTGGCAGCAATTGTCCGCGCGCTTCAAAGCGCTCGCGCTTGGAGGAAGATTCGGCGATCACTTTGGCCTCCAACGCGCGCAACTGGCCGATGCGTTCTCGCATGCGTTGGGCGTTGGCGCCGAAAGCCGCCGAGCGCGGATCCAGACGCGATGCCAGCACACTCATGAGGCGTCATCCTCGCGAAGCACTCGGGGCGTCCTCGCGCGGTGAAAGCCTTCAAAGGCGGGCGCTGCGGCATGTTCGGTAACCGGATACAGCACACTGGCGAGCGAGGCGCCGCCATCAATTTGCAGTGTGACGCCGGTGAGAAACGCCGCGGCCGGCGAGAGCAAAAAGACGATCGCCGCACTGATTTCGGCCTCGAGGCCGAGCCGGCGCATCGGCACATGCTGGGCGAGCCGGCGGATCAGCGGCGCGACTTCGGGTCCATACCGATCCAAGCCGCTGGAGGCGATCCAGCCTGGTGCTACTGCATTGACGCGAACGCCGGCATACGCCCATTCGACGCTGGCGCTCATAGTCAAGTTGCTCATGCCGGCGCGCGCTGCACCGCTATGCGCCATCCCCGGCATGCCATTGCGAAAATCAGCGGTCATGTTGACGATGGCACCACCGTGCCGCTGCATGGACTGTTCAAAGACCTCGCGCATCATGAGGAAGCCCCCGGTCAGGTTGTTGGCTACAACTGCCTCAAAGCCGCGCTTGCTGATGGCCTGTATAGGTGAGGGAAACTGCCCGCCGGCGTTGTTCACGAGGCCCGCAATCGGGCCCAACTGCGCCACAACCTGCGCAACATGGCTTCGGACGGCTTCTTCGTCGCGAATATCGAACGCCGTCCATTCACACTGGCCACCGTCTTCGCGAATTTCCGACACGACACGCTCGAGGTTTTCCGGTTTGCGTCCAGAGATCAGCACCCGCGCGCCTAACGCCGCAAGTTCGTGTGCAGTGCAACGGCCAATGCCGCTGCCGCCGCCCGTCACCCAAACCAGTTTGCCATCCATCAAACCAGGGCGAAACACGCTGCGATAGCCACTGGCCGATGAGGGTCCCATGCAAATCTCCCATTGCGCCGAGCAGTGCGGATCGATTTACGAGCTGCCCTGCCCCGCATTGCGCAGACCTCATCATGCCAACATATGCGCAAATAAAAAACAGCTGGCGCCTGGGCGCTGCGCGGGCGTCCTGCCTGTCTGCTTCCAGGCCCGCGCGCTCCTTGGCGCAACCCACCAAACTGGTCTCGGCCACCTGCACGTGCGTGCGCATGTCAGTGGCTCGAGCGTGGCGGGCGCAATCGTGCGCCTACTTGGCACCCAAAGCCCCGTTGCAAGCCGCTGGCGAGGGTCACGTTTTTACGATTCGCCCGTCATTCTGCCGGAGGATCCATCAATGGCGTGATCGCTTTCCATTTGCTATTGACGATCTGCGAAATGTGCACCTTGCGCGTTCCCAACCGGTCCTTTGCCGTGAAGCGAAGATCCGGGCCACCGAAAAGTGGGTCCCGGAAGATCGTCGACTCGATCGCGGCATTGAAACTATCGAGCGTCAGATTGGCGCCGGCCTTTGCCGCGGCCACACAGAATACGTCCGCTATGTCGTAGCCGTAGACGGAAAATACCGCCGGGTCTTCGCCGAATTTTTCCTTGTATTTCGCCGCCCAGTCACGCACCGCCTGGGATTCGTCATCAGAATACGGGTTAAGAATCGAGTTAGTGCCATACAGCCCATCGACGGCAGGGCCACCAAGCGTGTGGATCAAGTGGGTGTAGAGCGCGCTGGTTCCAACAAAGTCGGGATTAAACCCGCTCTTTCGCGCCTCCACGATCGACCCAACCGTTTCGCGGATAATCGTTGCCAACACGACCAGGTCGCAATTGGCTGCCTTGAGCCGAGCGATTTGGGACGAAAAATCAGTGGCGCCACGCTTAAACGAGGCCCGCTCGATGAGCTGCAAACCCAGCGCCTTTAGTTCGGCCTCGGTTCCGCGTACGACCTCCAGACCGAACTCGTCGTCTTGATACAGGATCCCGACCCTTTTATATCCTTTCTTCGGCACGAGATACGCCAAGGAAGTTCGGATCTGGTCGTAATAGGACGGCGCAGACGACAGTTTGAGCTTGCTCGGGGGCTCGTACATCTCGCGCGCGCCGGTGAGCGGCAGAAAATTGATCACGTCGTGTTCGAACTGCACTGGCATCGCGGCCATATTGGCCGCGGTCCCGATATGGGCCAGGATCGCGAACACTTTGTCCTCGGTGGCGAGCTTTTGCGCTGCCAGCAAGGCTTTTTTCGGGTCGTAGCCGCTGTCCTCGACAAACAGCCGAATCTTTCGTCCATTGATTCCGCCCTGCGCGTTGGCCTCATCGACGCGCATCTGCAGGCCGTTGCGAGTCTGCTTGCCGAACGCGGCGATCGGCCCTGAAAGGTCCTGGATCGTGCCGATTGCGATCTCGGTGGCACCGATGCCCTGTTCGGCACGCGCACCGCCGAGCGCGGCCAGGCAACCAAACACGGCCAGTAATAACCTGCGTTTTGCAATCATCATCGTCTCCTCCCGGTGGTTGTTTTTGTGCTTGCGCCCCCGGACTCAGCGTCCGGCCTCAGAGTACATTGCATCAATCAGATCGGCATACTTCTGTGTTACTTTGCCTCGCTTCAATTTCATAGTTGGGGTCAGCTCCTCGTCCTCCGGAGTAAGTTGCTGATCGATCAACCGAAAGCGGCGCACCTGCTCGACGCGAGAGAACCGTCGATTGACGGCCTCGACCTCGCTTTGAATCAGTTCGTGGACCTCACGCGTGCGCACTAAACTGGCGAAGTCAGAAAACGGCACCGAGCGCTGCTGCGCGAAATGTTCAACATTGTCGCGATCGATTAGGATCAGTGCCGTGAGGTAGGGACGCCGGTCACCAACCACCACCGCGTCGGTGACATACGGCGAAAACTTCAACTGGTTTTCGATCTCCGAGGGCGTGACATTCTTGCCCCCCGCAGTAATGATGATGTCTTTGAGCCGTTCAAAGATCCGCAGATAGCCCTGCTCATCAATTGCGCCCACATCACCCGTGTGCAACCAGCCTTCGGCGTCGATCGTCTCGGCGGTTTTTTGCGGCTGGTTCCAATATCCCATGAAGACGCCCGGCCCCCGCACAAGTAGCTCGCCCTCCGGTGAAACTTTGATCTCAACACCAGGCCCGGCTCGCCCGATCGAGCCCGGGCGAATTTCGTCGACCGGCATCATGGTGGCCGCGCCGCTGCACTCCGTTTGTCCCCAAACCTCGAGCATCGGGACTCCGAGCGCAAGATACCAGCGTATGAGGTCCGGAGCGATCGGCGCCGCGCCGGTGACCAGGACGCGCGCCTTGTGAATGCCAAGCGCACGCCGCACGTTGTTCAGCGCCAGAAAGCGAGCGATCCGATATCGCAGCCGCAAACCTGCGGTACCCTTGCGTCCGCGCAGCCGGGCCTCTGCGGCCTGCAGGCCAATTTGAATCGCCCACTGGTAGGCCCTGCGCTGCAACGGGCTCGCCTCGGCAATCGCGACTGTGACCGCCGAGTGCAACTTCTCCCAGATCCGCGGCACGGCGGCAAAGATGGTCGGCGACATTTCGCGCACGTTCTCGGCAATTGTCTCCGGGCGTTCAACGAAGTTCAGCACGGTTCCGGTGTAAAGCGCAAAGTACTCGCCGCCGCTTCTCTCGGCGATATGGCACAGGGGCAGGAAGCATGGCCGATGATCCGCAGGCCCTTGCGGCAGCGTCCGTTGGTAGCCGCGCACCACCGCGATCAAATTGGCGTGGCTAATCATTGCGCCCTTGGGCGGGCCCGTGGTCCCCGAGGTGTATACGAGGATCGCTAGATCCGCGGCTTCACGACTCGCCAGGCGCCGTTCCCATTCGCCCCGAGCGGTGGCGTCGTAGCCGCGTCCGATTGCCCGCAGCGCATCGAGCATCATCACCTGCGGATCGTCGAGCCCGCGCAGCCCCTTGTCATCGAAGACTACGATCTTGCGCAGCAGCGGCAAAGCAGCGCGCACCTGCAGCGCCTTATCGAGCTGCTCCTCGTCCTCCACAAATAGGTAGACCGAGCCCGAATCGCGCATCAGGTATTCAACCTGCCCGGCCGAATCCGTCGGGTAGATTCCGCTGGAGACTCCACCTGCGCACAAGATGCCGAGATCGGCGTGCAACCACTCCTTGCAGGTGTTCGAAAGAATAGCGGCCCGCTCGCCCGAGGCAAAACCAAGCGCCGCCAGCCCCATCGCAGTCTCGCGCACCGCGGCGCCTAGCTCCTCCCACTTCTGGGCGCGCCAGATGCCGAACTCTTTTTGCCTCAGTATCGTGAATTTTCCACGCGTCTGAACACCGCTCCAGAACATCCGCGCGATCGTTGCGCAATCAAGTCCGCCATCGATGATGGCATTTGCCGATTTCATGGTGATCACCGCCAGGTCTTTCGGCGCTTCCAGCGCTGCGGTCCGCGCAAACCCGAGCGGCGCATGCCAAGGTAGAACTCGCGGACGTCGTCCTTCTCGCGCAGGCGCTCGCAGCGGTCCTCCAGGACAATCCGACCGACCTCCAGAACATACCCATATTCGGCGAGCTGCAGCGCGAGCCGGGCGTTTTGTTCGACCAGCAACACGGTTGTGCCGCGCTCCTGGTTGACCCGCCGCACGATTGCGAAGATCTCCTGAACCAGTTTCGGAGCTAGGCCCAGGCTCGGCTCGTCGAGCAAAAGCAATCGAGGTGCCGACATCATTGCCCGGCCGATCGCGAGCATTTGCTGTTCTCCGCCCGAAAGCAAGCCGCCCGGCTGCGCGCTGCGCACGCGCAGCACCGGAAAATAGCCCTGCACCGCCTCTAGATCGTGGGCGACCTCGTCGCGGTCACTGCGGGTGTAAGCGCCCATCATCAAATTCTCCCGCACCGATAACAGCGGAAAGATTTCGCGTCCTTCGGGAACATGGGCGATACCCCGCCGGACCAACTGCTCGGGTTTTACACCTGACGTCGTCTCACCGCAGTAACGGATCTCGCCTCGCGTGGGTTCGAGTACTCCGGAAATGGTGCGCAGTACTGTGCTCTTGCCGGCCCCGTTGGCGCCGAGCACGGTGACGATGCGTCCGCTCGGGATCGAGAGACTGACACCCCGAATTGCCTTAACGGGCCCGTAGGAGGCCTCGACATTGGTCAGGCTCAGGACCGCTTCGCTCATCGGTCGGCACTCCCAATATAGGCTTCGATCACCAATGGATCGCACTGGACCTGTACGGGGGTTCCGAGTGCCAGCACCCGACCCTGGTCGAGTGCCAGCACACGATCCGAGACCCGCGACACCAGCGCCATGTCGTGTTCGACCATCAAGACGGTGATGCCCAAATCGCTGCGAATGTCTTGAATCCAGAACGCCAAGTTGTCGGTTTCCTCGGCATTTAGCCCCGAAGAAGGCTCATCAAGCAAGAGCAGGCGCGGGCGAACGCACAGCGCGCGGGCTAGCTCGACAATCTTGCGCACCCCATAGGGCAGGCTGCCAACCGGCGCGTCGCGGTAGTGCTGCAGCTCCAGGAAATCGATCACCTGCTCGACCTGGGCGCGCAGCTGACATTCGGCCTCGCGCGTGGCGCGAAGAAACAACAGATCCTGCCACAAGCCGGTGCGACGCCGCGTATGTGCGCCGATCAGCAGATTCTGTAGCACTGTTGCGCGGTCAAAAAGTTCGATATTTTGGAAAGTTCGCGCGACTCCGAGCGCGGCGATTCGGTGGGGCGGCACCTGGCCCAGGTCCTGGCCATCAAAGATTACCGACCCCGCCTGACTTGGATAAATGCCGCTGATGACATTAAAAAGGGTCGTCTTGCCGGCACCATTGGGCCCAATCAGGGCGAAAATCTCGCCACTACGGATCGAGAAGCCGACATCGCGCAGCGCGGTTACGCCGCCAAAGCGCATCGAGATGCCCTGCAGCTCCAGCAACGTGCCTTCAGCGCCCTTCATTGCAGCCTCTGCGATCGCTGGTACGACCTTTGGCGACGGAACGTGCCCGCGCGCACCATCGGAAAGTTCTCGACCCAGATCCGCAATTTGCTCCAGCGCCCATAGATGCCCAGCGGCTCGTAGAGCACAACCGCGATCATGGCCAGCCCAAAAAGCGTGGGTTGCAGCCCCGGGGCCTGTCCGATCGCCGACGGCAACCAGTCCTTGACCTCGCCCAGCACCTGCGGCAAAGCGATAAAAAAGGCAGCACCGAGAAAGGCCCCTTGCAAGGAACCCAGACCCCCAATCACGACCATCATTAGGATCTCGATCGACTGCAGCAGCGTGAACTGGTCAGGGGACAAGAAACGCAGCTTGTGCGCGTAAAGCGCGCCGGCGATTCCTGTAATTGCGGCCGAGATCGTGAACGCAAGCGTCTTGTAGCGCGCCAGGGAGATGCCCATGCTCTGCGCCGAGATTTCGGAATCGCGAATCGCGATCAAGGCCCGGCCGCTAGGTGCATGCAGCAAATTGCGAATTGCCAAGGTGAGCACGGCCGCAAACACCGCCGCAACGACGAAAAAGCGCCTTTCGCTATCGATCGGCCATCCGAAGATTTCGAGCGCCGCGACGCTGCGGCCGGCATTGCCACCTGTCAGGGACTCGGCGCGGGCAGCGATTTCCTCGGCGACAAAGCCAAAGGCCATCGTTGCGATAGCAAGGTAGATGCCGCGCAGCCGCAGTGCTGGCAGGCCGACGACCAAGCCAGCTAGCGCTGCAAGTACTGAGGCCGCCGCAAGCGACAGCGGGAAGGTCCAGCCATGGGCCGCGGCCAGTGCCTCGGTATAGGCGCCAACCGCCAGGAAAGCCGCATGTCCAATTGACACCAAACCGGTGTAGCCCGTCAGCAACATCAGACCTAAGCCGACGATGCTGTAAATCAGAACAAGGTTCAGCTGCGACAGCAAGTATTCGCTTGCCCACCAGGGCGCGGTTGCAAAAGTAATCGCGGCCACCAGGTAGCGAGCCCGCCGCGCAGGCGAATCGAACAGTTGCAGGTCCTGCTCATAGCTGGTCGGAAAGCGAAAATACATTGCTCAGACCTTTTTTCGCAGTCTTTCACCGAACAGCCCTTCGGGCCGCACGATCAGCACCACAAGAACGACGACGAAGGCGGCGACATCCTTGACGCCTTCCGGCAGGTAAAAGCCCGAAAGCGACTCGACGACCCCTATCACGAGGCCACCACACAGCGCGCCGGGCACGCTGCCAAATCCTCCCACCACCGCAGCCGGAAAGGCCTTTAAGCCAACGACTAAGCCCATATTGGCGTGCACGAAAGTGAAAGGTGCGAGCAAAATGCCAGCGACCGCCGCCACTGCGGCAGACAGCGCCCAAACCAAGCCAATCAGGCGTTGAACTGGGATGCCGACATAGGTCGCCGCAAGCTGGTTTTGCGACACTGCCTGCATCGCGATCCCGATGCGCGTGTAGCGGAAAAAAAGATACAGCGCAGTGCACAGCGCCAACGTTGCCGCTACGATGACCAAGTGCTCAACGCCGATCACTAGGTCGCCGAGTCGTAACGTCTGGCCTGCCCCGGGCAGCGCTAGCGCGTGGGTCTCAGTGCCAAGCGCCGGCAACATTGTCACCGCGCCGCGGGCAAAGTAGCCGAAACCAATCGTCACCAATAGCGGCGCGAAAGCTGGCTGACCCAGGATCGGTCGCAGCAGCAGCCGTTCGAACAGCAGGCCACCCAGCGCCATTAACACGATCGCGGCGGCACAAGCCGCCAGTACATTCCAATGCACCGCATCGGCCAGCAGCCAAGCGATCGACGCCCCGAGCATCATTAGCTCGCCTTGGGCAAAATTGACCGTCTCGGTGGCCTTGTAGATCAGCACGAAACCCAGGGCCACCAGTCCCAGGATGCAGCCCTGCGAAATGCCGCTGATCAGGAGCTGCAGCAGCTGCAATTCTGATCTCCTCGCGCACTTTGCTCAGCAAACACCAAGCGGCCTTCGGAGCCGTCGTTTCGCTGGCACGGGCCGCCCTCACCGTCGGCCGTGAACGGTCCTGAGTTTGTTCGTATTTCAACGAGTCTAGATCCGCGTTGCCGTCGTGTCGATCTCGCGACGCAACCTAACGCAATCGGGCACGACAATGACTTCGCGGCCCGGCGATTTCGGCGCCATCGATCGGGGTGGTCGGGCCGCCACGGCCAAGCCTCGCGAACTTGCAGTTCGGCCGTTGTCTACGCCCAACACGCAATTACGCATAATCGCCTCGTCGAACAGGCGTATCCGAGGCTGTAAGGCGGGGATCTTTATCTGTACATCGGCCAACCGCTTTGCGGCGAGCGCCGCGGCGCACTACGCGCCCATATCGGCGCGCAATGCTATTTGGCCTAATTGCTACTGCGATCGCAATCCTCGATCGGTCCGCGGGAAAAGCGCATTTACGACCTATTGCGCCGCCGGCCCGCGCCTCTTACGACAGCGGCAAAACTACTGAACCTTGATCTCCACGTCGACGCCGGCTGCCAAATCAAGCTTCATCAGCGCATCGACCGTCTTGTCGGTCGGGTCGATGATGTCCATCAGCCGCTGGTGGGTGCGAATCTCGAACTGGTCGCGCGAAGTCTTGTTGACGTGCGGCGAGCGCAAAACATCAAAGCGCTGAATGCGCGTCGGCAGGGGTACGGGCCCGTGCACTACCGCGCCGGTGCGCTTGGCCGTATCGACGATCTCGAGGGCGGACTGATCGATCAGCTTGTAATCGAACGCCTTCAGGCGAATGCGGATGCGTTGGTTTTGCATATTGCGGTCACTTTCTTCAAAGAGCGATCTTCGCGCCGCGACCCAGGTTCGCGGCCACGTTGCTACTGGATGATTTTCGACACGACACCTGCGCCGACGGTTTTGCCGCCTTCGCGCACGGCAAAGCGCAGACCCTGGTCCATGGCAATGGGGTTAATCAGCGTCACCGTCATCTTGACGTTATCGCCCGGCATCACCATCTCC
>DASPWJ010000087.1:0-8679 GCA_035621895.1 Burkholderiaceae bacterium | reverse complement strand
GCGGCATTTCACCACACGGCGATTCGCGGTTCGCGCGTTGCGTTCTGGCGCTGGGGATTTTTCATTGCCGCGGGCTTGGGCATGCTCGCAAAGGGCCCGGTGATTTTGCTCTATGTGGGAGCGCCCATCGTTTTTTGGACGCTTTGGCAGCGGCGCATCGCAGGGGTGTGGCGCGCCCTGCCGTGGGCAATGGGAACCTTGTTAGCGGCAGCGATTTGCGTGCCTTGGTACTTACTGGCAGAGCAAAGAACGCCGGGCTTTTTGCAGTACTTCTTGCTGGGCGAACACGTCATGCGATTTCTTAAGCCCGGCTGGGGCGGGGATTTGTACGGTACTGCGCATGCCGAACCCTTGGGCATGATCTGGGCGTACCTGGCGGGCGCCTTGGGGCTAAGCGCCGCACTTGTTGTGGGTGCGGGGCTGACGGCCGGCCGTGCCTGGAGCCGCGGAACGCGAACCAACACCGGCCCTAACGGCGGCAGCGCAAATGGCGCTTCGAACCCGGAGCGCAGCTTTTTGCTGCTTGCCGCCCTGGTTCCGCTTGCCTTTTTTAGCTTTGCCGGCAACGTCATCTGGACATACGTTTTGCCGGTGCTCGAACCCTTGGCCGTGCTGGTGGCCGATGTTCTGTCCCCACTGCTCGAACGTGCACCGCGTTGGCGCCCCGTTGTGTACGGCACGCTCGCTGCGGCGGGACTTACCGTTGCGCTTGCCACCATCGCGTGGGTGCCGGGCCATGTCGCGAGGCACTCGAGCGCAGCGCTCATGGCCAAATGGCACGAGCGTGTCGGCACAAGTCCGAATCAAGTCGTCTACATTGGCCGCAAGGCCCCGGCATCCTTGCGCTTTTATTCGCGCGGCGCGGTGCGCAACGCCCCCGATCTGGCGGCGGCAATGCCGGCGAGCGATCCCATGCGCGACTGGTACCTTGCGCTTTCACCCGATCGTGTGGGAGAAGTTTCGCGATATACAGCCATGCAGCCGGGGTCTTGGACCGTAGAGACGATCGGAGCCAACGCAGATTTGGCGTTGCTCCATGTGCACGCAGAAGCTGCCGCGCCGTAACCGGCGGCCTTTTGCGGCGCGTTCGACTCAGGCTGCGTGCAGCTTGGTTACGTACTCGACTTCTTCGCGGCTTCCCAGAAATACAGCCACACGCTGATGCAAGGCCGAGGGCTGGATGTCCAAGATGCGTCTGCGTCCGTCGGTTGCCGCTCCTCCGGCCTGCTCGATCAAGAACGCCATCGGATTGGCCTCGTACATCAGGCGCAGCTTTCCGGGTTTGTCGGGTTCGCGCCGGTCGCGCGGATAAAGAAAAATGCCGCCGCGTTGCATGATGCGATGCACGTCCGAGACCATCGAGGCGACCCAACGCATGTTGAAGTTCTTGTGGCGCGCACCATCGACCCCTGCCAGGCATTCGTCGATGTAGCGCTTCACGGGTGGCTCCCAATGGCGCATGTTGGACATGTTGATTGCAAACTCCTGGGTCTGCGGGGAAATGCGCAGGTTCTCCCGCGTAAGAAGAAACGTGCCCGTGTCCTTGTCCAGGGTAAATTCATGCACGCCGTGGCCGACGCTGATCACGAGCTGCGTCTGCGGCCCGTAGAGCGCGTAACCCGCACAAACCTGATTCGTTCCGGGCTGCATGAACGCCGCCTCTTCGGGTTGCGGATGATGCGCCGGCAGAACCGAGAAGATGGTTCCGATGGAAACGTTTACATCAATATTGCTCGAGCCATCCAAGGGATCGAAAAGCAGCAGGTAGTCCCCCCGCGGATAGGCAACCGGAATTCCAACGGGTTCGTCCATCTCTTCCGATGCCATGGCCGCCAGCGTCCCGCCCCACTCGTTGGCCTCGATAAGCATTTCGTTGGCCAGGATGTCGAGCTTTTTTTGGGTCTCGCCCTGCACGTTGGTCGAGGAAGCGCTGCCGAGCACTCCGCTAAGAGCGCCGCGACCAACCGCATGCGATATGGTTTTGACGGCTCGTCCCACCGTCTCCAGGAGCAGGCGAAGGTTTGAATCCATGCCGCTGTTGCGTTCGCAGCGGATCAGAAAGTGCGTCAGGGTCAGCGGGTTCACGTGAGGACTCCAGAAGGACTAGTTTGCCAGGGCGCGATCAATGATCTCGCGTACGTCGCGGGAAATATCGCGGTTGCGACCAACTTCTTCGAGGGCGCGGCGCATCTGGGCGCTGCGATCGGGCGTGTAACGGCGCCAGCGCTCGAGCGTGCGCGCAATGCGCGCAGCGACGATGGGATTGATGCGATCCAAGCGCATCACCTGTTCGACCCAGAAGGCGTAGCCGGAGCCATCGGGACGATGAAACTCCGCCAGGTTGCTATTGCAAAAGCTCAGCACGAGCGCGTTCACGTTGTTGGGATTTTTCTCCGAATACGCACTGTGCCGAAGCAGCACCTTCACGCGCTCCAAAACCGGCGGCTCACCCTCATGGGCCGGCGCGGTTGCTTGCAACGAAAACCACTTGTTCATCAGTAGCGGCTCGCCTTGCCATTCCCTCGCAACCTGCAAGAGAACCTCGGCCTTGATCGAGGTTGGACTGTGCACGATCGCGGCAAGGGCGGCGTATTTATCGGTCAGATTGTCGGCCTGCGCAAGTTGCCGGCGCGCAAGTTCCAGCGCCGCCTCATCGCCCGTGGGCACGAGATGCGAGAGGGCAAGATTGCGCAACGCGCGACGGCCGGCGTGCGCCGAATCGGGGCTGTATTTCTCGAAGCTGCCCATTTCGCGGTAGGTTTTGTGCCATTGCTCAGAAAGCTGCCTGCCCAGCCAGCGACGCAATCCAGTTCGCGCATCTCGAATCGCCTGTGGCTCGACCACTACGCGCTGCTCGGCAATGACGGTCTCGCTTGGTAGCTGCAAACTGCGTTCACGAAAGGCAGGCGACGTGGCCCCGTCCGTCAGCGTCTTCTGCGCAACGCGCAGCAGTGTTTCACTAAATTGCACCGGTTCGCCACTTTCGATGCAATCCGTCGCGCGCAACAGCGCACCGAGGGCAATTTTTTGCCCTGCCTCCCAACGATTAAAGCCGTCGCTGTCGTGCGCGGCCAGCAACGCGAGCTCCTCGTCCTCGTAACGATGTTCGACAATGATCGGTGCGGAAAAATCGCGAAACAGCGACACAACGGAGCCGGGCGCAACATCGAGCAGCCGAAGCGAGTGCACGCCCTGGGTCAACTCGATCACCTGCGTTGTCGCTTCCGACGGCGGCTGACCTTCCACGTGCAGCCTCTGGTCCCGCCCATCCGGGCCAACAAGCCCAAAGGCCAGAGGGATCAGCAACGGCTCCTTGTTCGGTTGACCGGGCGTGGGCGGAGTACTCTGCGCAATGCGCAGTTCAAGCGCGCGCGAGTCGGCATCGTAAACACGGTTGACCGCGACGTGTGGGGTTCCGGCCTGCGAATACCAGCGCATGAACTGGCTCAGATCGCGACCCGATGCATCGGCCATTGCCGCGATGAAGTCGTCACAGGTCACCGCCTGACCATCGTAGCGCTGGAAATACAGGTCCAGAGCGCGTCGAAATGTTTCGGAGCCCAGCAGCGTCTGCAGCATGCGCACTACCTCGGCCCCCTTTTCGTAGACGGTCGCGGTGTAAAAATTGCTGATTTCCAGGTACGCGTCAGGGCGCACAGCGTGCGCCATCGGACCCGCATCCTCGGGAAATTGCGCCGCCCGCAGGGCCCGGACATCGTCGATGCGT
The DNA here is from genome assembly GCA_035621895.1 of Burkholderiaceae bacterium. Taxonomy (GTDB): domain Bacteria; phylum Pseudomonadota; class Gammaproteobacteria; order Burkholderiales; family Burkholderiaceae_F; genus GJ-E10. The sequence goes on along the minus strand of DASPWJ010000087.1, from coordinate 4,952 downwards.
GCAATTGCGCGTGCCGTTGCCGGGTCGGCGCCAGCCGCGGTGGCCTCGGCCGCGAGCAGGTCGCGCGTGAACTCCTGATCGCGAAAAACGGTCAGGCCTTCCTTGAGGCTAAGCTGGAACCAGTCCCGGCAGGTGACGCGGTTGCCCGACCAGTTGTGGAAATACTCGTGCCCGATGATGGATTCGATGGTCGCAAAGTCCGTGTCGGTCGCGATTCTTGGATCGGCCAACACGTACTTGGCGTTAAAGATGTTCAGCCCCTTGTTCTCCATCGCCCCCATGTTGAAGTCAGCGGTGGCGACGATCATGTAACGGTCAAGGTCAAGCTCGCGCCCAAAACGCGTTTCGTCCCATGCGATCGCACGCCGCAAACTGGCGGCCGCGTGCTCCAGCCGGGGCAGATCCGCGGGGTCGGCCCAAATCTGCAGCAGCACCTCGCGCCCACTACGCGTTCGTATCTTCTCGTCGCGGCTCGCAAGGCGCGCAGCGACGACCGCAAAGAGGTAACTGGGTTTGGGGTGCGGATCGTCCCACAGGGCGTAATGTCGCCCATCGCCAAGATCGCCTTGGCCAACCAGGTTGCCATTGGATAGCAGCACCGGGAAGCGCTCCCGATTGGCTCGCAGTGTCACGCTGTAGCGCGCCAGCACGTCGGGTCGGTCCGGAAGCCAGGTAATGCGGCGCATGCCTTCGGCTTCGCATTGCGTAAAGAGCGAACCGTTGGAGACGTACATGCCCATCAGCGTCGAGTTATCCCGGGGATGGATGCGGTTGCGCACCCGCAGCGTAAAGCGATCCGGTGCTGTCGAAGCCAGGCGCAACACCTCAGGCTCGAGCTGATAATCGGTCGGGCCGAGCGCTCGCCCATCGAGCTCAATGGAAACGAGCTCAAGCTGTGTGCCGCTTAATTCCAGCGGCGCGCGCGCAACCGCCGTATTGCGTCGCAGTTCTAGCGTGGCTTGAACCTCGGTTGCGTCCAGATCGAGGTCAAATTCCAGAGCGATCCGATCGAGCAAGTACGCGGGGGCGCGGTAGTTGGCACGTTGAACGCGCGCGGACGCGGTTTTTTGCATAGTGGCGATCGGGTAATTCGAGTGAGGGACTTAAAGCAAACGATCTGCGTCCGGACTCGGCTGCCACGCCAGGCGCTTTGGGAGCCATTTTACCGCTGTCGCGAGAAGCACTACGGCCCACCCCAAAACCCCCGGCAGGGGGCATTTCTGGCGCTTGCTGCGATTTTGTGCAAATGGCGTTGACCGGTACAGTGACGAGCGTTGCTTCCCACGGGCCGTTGCGTGTCATTTAATTCCTTTTCCGCTTTTTTGACGGGCGCCGGTGACTCGGGGGTGCTCCTGCTGCTTTCACTGATCAGCGCGGCGCTGATCTGGCTTTGGCATTCGGGCCGCGCCGCATGGCTGCTGCTGCGATCCGTGCTGCTGGCGGTCCTCGTGGTGACCGTGCTTAAGGTGCTTTTTTTATCGTGCGCGGCGCATTGGCAGCCCGATCTTGTGAGCCCGAGCGGGCATGCCTGCCTGAGTGCTGCAGTCTTCGGAAGCCTGGGGGTCGTCGCGGCCGCAGGCCGTGGGGCGTTAGCGCGCCTGGTAATCGCGCTACTCGTGGCGCTGGCGGTAGCCATTATCGCAAGCTCGCGTGTGCTGATCGGCGTTCACACGTGGACCGAAGTGATCGTCGGATTGCTCGTCGGAGTGCTGGCACTTGTGCTTTTTGCCTGGTCGTATACACGCAGCGCGCCGCCACGCATCGAGCTTGTGACCTTCGGCGTTACCTTGCTGGCGACCATGATGCTGACTTTTGGAATCCGACTGCCGGGCGAGTCCATCATTCGTCACGTTGCGCGCAATATCGGAGAAAATTGCGAGCTTGCCAGCGTTGAGCGCGCGATCCGCTTGCAGGTGCATCTGCCTGTGCGCGAATAGTAAGTTCTCCGAGATGTCTGCCGGGCAATCGCGCCCGCGCGCTAGCCGTTGTGCAAAAGGACAAGGACGTCGTCGGCCAAAGCTCGAGCGCTTTCATCGTAGGGCGTGACCACGCGCGTTTTGCCCTGCTCGTCGATCAGGTAGGTTGAGGCCGTGTGGTCCACCTCGATTTCCCCGTGGCGCTCGTTGATCTGGTAGCTCGCATGAAAGGAACTGACGGCCGCGTCAGTTTGTGCGGTCGTTCCGCGCAAACCGATAAAGCTCGGGTCAAACTTGGGTACGTAGGAACGCAGGACCTGTGCGCTATCGCGCGCAGGATCCACCGTCACGAACAACGCCTGCACGCGCTGCGCATCCGTGCCTAAGAGGTGTCGCACCTGGGCGAATTTTGCCAGGGTCGTTGGACAAACGTCCGGGCAGTGGGTGTAGCCAAAGGAAAGCAGCACGACCTTGCCGCGAAAATCGCTCAGCGTGCGCGCTTGTCCCGATGCATCCGAGAGGCTGAAGTCTGCGGCCCAGTTCTCCGAGGTAACATCCCGGCCATGAAAGCGGCTTGCCTGCTCGCCACCCAGCCAGGGCAGCGCCCCTTTGGACGTCAAAAAAAGGGTCGCCAGGACGATTACCCCCAGCGCAAGCACCGCGGCAGCGGCGCGGCGCATGGCCGACGCTTCAATCACGCTTGCTTCCCGGGGAGGGTGCGACCGAGGTATTAAGCGCCCGTACTGGTGCAACCACATCGGTACTGTGACGCGCTCCGGCCGCGTCGAGCCAATGCAGCGTTAATGCGACGTTGTGGCCGACTTGCAGTTGGTGCTTTAGCCCAATGAGCATGACGTGATAGTCGTGATCCAGCGCCACGACCTTACCGGCGGGCAGCTCCAGGCGCTCGATCCGGCGCATCGTCATCATTGCGTTGACAAGGCGCATTTCATGGATCTCTACGCGCTCTGCGGCGCTGGACGATGCCCCGATGAGCTGCGCGTCTTGGCTGCTTAACAGGTGCAAAAAAACTCCCGAACCAGTTTGCCCCTCAACGGTTGCACGCGCCCACGCGTCGCTTACCGCGAGTGAAGGTGCCGTGCTTGCATCGCCCGCGGCAATTGCGGGCACGATGGCCGCGCACAGGCACAAAAGCAAGAGGAGTACGCGCATACCGCTCCTAGCCCTGGCTAGCGCTCCAGTCCCAACTGCCAGAGCAAGAAGGCGTATTCACGTGCCGTTTCCCGATAGCTTTGAAAGCGTCCGCTCTTGCCGCCGTGGCCCGCGTTCATGTCGACGCTAAATAAAAGCGCGTTATGGTCGGTTTTTCGGGCGCGCAACTTGGCTACCCATTTGGCCGGTTCGTAATACTGGACCTGGGAGTCCCAAAGACCCGTGAAAATCAGCATTGCGGGGTAGTTCTGCGCGCGCACGTTGTCGTACGGGGAATACGAGAGCATGTAATCGTAGTACGTCTTTTGGCGCGGATCGCCCCACTGGTCAAATTCGTTGGTCGTCAGTGGAATGCTTTCATCGAGCATCGTCGTGACGACATCGACAAAAGGCACGCGGGCAACGATGGCGCGGTAGCGATCGGGCGCCATGTTGGCTACTGCGCCCATGAGCAAGCCACCGGCACTTCCGCCCTGGGCGCACACTTTGTCGCGGGCCGCATAGCCCTTGCGCACGAGCTCGTCGGTCACGTCGATGAAGTCAGTGAAAGTGTTTTGTTTTTTTAGCAATCGGCCGTCGTCATACCACTTGCGTCCCATTTCCTGGCCGCCACGAACATGCGCGATAGCAACGACAAATCCGCGATCCATGAGGCTTACCCAGCTCGTCCGAAAGCGCGGATTGACGCAATACCCGTAGGCCCCATAGCCGTGCAGGTACAGCGGCGCACTGCCATCGAGCAGCGTGCTCTTGCGGTAGGCAAGCGATACGGGGATCAGCGCTCCATCGCGCGCAGCGGCAAATAGATACTGCGTCTGGTAGTTCTTCGCATCAAACCCGCCCAAGACCACTTCGGTTTTTTTCCATTGACGCTCGCGCGTGGCCATGTCGTAGTCGTAGACCGTGCGCGGGGTGGTGAGGGACGTGTACGCGTAGCGCAAAACGCAACTGTCGATGTCGGGAATCGGCACGATCGTCATGGCGTAGGAGGGTTCGCCGGATTCGATCACGGTGTCGCCCGCAAAATCGCCATCGCCACGCCATTCGCGGATACGAATCTTAAGCAGACCTCCCGAGCGTTCATTTACTGCGAGATAACGACTTGACACTTCGAAGTCTTCGACAAACGCCTCGTCGCGATGGGCCACAACGTCTTGCCAGGTCGGTTTGTCGCCCGCGGTGACGATTGGCGCGCGCACGATGCGAAAGTTCGGTGCGTTCCAGTTCGTGCGGATGATGAAGTCTTCGCCCAAGTGCTCCACGTCGTATTCGTGGCCGCTCTCGCGCGGCAGCACGACATGGCAGCAAAGCTGTGGGTCGTCGGCGTGGATGTAACGCCATTCGCTTTGGTCGGTGCTCGAGCTGCAAACGAGCAGGAACTCTTCCGAGCGGCTTTTATCCACGCTCAGGTAATAGCTGTGATCGGGCTCTTCATACACGAGGCGATCCGTGGCTTGCTCGGTGCCCAGGCGATGCGCCCGCAGCCGCACGGAGAGCAGCGTGACCGGATCTTTTTCGATGTAAAGGATGGTCCTGTTATCAGCAGCCCACACAATTTGGGCTTCGACGTTCTCCACGTCATCCGCAAGCGTTCGCCCGTCGCGCAAATCCTTGATGTGCAACACGTACTGGCGACGCCCCACGACATCGAGCGTGTAGGCCAGCAAATTTGTATCCGGACTAACGGCGTAGTCGCCGATCTCGAAATATTCCTCACCCTTTGCCAACTCGTTGCCGTCGAGCAGTATCTGCTCGGGCGCGTTCATCGAACCCTGCCGACGCGCATAGATCGGATATTCCTTGCCCTCTTCAAAGCGCGTGTAGTACCAAAAGCCGCGATACCACACGGGCACGCTCGCATCC
>DASPWJ010000086.1:0-9899 GCA_035621895.1 Burkholderiaceae bacterium | reverse complement strand
CCTATACTGCGGTTTGACCTTCGCCGCGGTTGCTGACCGATACAAGATCATGGCCGACCTTTCCTTTTTTCTTTGCTGGCTTGCCAATCCGCTGCGCGTCGGCGCCGTCTGGCCGTCTAGCCCGGCGCTGGCCGACGCAATCACTGCTGAGGTCACCCCCGCATGCGCTCCGGTCATCGAGTTGGGCCCTGGGACCGGCGTATTCACCCGTTCGCTGATCGCTCACGGGGTCCCGGAGGAACGCCTCGCGCTCATCGAGTACGAAAAGAATTTCGCGCGGATGCTCAAGCGGACGTTCCCCAAAGCGCGCGTGTTCCGGATGGACGCGGCGCGCCTGAAGGACATCGACCTGTTCGACGGCGAGCGCGCCGGGGCGGTTGTTAGCGGTCTGCCGATGTTGCTGATGCCGCCGAAAAAAGTTATCGCCATCCTTGAAGGTGCGTTCGAACATCTGCGTCCCGAGGGCGTGTTCTACCAGTTCACCTACGGACCGGATTCGCCGGTGTCGCGCGCGATCCTTGACCGGCTCGGCCTCGATGTCGCGCGATTCGGAGGAACACTCGCCAATGTCCCTCCCGCACTCGTGTATCGCATCCGTCGGCGTGCACCCAGCTCGACCGCGACGCGGTCGGCCGACGTCCACGCTATCGCAACGCTGTCGAGCTCTCGCAACACGCCACCGTGAGAACATTGACGGTCGAAAACGCACTCTGCGCAACCGACCGTTAGTCTCCTATCCCGGATTAACCGCGTTCGGTGCACCGTAGCGGAAGCTCGCGTCGTCGTGCGTCAGATCCGCGACCATCGACGCGTGCACGATGGTGTGTGAGAAAGCCGGGCATCGGCGATTCCTCTATTCGAGGCAGCGGACCGAAGGCCGGTCCACAGCATCGCTGCGGAAAACGGCTGCTTTCGGAAAATCCGCGCGAACCACAGCTGTCGAGCACAATTCGCTACGATTGGTTGTGGGCCGCCACCGCGGTTCCTCGATGTCAGCTCTCCACCGTCCCGACTGTCCGGTGTTCAGCGCATAGTAGGCATCGGGTCGCCGCCGACCGCAATACCTGCCAGAGCAGGCTCCCTGACATGCCTTCGCTAGCGGACCTATTCCGACGGACGCGCCCCCAAAGGGGCCGACAGGTGCTGACCGCCTTGCGGCGACAAAACTTGCGTGACCCTTGCACGCAGCTTGGGAAGGTGTCGTTCTACCATTGAACTTCACCCGCGGAGCCGCAATTCAGCGCGATGGCATCAGGGGCGTCGACGATTGGCGATTACGAAGATGGGTCGGGTTCCATGTCAGGTCGCTTTGCGAGACGCTAGGCTCTGGCGCTCGGCCCGGACCTCCGGTCGCCGTGCAAGACCTCGAGATGGACTGCCATCGTCTCTTGCGACGGCGTGACACCGAGCTCATCGGCAATGAGCTTGCGGCAGCGCTCATAGACCTGCAGCGCCGCGGCTCGGTTGCCGGCTGCCGCGTACGCGCGCATCAGTAACTGGTAGCCTGTCTCGCGGAACGGCTGCGCGGCGATGACCTGTTCCGCGACGTCCGCCGCAACCGAGGGTTCGCCGTTCCAGATGTAGATCTCCGCTAGGCACTCGCCTGCGCGGACAAAGCCCGTGGACAGCCGCTCGCGCTGCTGCGCCGCCCAATCGCCCGACTCGCCGGGCAAGAATGGGCGTTTGAGAATGTGGTACGCGACTTGCGCCATGGACCAGGCTTCGCGCTGCGAACCAGCTTTGAGTAGACCCTCGGCCTTGTGCAGCGCATCGGTAGCAACCTCGATGTCGATCCAAGTGTCGCTGGGCAGATTGAGCCGGTAGCAGCCCAGCCCCGCCTCGAGCACGCTCGACTTCTCGAGGCCAGCTCGCGCCAGCAGCACGCGCAGCTTGCTTGCGATCGCATTTAGAGCCGCGTCCCATGCGCGCGGTAGGGCCCCGGGCCATACCACCGCCGCGAGTTCTTCGCGGCTGACAGCGACCTCGCGTGTGCAGAGCAGCCGAACGAAGGCAAGCAGACCCTGCTTGCCCGGGAAGACATCCTGCTCAATCAGCTGGCTGCCATACTCGATGACCACCCGACCGGTGACATAGATGCGAATTGGCATCGCGGTTAGCCGCTGGCAGCTTCCAAGGATCGCCCAAGGACGCTCCAATAGGCTACGGACATCATCATCCCCGTGCGAAGGAGTCGTTCATGGTCTGGAAAATCGTTAAGTGTGATTGCGGGTTCTTGGTGCGCTCCGACAATGACGATCGGCTGGTCGCGGAGTTGCAACAGCATGCCCGGGAGCACCACCAAATGACGCTCAGTCGCGAACAGGTTCTCGCCATGGCGCAGCCCGACCCGGGCAGCGCTACTTCGTCAACCCGCGGCGCAAAGGAGGGCCCTGCCTGACCGAGTCGCGCGTCTGCATCCGCGAGTTCGAGTCTGGCGCGAAATCCCTTTTCCTCGCAGTACCGCGACACGCAAAGGAGACCGTCATGGTTACCCAGGAAACACCCCGATTCGACGCCATCAAGTATAAGGAAACTACCCGCGAACAATGGCAGGCGGCCGCGGCGGCGTGGCATCGCTGGGGCCCGACGCTGCACGACTGGCTGGGTCAGGCCACCAACCTGATGCTTGACCTTGCCGGCGTGGGACCGGGCACGAAGGTGCTGGACGTCGCAGCCGGCGCAGGGGAGCAGACGTTGGTCGCCGCGCGCCGTGTGGGCCCGCTTGGGCACGTTCTGGCCACGGACATTTCATCGAATATCCTGTCCTTCGCCCGTGAGCTGGCGACTGCGGAGCGACTGACGAACGTTGCGACGCAAGTGCTCGATGGCGAGAATCTGGACCTACCCGCGGAATCCTTCGACGTCGTGATCTCGCGTGTCGGGTTGATCTATTTCCCGGACCAGCACAAAGCGCTGACCGGCATGTATCGCGTGCTCAAGCCAGGAGGGCGTGTGGCCGCGATTACCTACTCGACGGCCGAGAACAATAAGTTCTTCTCAGTCCCTATCAGCATCATTCGTCGGCGGGCACAGCTGCCGCCACCCTTGCCGGGACAGCCGGGCCCCTTCAGCCTCGGCACTCCCGGAGTGCTGCAAGGGGCCCTGCAGCGGGCGGGGTTCCGAGACATCCAGGTCCGCACCGTCTCTGCGCCGCTGCGCCTGCGGACGGCGTCGGAATGCCTGCGCTTCGAGCGCGAATCCTTTGGCGCGCTGCACCAGATGCTCGCCGGCGTGCCCGAATTTGAGCGGCCTTCCGTCTGGCAGGAAATCGAGGCCGAGCTGCAGACGTTCGAGAACGGTGCCGGCTTTGTTGGTCCTTGCGAGATGCTGGTCGCGGTCGGCACAAAGTGAGCCATTGGGTCCCGCGCGCCGGGGTTCTGCCTCAGGCGCGCAGGAACTTGAAGTCAGCGCAATCAGGGTTTGCCGTTTCGCCTCCGTCCAAACCGACCTTGGTCTCGCGCAAGTCCTGACGCGCATCTCGTACGCCAATCAGCACTCGACCACGCATGAAACACGACCCATCGCCGTAATCGCCAATCGTCGACGCCCCCGACGCCATCGTGCTGAATCGCGGCTCCGCGGGTGAAGGTCAGTCGTAGAACGGCAGCTTCCTAACAAGCTGCCGAACTGTGCTGGAAACCGTAACGGCGTCGGTCGACCACGATCGCACCTTCCTCGCAAGTGGCAAGGGGAGCGTGGCATGATCCCCGTAACGGCTGGCTCAAGAGTCGAAGCTTCTCAAGCTGCATATGGGGGGGTGCTAGGTTGTGAGCCACCCGCGGGACGGAGCGAGCATCGTCGCGGACGTCGCCTTTCGGGCCAGAATTTCGAGGCGGCGAATGACGACGTGTGGCCGATAGTTCAGATACGTCATGCCCGCTTTTTCGCCGATCGAACGTCCGATTTAGGAACCAAGGCGTCCTGGGTTCGAGCCCTGCCGGGCGCGCCAATCAAAACAAGAGCTTGCAGCGATGCAGGCCAATTTTTTCAACCTGTTGGTTTTTCTTTAAGCGGTGCCGGGCACTCTTGCGCTTTGCCTTGTCGGACCGGGCCATCACATCGGTGCAGACGGGCCGCCAACAAAGCGTGTATCTGAGGCTTCCGGGCAAGAGGGTCGCCGTGCTTGCGGCCCATCGCGCTTCGCTCCAACGTCGCGGCCGACTGGCACACAAGGCCGCTTTTGCGGGGAATCCAATTCACCATCTACCCTGCTACACGTGGCATGGCGGCAATTCTGCGCCGAGTTGCGATACATCGAGCTTGCTGCTGCGCTTGCCGCTTCGCTCACCCGCAATGATGTGACAGGCCAGAATGCGCCCTTACATCGGCGCGACGCACTCGTGAATTCAGATCAGAACAGCATGTGCGTTCACCGCCTAATCGGTATTGGCGGTGCCCATGAGCGCTTCCTCGGTTCGTGTATGGAAGACGGACCGCCATCTCGAGCGGTCGCTTTGGTCCGATTCAGGTAACCTCGCGCCAGTACTCGTCGACCCCGGCTTGAATCTCGGTCAGTTGCTGCTCGTTTCGCGTCGGCGCAAAAAGGTGAGCGAACCGCCCCTGCAGCCTCAGATAGTCCTCGACCGGCAAACGCGGACGCGGCACTACGGTGTGAACGATCTTGCCGTCGACGTACTCCTTTAAGGGAAAGATGCCAGTTCGCACGGCGAGCCTGCCGATCTCCACTGTGTCCTTCGGATCAAAGTCCCATCCGGTAGGGCATGGCGCGAGCGCATGTACAAGGCGCGGACCACGCATGCTCATCGCGCGTTGGATTTTCTTTGCTAGATCGAGCGGCTCGGCGGCCACCACCGTGGCGGCATAGACCGGCCGGTGCGCGGCCCAGATCCCGAAAAGATCCTTTTTGCGTCCGACATAGCCGCGCGGTCCCACAGTCGTCGAGGTGCGCGCGCCGTGCGGCGTCGCACCAGAGGCCTGTTGCCCGGTGTTTCCGTAGCCTTCGTTGTCATAGCAAAGATAGAGAAAGTCGAGTCCGCGCTCGATCGCAGCGGATGTGGACGATAGGCCCATGCCGAACGATGCGCCATCTCCGGCAAGCACTACGGCCGTCATGTCGTCTTCGGCTGTCATGCGGCCCTTGCGAAGCAAAATGTCGAGTGCGTCGCGAACGCCTTGCGCGCCGGCCGGCGCCGAGGCCATCGACGTATACAGCCAGCCGCCGCGGAACGGCGTGAATGGATAGGTCGAAAGCAGCGTCATGCAGCTCGCTGCATTAACGAATATCGTCCGTCCACCCACGAGATCGTAGACCTCATGCACCGCCTGAAGTCCGCCGCAACCAGCGCACATCGACGTTCCTGCCCCGAGCAGGTGGGTCGACGGCAAGTCCTTCATGCTGCGAATCTGCGCTTCGTTCATCTTGCGCTCCCTGCCCGCTCGGCGTGCGCAATGGCCTGCAGCTTACGCAGTTCGCGTAGCTCGTTCGCGGTGTACAGCAGACGCGGCGTCGGAGCCACTCCGGTATCGGCCGCGCCCCGCGCGACTTTCGCCATCTCGTAGAACTCCTCCGGCGCGATTTCACGACCACCGAGCCCGGCAATGAACCGTATGAGCAACGGTTGGCCCGCTCGCCCGTACAGTGCCGCGGCGAGCTCGCTCGCGAGGACGCCGCCCTGGCCCATCGAGAGGTTCTGGTCGATCACGATTGCCGCTCGCTTGCCGAGCAGTGCTTCGCGCAGGGCCGCCTCGGGGTATGGCCTCAGCAGCCGCGGGCGGACCAGGCCAATCTTCCAGCCGCTCTCGCGCAGTCGGTCGACGGCGTCCTTTGCCTTGGTCGCGAACGCGCCGATCATGAAGAAGACGATTTCCGCGTCGTCCGCACGATAGGTCTCGACTGCGGGCCAGTACCGCCCAAATGCACGCGCGAACGCATTGGCCGCCTCCTCGTAGACGGCAAGCGCGCGGTTTGCAGCCAGGTGCACCTCGTAGCGAAAGTACGAGTAGGGGGTGCCGCCGAGCACCGCCACGGCTTGGCTGACGGGTCTGCTCGCGCGGAATTCAATGCCCTGCGTCTCAAACGGCGGGAGAAACTGCCGCACGGCATTCGCGTCAGGTAAATCCACCGGCTCGCGAGTGAACGAGAGATAAAAGCCGTCCTCATTCACGATTGCCGGGAGGCGCACGTCCGCGTGCTCGGCGACCCGATAGGCAAGCAGCACACTATCGACAACCTCCTGGCAGGTGGAACAATGCAGTTGCAAAAAACCGCTGTCGCGTGCGGCTAGCACGTCGGTGTGGTCGGGCTCGAGCGTAACGGGCGCGGCAAGGGCACGCGACACGTTGGTCAACACAAAGGGCGCGCGCCACCCTGTTACGGTGTAGATCATCTCCATGGCGTAAAGCAGTCCCTGGCTCGAAGTGGCGGTGAAAACGCGCACGCCCGTCGCCGCGGCGGCGGCCGCCGCCGTGATCATCGAGTGCTCCGATTCGAGCGTGACCAGGCGCGCCTCGAGCGTGCCGGCCTCGCACCAGGCGGCCAGCGTTTCGATGATCTCGGTCTGCGGCGTAATCGGAAACGCCGGAACGTAGTCGACTGCAGCCAATCGGGCGCCCCACGCTGCCGCGCCGTTCCCGGTCAAGAGCAAACGGCTCACGTCGACCTCTCCGATACGTGCTCGGCCTCTGCACGAATCGCGTGCGGAGGGCACACCGTCATGCAGATAAGACAACCTTTGCAATGGTCATAGTCGATGCGCGGCGTGCGGTCCGGATCGGCGAGGATCGCGCTCTCCGGGCAGAGCGTTCCGCATATCCATGAGCAGCGCTTGCAGTGCTCGTAGTCGATGACCGGCCGAAGCGTGCGCCACGCCCCCGTGTTGGCAAGCATGCTCGTGGAGGCAGCGGCAATGTCCGGCGCCGCAACGCTGGCCCGCTCCAGCGGCAGCTCGACCCAGGCCGGTGACTCGCTCATGTCAACCGCGATCGCGGCGCCTTCGCGCGCCAGTCCGGCGTACTCGGCCATGCCGTCGAAAGCCGCAAGGCCTTGCGTCACATTCTTTTGCGTCCAGGCTGTTCCGAATTTACCGACCTCGTCGACAATCGCCTGCTCGAGACTTGCGCGCGTAATCACGCCAACGAGCCGCGCAGCAGCACCGGCACACGCGGTGCCTGCGTACGGCAGCTCATTATTTGCCGCTGCGTCGTCGAGGACTGGTAGTGTCAGGACCGGACCCGAGAGCGCGAGGCGCTCCTGCCAGGCGCTGGCAGGCTCGGCGGTACGGATGAGCAAAACGGTGCGAGCGGACAGACCCTGGAGCACGCCCGCCGCGGGCACCGCAATGAGCGTGTCATCGGCGACCACTACGAGGTCGGGGCGGGTAATCACTCCGCGTTCGTGGATCGTCTCATGCGCGCCGCGAACGTATGCGAAGATTGGCGCACCTCTGCGCTCGGCGCCATAGCGTGGTGCATCCTGCACCTCGAACCCATCGCGAAAGAAAGCTGTGCCGAGTACTTGCGCCGCGGTCTTGATGCCCTGGCCGCCGCGGCCATGAAAGCGGATGCGATACATGAGCGCCGCCTCCTATCACATGATGTTGAACCGCCGCGTTTTCATCGCCGCACGCACGCGCTCCACAGCAAGCGCCGTAGCAGCCGCGCGTGGGGTAACGCGCTGACGTGCGGCTGCCGCGAGCACTGCCTCGCTATTGGCACGGATCTTCTCCTCGATCGCTTGGAACGCTTGGCCTTGTGTGGCGCCGGCAAATTCGAGCGCCGCGCAGATCACGCCCCCGGCGTTGGCGATGAAGTCGGGCATCACGAGGATGTTGCGGGCCTGCAGTGCCTGCTCCGCGTCCGACGTAACTGGGATGTTTGCCCCCTGCAGCACTATCTTTGTCCGGAGCCGCCCAACGTTGCGCGCGTCGATCACGTCGGGTCGCGCGGCTGGAATCCAAATTTCGCAGTCGACGTCAACAATCGCGTCGCGCTCGAGCTTGTGACCGGAAGGCAAGTCGCACACCCCCCGGCCCTGCTCTTTAAGAGCGATCAGCGCGGTGATGTCGATGCCGCGTTCGTCCATAATCGTTCCGCCCGTGTCGGAGGCGGCGACGAGTCGTACGCCGTGCCCGGCAAGAAAGCGCGCGGCGTGCCTGCCCACCGCGCCAAAACCTTGAATCGCCAAACGCGCGCCATCGAGCTGCATGCCTATGTGTCGCGCGGCGACGTCGGCGCAGTGCAGCAGCCCCCAGCCGGTCGCCCCAAGCTCGTCCAGAGGGATCCCGCCAAGCGCCGCGGGCAATCCGACCGCGCGTCCTATCTCGTCCTTGACCCAGGCCATACAGGTCTCGTCCGTGCCCATGTCGGGGCCGCAGATGTAATCGTGCTCGTTACGCAGCGCGTGCGCAAATGTGCGCAGCAGCGCCTGCTTATTCGCGGGGGGCATTTTGGGGTCGCCCCAGAGCACCGATTTGCCGCCGCCATGCGGAAGACCCGCGGCTGCGTTTTTCAACGTCATGGCGCGCGCGAGGCGACGGCACTCCTCTACCGAGACGTCAGGTGCCAGCCTTACCCCTCCGATCGACGGCCCACGTGCAACATTGTCAACAACGAGCACTGCGCGCAGTCCATTCGCAGGTTCGCGGATATGGATGATTTTTGCGGGACCCAGTTCATCCCCGAATTGGGCGGTCTCACCCATGGTTTCTCCAGAACGTGCTTCGCAGCTTCAGAACCAAGAATCCTCTGTGGGCGATCGAGCGGTTTGATACACGTCAACAGTCTGCGGGCGCTGGCTGTAGGCCGGAGCAAAAATGCACGCGCGAACGTTTGCGGTCATAGAGCCCATACAGCCGGCACGGATGTGCGTCGCCAGCCTCTGTGCATGTGCGGCTTTGGTGACCCCGAAGAAAAGACCGAACCTTGAAGGGACTCGGGAAAATTCGATTCCCGCGGCCGAGCAAATATGGGTCTGTCTTGACACCGCGATGCCACCCGTTACGTTGGCGGCAGTGCAGCACGCAGCGCGGCGACCGCGGGGTCACTGTCGAGCAAACGACGGTCGCGGGCCTAATCAGCAGGAGCGCAATTACGAGCGCTCCTGCGCCCCGCTGCACGTTGCATGCCTTGCGCTGAGACAGCGCCACATTGCCTGGGTCGCACTGCTGCGTGCGCGTAGCGCCTTAACGGCCTACTTGCAACTCGTCTAACACGTGACGTGCAGGATCGCGTTCGCCCGCTTTGGGTGTGCCTGCAACTCGGCAATGGCTTGGGCCGTCGGCAAGACGAGCAACTCGACCCCTCGACGCTCGGCCTCGCGTTTCACTTCGTCCATGACCGGGAGCGCACCCGTCCCCGTGCCTATTATGAGGCGGTGGCACTTCCACGGAATTTGCTCGGCGACGGAGAGCGGCGTGTGGCCGAAATCATCGCGGTATCGCTTGGAAGGCTTCTTGTCGCGTTTGCGCACATGCTCGTCATCGATTACCACGTCGCAATTGTAGGTGATGCCGTCGATGCGGATTGAACCAAACGAAAATGCCTCAAAACGCATAGTTACCTTGCTCCAGAACGGCAGTTTTGTCCCCGGTGCTCTTCGTATGCTGAGGAGTGCTGCTACCCACTATGGCTGCGGTTAGTCGAGACTTTTAGTGAAAACTATCGGCCGCGCTCGCTGCCAATAGTGTGCACGCGAAGAAGCCCGGTATCCATGTCAAGCCGACGAAGCCCGATCGCGTCTTCCAACGCACAACTAGCCTACCCACCGGGTGACCGGTTCTTTTCGTGGCACGGGGGTTGGTGCGACCTTGGGTTTGCCGACAATGATCGGAGCAACAGGTACCCACTCGCCCGGAATGCCCAGCATGTTCTTGCCTTCGGCGGTGTTCAGGAAGGTCTGTGCGAAACCAATCCAGCATGTGCCCAGGCCATGCCCGTACGCG
>DASPWJ010000085.1:0-22897 GCA_035621895.1 Burkholderiaceae bacterium | reverse complement strand
GGCGCGATTTGTAGCACGGAAAAAAAGGGTCATTCCGGGCAAAATTCACGCATGTACGCGCAGCGCCACATGAGGCTGCCGCGTACTATTGCCAAACACTCATATCTTGCGTGTCAGCGGGCAGGAAGAAGGCTCGCTAGTCAATAAAGCCAAAGTCGGTACGCCGCAGGCGGGTTCGAGGTGGTGTTGGGAACGAACTGCTACTTGGAATTGCTCGCCTTGCCTGGCGCTTTGGCGCACAGGCGCCCGCACACGATGCTATTGAGAAGGCGCGCTTGCGTCGCGGCGTACTCGCATTGGCCTATAGGAACCGGTTTCCTGGCGGCGTCCCCCAGTGCGCCGGCCCCAGCCATTGGGATCGACGTGTGATAAATGCTCGCGCGCTTTGGCTAATGCGATCGGCTGATGCCCCAGGGCCGCGAATGGGCGATCAGGAACGCCAAAGTTCTGCCGATGGCATACGGATATGAAAGAAACCGTCCAGGATCGGGTGCGCCTTGCTCAAATTCGCAGCGGCGTTCATTCCACGATCGGCTTTACAAAACTGGACCTGCCCAAGCTAGATATCTTCGAGACGGCGGTCACCTTCGCCCCGGAGTGCGACCCCCTGACCGCCCATGATGAACTAGTGCTCGTTTTCGGGCAAAAAGCCGGCAGCGGCCGGTTTTTGTTTTGCGCCGATAGCTCCGTAGCGGGACGCTACTGGGTACGCTCCGTCGTTCCATGGAAAACGGAGCCCGCCGGGGCCCTCAGCGCCTTGGCGCCCCAACGTATCGTCACTCAGTTAGCCACGGGACTGATGTATCACTTTACGCTCGCGGTGTGCGAGGGCGAAGTCACAGTAAGCGAGGGGCGCAAGCACGTTCGACCCTACCGATCGGCCAAGGAATATGAGGCCTGGTTCCAGGAAAACGGCAAGGATTTTGGCATCCGTCCCATGATGTTTAGCGTCTCCCTGCGAAGTCTGCGGTTCCGGCACGAGGGCGTAGCCTTTCGGGTCGACTACGCAGTGCTCGAGGGAGCCCTTGAGGTCACCGATACGGAATCGCTGATGCGCAAACTGCTACGTGGCTTTGGGTCGCATCGTCGCCTCGGCCTGGGCATGATGAAGTTGCAGTCTTGATCCCCAATTTGCGCGCTATGCGGCTTTTGCTGCTGCTCGCTGGCCTCGCGCTGGCGCCTTGCGCGGCCGCTCCCGTGGAGCTATCGCCCGCGGTGCAGGACGCGCTCGAACGCGCACGCGTGTCCGCGGCCAATAGCGCGATTGTCATCGTGCCGCTCGATGGCGGGCCGCTGCAGCTGGCACGCAACGAAGATGTCCCGATGAATCCGGCATCGACGATGAAGCTGCTCACCACCTACGCCGCGCTGGCAACGCTTGGGCCTGACTATCGCTGGCATACCCAGCTCTTTGCTAGCCGCCACCCTGTTGCTGGCCGTATCGACGGGGACCTCATCGTGCGCGGCAGCGGCGATCCCTCCTTTGTCATCGAGCGCTGGTGGCTTTTGCTGCAACGCCTACGCGCCTCGGGGGTGCGCGACATCCAGGGTGATCTGGTGCTCGATCGTTCGGCTTACGCGCAGGCGCAGCTGCTTGGGCCCACGCTCGACGGCAACGAATTGCGCCCGTACAACGTGGCCCCGGATGCGTTGCTCATAAACTTTAAGACCCTGAGCCTGGATTTCGTGCCTGATCCGGCCGGGACGGTTGCCCACATTATTGCCACACCACAACTGGACGGTGTTCAAGTCCCGGCGCGGGTTCCGCTTGCCGACGGTCCCTGTGCCGATTGGAAGGACCAATTAAGAGCCGATTTTTCGCAGCCGCACGCGCTGCGCTTTAGCGGCAGCTTCGCGCGCGCCTGCGGCAACAAGACTTGGCACGTAAGTCTGTTGTCGCCCAACGAGTACGCGCTTGCAAGCTTTCGCACACTTTGGAAGGCGGCGGGCGGAACGCTGCGTGGCGGCGTACGCGAGGGCCTGGCGGAGCCCAACGCCATACCCCTTATTGAACACGAATCCCCGCCACTTTCGGAGGTGATCCGCGACATTAACAAGAACAGCAACAATGTGATGGCGCGGCAGCTTTTTCTTACGCTGGGCGTTTCGCTGCAACAACAAGCTGCGGCGTCGCCCAACGATGTGGGTCCGGTTATTGCCCCGCAAGCCCAGGCAAACCAGTCCGAACCGGAGTCAGCCAGCACCGCGCGCTCGATCCGTGTGATGCGCAACTGGCTCGACCAACAGGGACTGCGTATGCCCGAACTTGTGTTGCAAAATGGTTCGGGTTTGTCGCGCCAAGAGCGCATTTCGGCCGCAAGTCTGGCGCAACTGCTGGTGCATGCCTGGAAAAGCAGCCAGATGCCCAATTTTCTGGCGTCACTTCCGCAGGCCGGCGTCGATGGCACGATGAAAAAGCGACCGGCCGCAGCCGGCGCCGCGTATGTCAAGACGGGTTATTTGACCGATGTACGCGCGCTCGCGGGGTACGTCTTCGCCGCGAGCGGTCGCCACTATGCCGTTGTGGCGCTGATCAACGATGCGCACGCGCAGGCCGCGCAGGCCGCGCATGACGAACTGCTCGATTGGATCTGGCGCGAGGGCTAGTGGCGCGCTCGCAGGAGCGTTAGCCGCTTGGCGCTACGCTTCTGCCGGCATCTTGTCCAAGGTATCTTGCGCCGCCTGCAGCACCTGTTCGATGACCGCTTCGTCGTGCGCCATCGACACAAATCCGGCCTCGTACGCCGAAGGGGCCAGGTACACGCCCCGATCAAGCATCGCGTGAAAAAAGCGGTTGAACCGCTCTTTGTCGCAGGCCATCACCTCGGCAAAGCTTTTGGGCACTCGCCGCGCGCTGTACAAGCCAAACATCGATCCGACGGCGTCGGCGCAAAAGCTCTGGGCGCGCGCCTGCGCCGCGGCCTGCAGACCCTCAGCCAACATCCGCGTACGTGCGGAAAGCGTCGGGTAAAACCCCGGCTGCTCGATCAACTCGAGCGTCGCGCGTCCGCAGGCCACCGCCACCGGGTTGCCCGAGAGCGTGCCAGCTTGGTAAACCGGCCCCAGCGGTGCAAGCTGCGCCATGATGTCGCGGCGGCCGCCAAAGGCGGCAAGAGGCATCCCGCCACCGATTACCTTGCCCAGCGTCGTAATGTCGGGAACGATTCCGTAAAGGGACTGCGCACCACCTAGCGCAACGCGAAAACCGGTCATGACCTCGTCGAAAATCAAGATCGCCCCGTACTGGGAACAAAGCCGCCGCATCGTTTGCAAGAATTCGCCGCTTGAGCGCACCAGGTTCATGTTGCCGGCTATGGGTTCGACAATCACGCACGCAATTTGCGAGCCTATGCGTTCAAACGCGTCTTGCAGCTGCTGGCAGTCGTTGTAATCGAGCACCATCGTGTGCTGCGCTGTCTCCGCGGGCACGCCGGCCGAGCTCGGATTGCCAAACGTCAACGCCCCGGAGCCGGCCTTTACCAGCAGGCTATCGGCGTGGCCGTGGTAGCAACCTTCGAACTTGATCAACTTGGCGCGCCCGGTAACGCCACGCGCCAGCCGAATGGCACTCATCGTCGCCTCGGTCCCGGAGGAAACCAGGCGCACCTGCTCCATCGAGGGTAAAAGACGCAAGAGCCGCTCGGCAAATTCCACCTCGGCCTGCGTTGGTGCGCCGAAGGACAGGCCCTCGCGCGCCGCGCGACCGAGCGCATCGAGCACTGCGGGGTGAGCGTGACCCACTATCATCGGACCCCAGGAGCCCACCAGATCGATGTAGCGCCGACCGTCAACATCCCAAATATAGGGGCCCTGACCCCTTGCGATGAATCGGGGGATGCCCCCGACCGAGCGAAAGGCGCGCACGGGGGAATTGACCCCGCCAGGTATGCAAATCTGGGCGCGGGCAAAGAGCGCTGCACTGGCATCGGCCTTGGTCGTTTGATTCATCCTTGTGTCCTGTTGGGTTCTGGGCGTGGCGCAAGCCGCCGCGATCGCTTTCCAAAGCCTTGATTCGCTACCGAATTCGCCCCCGGCAAAGCGGACTCACCGGCCTGTCACGGGCTATGATCGCGAACTTAATATGGTAGCGAAATCCTTACGGGCGCTTTGAAAATGACGACCTCGGTGGCGACACGCACGTGGATGTGCTTGATTTGTGGTTGGATCTACGACGAAGCGGCGGGTGTTCCAGAGGAGGGAATCGCCGCCGGCACGCGCTGGGAAGACATTCCGCCGAACTGGGTGTGCCCTGAGTGCGGCGCGCGCAAGGAAGACTTTGAAGTGATCGAGGTCTGAGGCCAAAGGTGCGAATCGATTTGCTTGGGATGTTTGGCGAGGAGGTCGCTCAATGACAAATGCCTTGGACGCCGTGGATATCCGCGGCAAGAAGGTGATGGTGATCGACGATTCGAACACGATCCGCCGCAGCGCTGAGATCTTTCTCACGCAGGCCGGCTGCCAGGTCATTCTTGCGCAAAATGGCTTTGAAGCGCTCTCCAAGGTCAACGACCACCAGCCCAACATCATCTTTTGCGACATCCTCATGCCGCGCCTGGACGGCTACCAGACTTGCGCGCTGATCAAGCGCAGCCCGCGTTTTCATGACACGCCGATCGTGATGCTTTCTTCCAAGGACGGGTTATTTGATCGCGCGCGCGGGCGCATGGTCGGTTCGGTCGAGTACCTGACCAAACCGTTTACGAAAGACAGCTTGCTCACCGTCGTACGCCAGCACTCCATGAACTGAGCCCATCAACCACGCCATGCCTGGTGCGTGCGCCCCCGTCCTGGGACGCGCAATCGCTGCTAGGCCGGAGAACGTAGCCATGCCGATACGCAAAATCCTGATCGTCGATGACTCGCCAACGGAGCGCTATTTCCTCAACGAGTTGCTGTCGCGAAACGGCTTTACGGTTACCGCCGCGGAAAGTGCCGAGCAGGCAATGAGCAGCTTGAAGGACCAGCTGCCTGATCTGATCCTGATGGACGTCGTGATGCCGGGTCTAAACGGTTTTCAGTTTACACGGGCCCTTTCAAAGGACCCGGTTACGCAAAACATCCCCGTGATCATGTGCACGAGCAAGAGCCAGCAGACCGACCGTATCTGGGGATTGCGGCAAGGCGCCCGCGACTACGTTACCAAGCCCGTCAAGCCCGAGGAGCTCTTGGGCAAGATTGCAGCGCTGGGCTAGGCCAGACGGTGCACCCGGACCAACGCCACGGAGATGAGATGCGCGGACGACCGCTCGCTTGTGCCGCCGGATTCGCGCTGACCGGCCCATGGACAAGCGCGACGACCCGCTAGGAGGCACCGAATTGGACGACGGCAGGAAATCGGGGAAGCTGCGCGACTTTTCCGCGCAACTGGCGGCACGGCTGCAGGCGGCACCCAGCCCGGCCGCCGAACCCGCACGCCTAGCCATTCGTATCGGCAACTCGGCTTTTTTGCTCGACATGAACAACACCGGGGAAATCGTGCCGGCGCCACCCGTGACGCCGGTGCCGTGGACCAAACCTTGGTTTTTGGGCCTGGCTAACGTGCGGGGGCGCCTGGTTGGCGTCATTGACCTAATGCGCCTTGCTGGCAGCGAACCGATCGCCCCCGAAGATGCGCAACAACTCGTGGTCTTTAACGAAGCTCTGAAGTTCAACGTCGGTCTGCTCATTACACGGGCGTTCGGATTGCGCAATATCAAAGACCTCGAACCCTTGGGCCCGGTGCACGAGCGCGCACGGCCGTGGGAGTCGAAGGCCTTTCGCGACGTCGACGGCACGCGCTTGGTGGAGATCGACCTAAAGGGTCTGACCTCCTATGAGGAGTTCACGAGTATCGGCGTGTGACTGTGGACCGCGATTGGCGCTGCATTGCGCAGCGTTTGCGCAAGAGTAATTAGCCGGAGTTAGGATGGCTCTCGATTTTGGTGTGTTTCGCAGCAAGACCAAGCGCAACGATCGCTCGCCGGAGCGCCGCGTTCGTCCGCGCTTTACCGATGTGCCGCCGACGCAAAAGATCGACTCGCCCTTTTCGGTCGACCTTTCTGGCGAGGAGGGTGCGCCTAAGGGCATCGTTGCCGCGATCAACGAGCTCACCAGCCAGGAGAAAAATCAGAAACTCGTCCAATCGATCGCCGCCATCGGTCTGCTGTTTTTCCTCATTGCGGCCCTCTTTGTTTGGTTGAGCGCGCGCAACGCCACATCCGAAGAGCGTCAGATCGCTCTGATCGGGGATATCCTCATGCACACCCAGCGGCTTGCAAAGGCGGCACCAGGTGCTGTGCAGGGAGCCCCCGACGAAATGGACCAGATGCTCGAGAGCCGTGACCAGGTCAACGCCGACGTGCGGCTGCTGCAAGACGGCGACAGCAATGACTATATGGCGCCGACTTCCCCGGCGCTTGCGCCGTTTTTGCGCACCTTGAAAGACCGCTGGCAGATCACCTACGACGCGGCAACGGTGATCGCATCCGCGCGCAAGGCGCTGATCGATTTTGGCGAGATTGCACGCAAGATCAATGAGAACGGCAGCCGCTTGGCCGAGCTGACTGAGGCGATCGCTGCCGAGAAGTTGCGCCACAGCGCCTCGACCCGAGAAGTGGCCACGGCGGAGCAACTCGTTTCGCTCAACCAGCGCATCGCCAAGAACGCCAACCTGATCGCCTCGAGCCAGGCGGCACACGCCGAGGATGCAAGCATTCTGGGACGCGACGTCCAAGCCTTCCCGGAGTTGGCCCAATCGCTGATCGCAACGAGTGACGGCGAAACGCGCGCCAAATTGCAGGAGTTGCTGCGCTACTACCGCGAGATTGTGAACTCGGTAACCGGCGCGGTGGTAAGTCCGCAGGCGCTCGCCGAAGCGCGTGATGCCCAGATCACGATCGTTGCGGAGGCCGAACCGCTGCGGTTCCAGAGCGTGGACTTGGGCAAGCGCTTCGCAGCGCAACAGCACTCGCACTGGGTCTATTACTCGCTGATGAGCGGGTTTGCGCTGTTGGCGCTGGGCGCGGCCGTGGCGGTGGTGCGCTTGTTGCTTGTTGACTCCCGACGCCGGGCGGTCGAGGCCGAAAGCGGGCGCCTTGAGGCTCAGCGGTTGGAGGAACAGGCCAAGCGGCGCAACGACCAAAATCAGGCGGCGATCTTGCGGCTGATGAACGAACTGCAGGAAGTCGCTGACGGCAACCTCACCGTGGCCGCGACGGTAACCGAGGACATCACGGGCGCCATTGCCGACTCGATCAACTATACGGTGGAAGAACTGCGGACCCTGGTAGGGCGCATCAACCAGACCGCAGAGCTGGTGAGTAACGCCGCCGCACAGGCGCGCGACATCGCCACGCGCTTGCTCGCGGCCTCCGATGCCCAAAGCCGGGAGATTCGCGATACCGGGGAGCGCGTGCTGGGAATGGCAAACCAAATCGGCGACGTCTCATCGGGCGCCGGAGACTCGGCCAAGGTGGCGCGGGCTTCTTTGGAAGCGGCAGAGCGCGGCCAGCGTGCGGTGTACAACCAGATCTCGAGCATGAACGAAATCCGCGAACAGATTCAGGAGACCTCCAAACGCATCAAGCGGCTGGGCGAATCCTCCCAGGAGATCGGCGAGATCGTCGAGCTCATCTCCGACATTACCGAGCAAACCAACGTGTTGGCCCTGAACGCCGCCATCCAGGCGGCCTCCGCCGGCGAGTCGGGTCGCGGCTTTGCCGTCGTTGCCGAAGAGGTGCAGCGGCTCGCCGATCGCTCCGGCGAGGCAGCCAAACAGATTGGTTCGCTCGTACGCGCAATTCAAACCGACACCCAAGACGCCGTCGTGGCGATGGAAAAGAGCACCCAGGGCGTGGTCGAAGGCACGCGGCTATCGGACGCCGCCGGTACGGCACTGGCGGAAATCGGGCGCGTTTCGCGCCAATTAACCGAACTGATCGAACGGATCGCCCAAGCCACGTCGGTGCAAGCCCACTCGGCGGGCGACGTCTCCAAATCCATCGGACACATCCTTTCCGTGACCGAGCAGACCTCCGAAGGAACGCGTCAAACTGCGCTGTCGATCGGCCAGCTGGCAGCGTTGGCACGCGAGCTTAAGGCGTCGGTTGCACGCTTCCGTGTGGCCTGATGGGGCGAGCGCAGTGCCCGCCCAACGAGTACTGGAAATGAAACAACCGACCGAGTCCACGGACGGCGCCGTGTCTGCGCCGAGCACGACCGACGTGGCGCCGCTTGCCTGGGTCATCGACGAGATCCGTTCGTCGCTATCCGAGGCACTCTCCTCGATCAAGGGGTTTCTTGGCAATAAGGCGGACGTCGATCGGCTGCGCAGTGCCGGCGGACAAGTTCACCAAGTAAGTGGTGCTTTGCAGTTGCTCGACCTGCGCGGTGCCACTCTTGTTACCGAGGCAATCGAGCAACTTTTGCGACGCTGGGAGTCAGAGCCCGGGGAGTGTCTTCCGGCAGCGGTACGCGCGGTCGATGCGACCGTGGGCGCAGTGCGCAACTATCTCGAAGGGTTGCTCGCCGGTTCGGCGATTCCGCCCATTCGCCTGTTCCCGTACTACCGTGAGATTCTTGTCTTACTGCGCGCGCCGCGCGTGCATCCCGCTGACCTCATATTTCCGGACCTGCATCGGCGTCCACCGTTTCATCAAATGCCGGTGCGCGCGTTCAGCGCCGATGATCTGCGGATCCGCCGGGTGCACTATGAGGAAGGACTGCTGCGCTTTTTGCGCGATCCCGATAACGCGCAGGCGCGCACGCGCATGCGCGATGCGATCGCCGAGCTCGAAGCGATACCTCAGCGCGGCCTGGCCCGCAACTTCTGGTGGGTGGTACGCGCCCTGTTCGAGGCGCTCGCATCCTTCCAGTTGCCGGTCGACGAGGATCTGAAGCGCTTTTTGGCGCGCTTAAATCAGCAGCTGCGGCGGCAAATCGAAGGCGGCCCCGCGGTGGCCGAGCGGCTGATGATCGACGCGCTCTACCATGTCGGGCGCGCTGACGAGCGCATCGAACGTGTCGCGCAAGTCAAACAGCTCTATAGTCTTGCCACGCTGATGCCGCCAGATTATGAGCGCGCCACGCTCACAACGATCGACGGCGAAGCGCTTGCATCGCTCAAAGAGGCGCTCGGCCAGTGCAAGCTGCTGTGGGGACAGCTCATCGTCAGCGACCCGCCCGACGCAACCCGCCTGCGCGGCGAAGTCAATCGCGCGCAAACCAGCGCGATGCGCCTGGGCGCGTCGGCGCCCGCGCGCGTGTTGGGCTGCATCAGCGAGGCCACCGCGGTGTTGCCCGCGTCGACGCCGCCGATACGCGAGGCGTTGGGCATGGAGGTCGCGACCGCGCTGCTGCTGCTCGAGACCGGACTCGAAGGCTCCTTGCAGGCCGATCCGCAGTTTGAGCAGCGCGCCGATGCCATGATCGAGCGCATTGTGCGCGCCGCACGCGGGCAGGCGCTGCCGGAGACACCTGACTGGATCGCCGAGCTGGCGCGACGGGCCCAGGAGCGCTCGTCGATGGACACGGTGGTCAACGAAATG
The DNA here is from genome assembly GCA_035621895.1 of Burkholderiaceae bacterium. Classification (GTDB taxonomy): domain Bacteria; phylum Pseudomonadota; class Gammaproteobacteria; order Burkholderiales; family Burkholderiaceae_F; genus GJ-E10. The sequence goes on along the minus strand of DASPWJ010000085.1, from coordinate 13,373 downwards.
GCAACTTTGCTGCGCGAGGCCGAGCTGCGATTGGACCGCTTTTTCCGCAACCCTGCGCAACGCGAGGAGCTGCCCGAGCTCGACTCGATGTTTGAACAAGTTGGCGGCGTGCTCAGTGTGCTGGGCTACGAGGACCCCGCGGCCGCGCTGCGCAACGTTCGCGAGTCCGTGAAAAAATTCGCCGAACCTGCGACGCCCGCCAACGCCCAGGAGTTCGCCCGCATTGCGCAAAACCTCGGCGCGGTGGGATTTTTTGTCGGCACGCTGGCGCAGCAGCCAACCAACCCGCGCGGCATGTTCCACTTCGATTCGCGCACCGGCGTGTTTTCTGCCGACATGGGCTTCGCGCCGCCCACACCGAAGATCGAAGACGAACCGATTGAGGCCGCGCCGACGGCCGCAACGCCGGCGGTAGCACCCGAGGCCGAAAACGTCGAACGCTCGATCGAACGTCTCCTGGCAACTGCGGTCGAAGCGGCCAATAAACTGGTTTTGAATTTCGCCGACCGGGGCACATTCGACCAACTGGCCCCCGTACTGGCGCAACTGCTCAACGATGCCGAGCTGACCGATGACGCGGCCTTGCGCACGCGCATCTCTCAGGCAATTGCAATGCTCGAGCAGATAAAAAAAGGCGGTGGCAGCACCGCTGCCAGAGCCCTGCAGGCGCTGCTGCGTCCGCCGGAGGCGGCGATTCCTGCTCCAACCGCACCGATGCCCACCAGCGCGTCGGCCGCCGACCGCGAATTGCACGAGATTTTCATCGAGGAGGCCGACGAGGTACTGGACTCCGTTGGCAAGCAACTGGCGCGCCTGCGCGCCGAACCCGAAGACGGTGCGACGCTTACGATGGCCCGGCGCGCGTTCCACACCCTCAAGGGTTCAAGCCGAATGGTCGGCCTGCGCGACTTCGGCGAATTCGCTTGGGCGCTAGAGCAATGCTTCAACGTATGGCTGGCTCAGGAGCGCGCCGCCAATGAGGATCTGATCGGACTTGCCGCCGCCAGTGCCGACCTGATGCGCGACTGGATCGAAGCACTGCGCGCGGACGCTTCGGCACACATCGACGCGAGCGCCTTTATCGACGCCGCGCACGCCGTTCGCGACGGAGGCCATTTCGTAATGCCGTCGGCGCCGGCCCGTCCGGAGGTCGCCGCCGCGGGCGCATCCGGTAGCGAACGCGCCGCCGCGCCAGCAGCTGCGGGCGTCACTGAGGACACCCGTCGCATCGGTCCACTTGTCATCAGCCATGGCCTGTACTCCGTCTTTTTGACCGAATCGGACGAGTGCATTCGGGCGCTAAGCCAGGAAATCGCGGAGTGGCGCTACGAATCCTCGCGTACCGTATCGGCCGATCTTGTTCGACGCGCTCACACCCTGGCCGGTATCGCTGACACGGTCGGTTTGGTACCCGTGTCGGCGATCGCCGATCCGCTCGATGCGCTGATGCAGCAGCTTTTGGAGCGCAGCGGAAAATCCGACGCAATTTTGGAGCCTTCGCAATTCGATGTGCTTGAGCGCATCACCGAGCGCATGCGCACGATGCTGGACCAGTTTGCCGCGGGCGAGTATCCCGAGGAGGCACCGCTGGAGGCCGGCGCGATGCGCGACCTAGTTGCCGTCGTGCGCAAGAAGGCGCAGGCGGCCGCGGACAGAACCCAGAGCCAAGCCGGCGCAGCGGCTCAAGACGGGGAGTTTGCTAGCGCGTCGGCGGATCCGCTGCTTGCCGACACGGTGCCGATGAAGTGGAACGAACCCGAAGTGCGCCCGGCACGTGCGTCGCAGGCCTCAGCGCCATCGGCATCAACGCCCGGGCCAAGCAAGGTTTCGTCAAAGGCGCCGGCGGTCGACCTCACACAGTCCGTGCGCCCGCCGATCAGCGAGCCGATCGTTGCCGTATCGGCGGTGACCGATGAGATCGACGAGCAGCTGCTGCCCGTGTTCACCACCGAGGCACAAGACCTGCTGCCCGCGATCGGTAAAAACCTGCGCACACTGACGCAAAATCCCAACCAGCGTGAGCTGGCGCGCGAGCTCATGCGTCACCTTCACACGCTCAAGGGCAGCGCGCGCATGTCGGGCGCGATGCGTCTGGGTGAACTCATACACGAGATGGAGACACGCATCGAGGCGGCCATGCAGCTGGCCAGCGTCCCGAGTGTGCTCATCGAGGATTTGCAAGTGCAGCACGACCGCGCGCTTGCGATGTTCGAGCAGCTGCTACAGGGTCCTAGCGCCGCGGGTTCTGAGCAAACCCGAGCAGCGGTACCGCAAGATTCGACTGTTTCGGCAAACCTGAGCAGCACCCTATCGGCAGTGGCCGGAGCAAGGTCGGCGAGCCGCCCGAGCGTGCCCGCGCAGCCCCTGTCTGCGCAGCCCGTGCCCGCCCAGCCCGTAACAGCACAGGCTTCGGCGGGCACCACGCAACCGCGGGCTGCCCCGGTGGGGGGCGATACGGCCCGCGCGCCAACTCCTGCCGCACCCTTTATCCGCGTGCGTGCTGACGTCGTCGACCGACTAGTGGACCACGCCGGCGAAGTGTCAATTACCCGATCCAAGCTCGAATCGGAAATTGGCACGATGCGCTCGTCACTGTCGGATCTGACGGAAAACATCCAGCGGCTGCGCTCGCAGCTGCGCGAGGTCGAGCTGCAAGCTGACGCCCAGATTCAGGCGCGCTCGGACCAGGTTGCCAAGCAGTCGTCCACGTTTGACCCGCTTGAGTTCGACCGTTATTCGCGTCTGCAGGAGCTCACGCGCTTGCTGGCCGAATCCGTCGAAGACGTCGCATTGATTCAGAGCAACATGGTCAAGGGGTTGCAGCTCGCCGACAACGACTTGAGCACCCAGTCGCGCCTCACGCGCGAACTGCAGCAGCAGCTCATGCGCGTGCGACTTGTGCCCTTTTCCAACGTCTCCGAACGCCTGTACCGCGTCGCGCGCCAGGCGGCAAAGGAACTGGACAAGCGCGTGCACATGGACATCGTGGGCGCCGAGACCGAGGTCGATCGCAGCCTGCTCGAGCAGATGGCTGGACCCTTTGAGCACCTGGTGCGCAACGCCATCGTCCACGGCCTGGAAGCGCCCACCGCGCGGGCGGCGGCCGGCAAGTCCGACACCGGCGAGCTGCGCATCGAGGTGCGCAAAGAAGGCAACGAAGTGGTCGTCGTATTTTCCGACGACGGCGCCGGCTTGGATCTGGAGCGCATACGGGCGCGCGCGATCAGCGCGGGCCTGGTCTTGGCCGATCGCAAGCTTGACGAGCGCGAACTCATGGACCTCATCTTCCTGCCTGGACTGTCGACCGCGCGAGAGGTTACCGAGTTAGCAGGCCGCGGAATCGGCATGGACGTGGTTCGCGAGCAGGCAGCATCACTTGGGGGGCGCGTGAACGTCGCCACCGAAAAGGGTCGTGGCACGCGCTTTACGCTGTACCTGCCAATGACACTGTCGATCATGCAGGTGGTTCTGGCAAGCGTGGGCGAGCGGCGCTACGCCCTGCCGGCGGCAATGGTCGAACAGGCGCGTCGCGTGCGCGCCGTCGAACTGGCCGAGGCTCTGCAGGCGGGCAACATCGCCTTTGCCGGAGTAGGCGAGGTCACCTTGCGCCCGCTAGCCCAGTTGCTGGGCACCGAAACCGTCATCGGGGCCGCGGACCAGTACTCGGTGGCATTGCTGCGCCTGGGGGATGATCGGCTTGCCATCTGTGCGGACGAACTGTCGGCCAACCAAGAGGTTGTCGTCAAAAACGTCGGTCCGCAGGTCGCACGCCTGGCCGGCGTTTTGGGCGCCACGGTGCTTGGTAACGGGCAGGTGGTGCTAATTATTAACCCGGTACAGTTAATCAGCCGCGCCCCCGAGCCGCCGGTTCTGGAGAGCCCCTCGGCCGCGGGCAGCGCGGCAGAGCCGCCGGACCCAACGCACGCTAAGCTCACCACAGTGGCGGGAGCGACCGTCATGGTGGTTGACGACTCGCTGACAGTGCGTCGCGTCACGCAGCGGCTGCTTGAGCGCAACGGCTATCGCACGATATTGGCCAAAGACGGTGTAGATGCAATGCGCGAGCTCGAAGCGCACATCCCTGACATCATGCTGGTCGATATCGAGATGCCGCGCATGGACGGCTATGATCTGACTCGCAACGTGCGCAGCAATAAGACCACGCGCCAAATTCCGATCATCATGATTACCTCGCGCACCGCTGAAAAACATCGCCGTGTTGCATTCGAGCTGGGCGTCAACGAGTATTTGGGAAAACCCTATCGCGAGGACGAACTGCTCGATCTGATTCACCGCTACGTGCAAACGGCAAGTGTCGTGCGTTCCGCCAACGAAAGTGCTTGACCTTCTCCCCGGCTTGAAGGCCGCAGATCGCTACGGAGTCTGAAACGATGGCGCCTATCTCAGATTCTCTCGGTGGGTTCCTGCTTCATGGCGATCGGCTTGGGAGGCTTTCCGGTTTCTCCGACCCATCATGCGTCTGCGGTCTTTCATTCGCTCCCCGGGCTGTGCGTCCGGCGCCCCCCGCCGTTGAACTTGCGGGGGCCAAGTCTTATCGCAAAAACGTTAAGCTATCCCTCCCTGTTCTGAAGGACAGGGCTTTTCGCGCGTTTTGGTAAAGGCGCAGTGCGCTGCGCCCGGCAGAAAAATGACGCGTTCGCGTGCGGCCTTTAGCGAGCTGCTTGCGCAGCGTTGGCGCGCAGCCGACTCGCTGTTGTGCGTGGGTCTAGATCCAGACCCGCAGCGTTTTGTCCCATCGCTGCGCGGCCGACAACGCGCAATCGAGGAGTTTTGTTGTGCCGTTGCCGATGCGACTGCGCCTTACGTGTGCGCGTTCAAGCCGCAGATCGCCCACTTTGCCGCGCACCGCGCCGAGGAGCAGCTCGAAGCGGTGCTTGCGCACCTGCGCGCACGTCATCCCAGCGTTCCGGTCATCCTCGACGCCAAGCGCGGCGATATTGGCTCCACCGCCGAGCACTACGCGCGCGAAGCCTTCGAGCGCTACGGTGCCGACGCCGTGACGTTGTCCCCATTCATGGGCTATGACTCGATCGAACCCTTCCTTGCATACGCTGGCCGCGGCGTTTTTTTGCTCTGTCGTACCAGCAATCCCGGCGGCAACGATTTGCAAATGCTTGATGTTGGCGGTGAGCGGCTTTTTGAACGCATCGCGCGTCTCGCCTCGGGCTCGTGGAACCGCAGCGGCCAACTCGGGTTGGTGGTCGGGGCAACGTATCCCAGAGAACTGGCGCAAGTGCGTGCACTGGCCCCGCAAGTGCCGCTCTTGGTGCCGGGGATCGGCGCACAAGGCGGCGATATCGCCGCTACCCTGAACGCTGGACGCGATGCCGCTGGTTTGGGCTTAGTGATTAACTCTTCGCGCGCGATTTTGTACGCGGGGTCCGGCGAGGACTTTGCGGCTGCCGCGGGCGAAGCGGCGCGCCAAACGCGCGATGACATCAATATCCATCGCCGGGCGCCGCAACACCCCGGGTCTGCAGCGCCTCGCTAAGCGTCTTCGCGCTCTTCGAGCAACTGGCTCATGGCCTCCAGGGCAGCGCCGATCGCTTGCGTGCGCACGGCCGCTCGGTCGCCGTCAAAATGCCGCGTCGTCGTCCGCACCCAGTGTGCCGCCCCCGAGTCGCGCCGTAGCGCCCAGGCAAAGCAAACAGTGCCCACCGGTTTGTCGGCGGTGCCCCCATCGGGACCGGCAATTCCAGTGACGGCAATGGAAACCTGCGCCGCGCTTTGCTGTAGCACCCCCAGCGCCATTGCTCGCGCCACCGGTTCGCTGACAGCACCAAAATCGCGCAGGTATGCCGCCGGGACGCCCAGCATGCGCTGCTTGGCCTCGTTGGAGTATGCGATGACCCCGCGGTCAAACCAGGTACTTGAACCCGGAACCTGCGTGACCGCGTAAGCGACTCCACCTGCGGTGCACGATTCCGCCGTAACCAGCACCAGGCGGCGCTGCTGCAGCAGCGCGCCCAGCCGCTGGGCGGAGGCCAGCAGTCGCGCGCCTGCGTCGGTCACAGAATCCTCATGACGATTGCGATCACTAGCAGCGTATAAAGCGCAGCGACCAGATCGTCCGCCATAAGACCCACCGCGTTCTTCCACCGTCGGTCAATACTGCGGATGGGCGGTGGTTTCGTGATATCGAAGAACCGAAACAGCACGAAGGCAATCGCTTGCAGGCGAAACACATGTTCGCCGGCCGGAAGCATCACTAGCACGAGCCAAAATGCGACCATCTCGTCGACGACAATCGTGCTCGGATCGGTCTCCCCGAGCATCGCCGCCGTGTGCTCTGCCGCCCACGCACCGATGATCAGCGCAACGGCAACAATCACCAGGGCCGTTGCGGGGTCCGCCGCGCCGCCCGGTGCAAGCGCGACAAAAATCGCCCAAGCCAGTGCGGTCCCCCAAGTGCCAGGACCCGGGCGAAGTAGACCGCTGCCTAAACCGAGCGCTACCCAGTTGGCCGGGTGGGAAAGTAAAAACCGCAGGCCTGGCGAGCCGCTCGGGCGGTTGCTTCCAGAACTCTTGTCATCGTTGCCGGTCATGGCACCTGCTCGCTCGTCGAAAGCTGACCGCTTGCGCGGTACGTGGCACTTTGCGCGCCAAGCGCAAAACTCACGTCCCCGAGGCGAAATGGTCGAACGACTGCAGTGTAGCTTTGATCAGCGCCCCACTGCCATCGACCACGCGAAGGCCCGGTGTGGCTTCGATTTGCCCAATCCGCGTGAGCGCAAGCTGGCGCGTTGCCAGCGCCCCGATTGCAGAACGCTGGCTCGCGGCTGCGGTGAAAAGCAATTCGTAATCATCCCCGCCCGCTAGGACCAACTGCTGTTGCGTTGCAGCATCCAGTTGTTCGAAGATCTCTGCCCGCGGCACATCGGGCCAGGTCACCCGCGCGCCGACCCCCGAGCGCTCAAGCACATGACCCAGGTCGCCAACCAGACCGTCAGAGATATCGATTGCCGCGCTTGCCAACCCCGCCAATGCCAATCCGAGCCCAACGCGCGGCTGCGGCCAGTCCATGCGCCGCAGGCAAGCTTCCCGATGGGGCGAGGGCACTTGGCGTTGGCCGCGGCGTATCGCGAGGGCCAACGCGGCTTCGCCCAGACGGCCCGAGACCCAGATGTCGTCGCCCGGCTGTGCCCCGGAGCGGCCGCGTGCGTACGCGCGATCGACTTCACCGATTGCAGTGATGCTGATCCATGTGGGGCCGCTATTTGCCGCGTCAACGGGTATGGAGCGCGAGGTGTCGCCGCCGATGAGCGCGCACGAATATTGCTCGGCAAGTGCGAAGAGCCCGCGCGAAAATGCCGCAAGCCATTGTTCGTCCGGCCCGGGAATTGCGATTCCCAGCACGAAGCAGCGCGGACGGGCGCCTGCAGCAGCCAGATCCGAGAGATTAACGGCCAGTGCCTTGTGGCCCAGCGCCTCGGGGTCGACCTGGGCAAAAAAATGCACTCCTTCGAGCAGCATATCCGTGGTGATTGCCAGCGTCTGGGCACCCACATCAATAAGAGCGCAGTCGTCGCCTACGCCCTGGCGCTCCTTGCACTCGCGCGTGAAGTAGCGCGCGATCAGCGCGAACTCGCTTAGTGCCGCCACCTCACGACCCGGGGGTTTTGCCACTTCTTGCGCTAGGCCAGACCGCGTTCGGTCACACGCGCCTCAGCACCGCGTAGCCGGGCGGCCAACTTATCGAGAACGCCGTTGACGTATCGAAACCCATCGGTGCCGCCATAAGTCTTGGCCAGTTCGATCGCTTCGTTAATGGCGACCTTGTAAGGAATCTCTGGGCGGTACTTAAGCTCGTAGGCACCCATCAGAAGCAGGGCATGCTCGACAGGACTTAAACTCGCCGCCGGCCGATCGATCAGATCGGCAAACTCTTCTCGCAGCTGCTCGGCCACACCAATGGTGCCGCAGAGCAACTCTCGAAAAAACACTGCATCGACCTTCGCCAGCTGCTCGGCGGTGAGCAAGCGCGCAGCGATCGTTTCGGCATCGCCACCGGCAAGCAGCCAGCCGTACAGGCCCTGTAGCGCCAGTGCACGTGCGTGCCGGCGCGCCCGCCGCGCCGCCGCGGGCGTGGGGCTCGACGCAACGGGTGCGGCCGCCTCACTCGTCGGCGACTTCACTGCCATCTTCTTCCAGGGCCCAGAGCAAGTTGGCCATCTCCACTGCGACACGCGCCGCTTCGGTCCCCTTCTCGAGCACACGGGTGCGGGCCTGCTCGTCGTTTTCAGTCGTCAAAATCGCGTTGACCACCGGCAGACGGTGGTCTAGCGCCACTCGCGCTACACCAGCAGCCGACTGTTGGGCGACGATCTCAAAATGGTAGGTCTCGCCCCGGATCACGCATCCCAGAGCAATGAGCGCGTCAAAGTCGCCGTTGGAAGCCAGCGTTGCGAGGGTCAATGGCACCTCCAACGCGCCCGGCACGGTGAGCACCGTGATGTCGTCCTCGTCGACCCCAAGATTGGCCAGCTCGCGCAGGCATGCCTCCAGCAAAGCTTCGCCGGCCCAAGAATTAAAGCGCGCCTGAACCACACCGATGCGCAGCTCGGCTCCATCCAGGTCAGGGGAAATCGTGTCCAGTGCCATGTTTTTCAGCTTTCCAAATACCCAGTGGTTACCAAGCCAAACCCCGCCATCGAGGGCATCTTGCGCGGCTTGGCCAGCAGTTTCATGCGCGCCACGCCCAGATCGCGCAAGATCTGTGCACCCACGCCATAGGTGCGAAGGTCATGGTGCTCGCCTGCACGCCTCGGCGAGACCGGCGCGTCGGCTTGTACGCGCCGCACCAAGCGCTCGAGCAAGCACTCGTTGGATTCGCCGCAATTTAGCAGCACCATCACCCCGCAGGAAGAAGCGGCAATCATTGCCAGTGCCTTGCCCAATGGCCAGGAGTGCCCCGAGCGATCAACCTCGAGCACGTCAAGCACCGATAGCGGCTCATGCACACGCACCAGCACCTCCTGATCAGGGCTCGGCTTGCCCTGCACCAGTGCGATATGGCTCGAGCCGCTGGGCTTGTCGCGATACGCGACCATATCGAGCTCGCCAACAAAGGTGCGCAAGCGCCGCTGCGCGACGCGCTCGATCATGGACTCGTGGGCCGCGCGATACTCGATCAGGTCGGCAATCGTGCCCAGCTTAAGTTCGTGCTGGCGCACAAAGCGCACCAGGTCCGGCAGTCGCGCCATGGTGCCGTCTTCGTTCATGATCTCGCAAAGCACAGCGGCCGGATGCAGGCCCGCCAGTCGCGCCAGATCGCAGCAAGCCTCCGTGTGCCCGGCGCGCACCAAGACACCACCCGGCTGCGAGACGAGCGGAAAAACGTGGCCCGGTTGAACGATGTCATCCGGGCGAGCGGTCGGGCGCGAGGCGACATGGATCGTGTGTGCGCGGTCGGCAGCCGAGATGCCCGTCGTGACGCCCTCGGCTGCTTCGATCGCGACCGTGAAATTGGTGCCGTGGACGCTGCGGTTGCTCTCGACCATGGGCGCCAAATTCAGCTGACGCGCGTGTTCGGCGGTAATTGGCATGCAGATCAATCCGCGGCCGTATTTGGCAAGAAAATTGATCTTTTCTGGCGTAACAAAATCGGCGGCAAATACCAAGTCGCCCTCGTTTTCCCGATCCTCATCATCAATCAGGACAACGATGCGGCCATTGCGAATCTCCTCGACAAGCTCGCTTGTCGAGGCCAGCACCGACGGCTCGCCGCTTGCCGGCTCACCCGCATTGTCGGGAACTGCGCTCAGCATCAAATTGCTTTCCAGGGAGTGGAGGCCGCGAATTCGCGAGGGCGTGCCGTGTAAAGGGCGGCGCCAATTGCGATTCTAGGGAATTTCGGGCGCCGCGTCCGAACGGCCCAAGGCAGGATCGAGCATTCGCGCGACGTACCGCGCAATAAGGTCGGCTTCGAGGTTCACGCGTGACCCGGCCGCAAGATCACCTAAGGTGGTTGCCGCGAGCGTGTGCGGAACCAGGTTGATCGAAATTTCGCAAGCGGTCGCGGCGCCTATGCCAAGTTGCGCAAGCACGGCCGAAGGTCCGCTGAGGTCGCGAACTCGATTGACCGTGAGACTGACGCCATCTACGGCGACCGATCCTTTCGGCGCCAGATAGCGCGCCAACGCCGCAGGAGCCAACACTACCAGTTCGACCGACTCAGCGATCGGGGCGCAACGAAGCACCGTGCCCACATCATCCACATGCCCGGCTACCAGATGTCCGCCCAGCTTCTCGCCCACAGCAAGAGAGGTCTCCAGATTTACCGCATGGCAGATATCAAGCCCGGTCGTCTTGGACAAGGTCTCTTGCGAAACATCGGCGCCAAAGCGCCAACCCGCCACGTCCGTCGCTGTAAGGCAAACCCCGTTGACCGCAATGCTGTCGCCCGTCGCAATTGGCCGCGGCGCCAAGGCTTGAGCTTGCACCTCGATGTGTACGCCGCCTTCCAACCGGCGCACCGAGATGATCGCCCCAACGGCCTGCACGAGTCCGGTAAACACGATTACTGCAGCCGCGCGCGAATGCGCAGGTCAGGTCCGATGCGTGTGACCTCGTGCAGGCGCAGCGACTGTGCCTGCGCCAAGTCCTCCAGAATAGGCAAATCGAGCATCGATCGTCCCGGACCGATGAGTACTGGGGCCAGATACAACAGCAATTCGTCCGCCAATGCCTCACGCAACAGCGAACCGTTGAGCGTGGCGCCGGCCTCCACCTGCAGTTCGTTGATACCCCGGCGGCCAAGCTCGAGCAACAATGCACTAAGGTCGATACGCTTGTCATCGGCACCGCAGGCAAATACCTGCACGTTCTTGCGCTGCAATCGAGCCGCCCGCGCCTCGTCGCACTGGGCGCAGGCCACCAGTACGGGGTTGCCGTCGAACAGGCGAGCGTCCTCCTCAATTGATAAGCGGCTGTCGACCAGAACCTTTAGTGGCTGGCGAACCGTCTCGATACGGTGTACAGAAAGCAGGGGGTTATCGATTCGTGCAGTTCCAATTCCCGTCATGATCGCGCAAGATCGCGCACGCCAGACATGTCCGTCGGTGCGCGCCGCCTCGCTTGTGATCCACTTAGACATCCCATTTTGCAGTGCGGTGCGACCATCGAGACTCGCAGCGATCTTGATCCGCACCCAAGGGCGTCCTCGATTCATCCGCGAGAAAAAGCCGACGTTCGCTTCGATCGCCTCCTGCCGCAGCAAGCCGCAGCGCACGTCAATGCCTGCGCCGCGCAGCATTTCCATCCCGCGCCCCGAGACTTGGGGATTGGGATCTTCGACCGCGGCCACCACGCGCCCGACCCGCGCCTCGATCAGCGCGGTTGCACAGGGCGGTGTTCGGCCAAAATGCGAGCATGGCTCCAGACTGATGTACACCGTAGCGCCGTAGACATCGTGCCCGCGGTGGCGTGCGTCGTGCAACGCCTCGATTTCCGCGTGGTTGCCGCCCGGGCGCTGGGTAAAACCCTCGCCCAGAATTTGTCCATCGCGCACAATCACGCAGCCCACCCGCGGGTTGGGGGTCGCGTGCAGCAGCGCGCGCTCGCTCAGTTCCAGCGCAAGCTGCATAAAGCGGTGATCGGCCTCGGAATACATAATGCGAATTGATTTTACGCGCCACCGTGCCCGGGTTTCGCGGGCACTTCCCGCAAAAATCGCGGCAACACCTCGGCAAAAAGCGCGCCGAAGCGTTCATCACGGTGAATTAGACCCGTTTTGCAACCGCTATGTTGTTGGCCGAGAGGAGCCCAGCGCCGGCTACGGCCGTGGGCTCAAGGCCCATTAAGCCCCCCGGGCTGGCCGACGGCGCGGCGGGCGCACCTCGCGCACGACTTCGGCAAATTCGTCGATGTCCTCAAAGTTGCGGTACACCGAGGCGTAGCGGACATAGGCGACCTTATCGAGTCGCTTGAGCTCGCGCATAACGAGCTCGCCGAGCTTTTCGCTTTTGATCTCGCGCTGGGCCGCACTGAGCAATCGATCCTCGATACGGCCGATAGCGTCCTCGACCGCTTCTCGCGGCACCGGGCGCTTGCGCAGCGCGAGCAGCATCGAGGCGCGCAACTTATTGCGATCGTAATCAGCGCGACTGCCGCCACGCTTGATGATCGTGGGCAATGCCAGCTCAACGCGCTCATAGGTCGTGAAGCGCTTTTCGCACCCCAGGCAGCGGCGGCGCCGGCGAATCGTCGCGCCCTCGTCAGAGGCTCGCGAATCGATGACCTGCGTATCCGCGTGCGCGCAAAAGGGGCACTTCATGACCGGCGCGCGACCGCCGCCACGCTAGCCGTATACCGGGAAGCGGCGCGTCAATTCGGCAACCTTGTTGCGCACCGTCTGTACGACCGAAGCGTCATCGGGCCGCTCCAGGACATCGGCAATCAGGTTGGCCGTGGCCATCGCCTCGGAGGTGCCAAAGCCGCGCGTGGTAATCGCGGGCGAACCAAGCCGGATGCCGCTCGTGACCATGGGTTTTTCTGGGTCGTTCGGAATCGAATTCTTGTTGACTGTGATATGCGCTTGCCCAAGCACTGCCTCGGCCTGCTTGCCGGTGATGTTCTTCGAACGCAGGTCGACCAGCATGAGGTGGCTCTCCGTCCGGCCCGAGACAATCCTCAAACCGCGCTCGGTGAGCGTGTGCGCGAGCGCTTGGGCATTGCGCAGCACCTGCTGCTGATAGCTCTTGAACTGCGGTGTTAGAGCCTCCTTAAAGGCGGTAGCTTTGGCGGCGACCACATGCATGAGAGGGCCGCCTTGCAAGCCGGGAAACACCGCAGAGTTGACCGCCTTCTCGTAGGCGGAGCTCATCAAGATAAATCCCCCACGCGGCCCGCGCAGACTCTTGTGCGTGGTCGAGGTAACGATGTCCGCGTATGGCACTGGGTTGGGGTACACGCCAGCAGCGATCAGTCCCGCATAGTGCGCCATGTCGACCATGAAGACGGCACCTACGTCCCGAGCAATGCGGGCAAAGCGCTCAAAATCAATTGCCAGCGCATAGGCCGAGGCACCGGCCAGGATCAGCTTGGGCCGGTGCTCGCGCGCCAGGCGCTCGGCCGCGTCGTAGTCGATCTCCTCGCGCTCGTTGAGGCCGTAGCTCACGACCTTGAACCACTTGCCGCTCAGGTTGACCGGCGAGCCGTGCGTCAGGTGCCCGCCCATGGCCAGCGACATCCCCATGACCGTATCGCCCGGTTGCAGCACGGCGAGGAAGGCGGCCTGGTTGGCCTGCGACCCCGAGTTGGGCTGGACATTGGCGGCGTGGGCGCCGAACAGCTTCCTGACCCGGTCGATCGCCAGCTGCTCGGCGATGTCGACGTACTCGCAGCCGCCGTAA
>DASPWJ010000084.1:0-2125 GCA_035621895.1 Burkholderiaceae bacterium | reverse complement strand
GTCGATGAAGCACAAAACCTAAGCGCGCAAGCAATGGAAGAGTTGCGCATGCTGTCAAACTTTCAGCTCGGACAGCGTGCGCTGCTGCAAAGCTTTCTCGTCGGTCAACCCGAGTTGCGGGAGTTGATGCGAGCTCCCTCGCAGCAGCAGTTGCGTCAGCGCATCATCGCCTCGTACCACCTTGGCCCCTTGGAGGAGCCCGAGACGCGCGCATACGTTGAGCATCGGCTCCATCACGTTGGGTGGAAGAACGACCCCGAGTTCGACGAGCAGGCGTTTGCGCCGTTGCATCGGGCGACAGGTGGCGTTCCGCGCAGAATCAATTCCCTTTGTAATCGTCTTTTGCTCGGTGCCTATCTTGCCGAAAATCATCGGATCGGCCCGGAAGATGTAGAGGCCGCGGTAATCGAACTGCGCGAGGAATTGGGTGCCGAGGCGCTGCCGCCGGAAATCGGCGCCGCTGATGCCTCGCACTCGAGTGTGGCGGAAGTCCGTGGCAGCGATGTCGTGCGCTCGTTTATGGTCTCATCCATCACTGCGCGCCTGGATCGGCTCGAGCGCAACGTTGCCACTTTGCTTGATTTGGTGCGAGCGCTGCCCGGAGCCGAAAACGGAAAGGCCGCCGGCAAACGCACCGGCACGATTAAGTTGCCCAATCCGGGTTGGAGCAGCGGCACACGGCGGTAAGCGGCACCCCGCTAGCGCGCTTGGTGCTCGCGCTCACCAGGCGATCTTGCCGGTTAGCAAGTAAAAAACGTAGCCCAGCAACTCGTGTACCGCTTCGCTGGTCTTGGTCAGCGCCGTCAACTGCGGCACTAACGTCTCGTACCAGGGCGCGACGATCTTGCGAAAGTCCACCGGTAGGGCGCACACCTTCATACCGGTGGTAGTAAAGGTCGCCAGGGCGCGCGGCATGTGCGCCGCCGAAGTGACGAGATATTTTGGCCGCGGGTCGCTTGCACCGAGTAGCCGCCCGATGTTGCGCGCCTCCTCGTAGGTTGTTTCCGACTGCGGCTCCACGATGAGCCGCTCGGGCGGTATTCCCAGAGCCTGCGCCATCGACGCCATCAGATGGCCCTGCGATATGCTGCCCTCCACGCCACCGCCGCTGAGCAACAGCACGCTGGATGGCGATTTTCGCGCCAGCTCAACGGCGGCGATGAGTCGTCGCAGACTGCTCTCTTGCAAGCGGCTGTACTCGTGCACGTTGTGTGGCGAACCCGAAACACCTCCACCGAGCACGATCAAGACGCTGTCGTTGGTCGGTGCGCTGCACATCTGCGCCTCGGCGACGGCACGTTGCTCGAGCCAACCGAGTAAAGCATTGGCGAACGTCGGGCTACAGCAAAGAAAATAGATCAAAGTCAGGGCGACGCAACCCAACCAGCGCCGTCCAAATCCCAGCGGACGTGCGTACAGCAAGGTGAGCGCAACGAGCGACCAACCAAACAGCGCCACGGGTTCGCTCATGCTGGCCGCACGGTTTCCCGCGGGAAATGGGTGAAGCCGTTACCTGGCGTCACGCGGTCGGTTCTGCAGCCGGGCGGCCTCGCGGCTGCGCTTGTGCAGTCCACTGCAGGTACACCTGCTCGTCGCCAGCAACCCACGAATTGCGTGAAAACAGTCGCTCGACGCGATCGCGTGCCGCATGCCCGAACTCCCGATGCCGCTCGCCGGCGACGATCCGTCGCATGCAGGTGGCCAGCTCCTCGACATTGGCCGCTTCGAAAAGGTAGCCCGTAACGTTCTCGTCGACCACTTCTGGGCATCCCCCGATACGCGGCGCAATTACGGGTTTGCCAGCTGCCATTGCTTCGCGTGCGGCCAGCGGAAAGGATTCGCGAGTCGAGGAAAGAACGAAAACGTCCATCAATGCCAAAAACTCAGGCACATTGCGCTGCAGGCCGGTGAAGATCACGGCGTCGGCAAGACCAGCAGCTTGTACCTGCCCGCGCACGGCCTCGAGCAGCGGCCCGTCACCGACGATCAGCAAACGAGCCTGTGGCAGATCGCGATGCAGCTGGGCAAAAGCCTCGACCAGATAGCAGTGGCCTTTCTCCTCCGAGAGCCGCGCAACGATGCCGAAAACGACGTTACGCTGCGGATCGACGCCATAGCGTCGTGC
>DASPWJ010000083.1:0-4417 GCA_035621895.1 Burkholderiaceae bacterium | reverse complement strand
TTTGATCGAGGCCTACCGAGCGCCCTGGCCGAGCGCGCCTTTAAATGAGGCAGCCCGGCTCGCGGCCGGTTTCACGGCCGAGGAACTCGCCGGGTTGGTAGGACATACTCGTTAGTGGTGCAAAACGCAGCTATGCCTCGCACGGCGCCGGCGCCATCGCATCAGCCGTTGCGCGCCCGGCTTAAAACATACCAACTGCACATCAAGGTCACCCGTCCCCTGAGTTTGACGGTCGGCCGGCTCGGGCATTTTTCCTTGCCGGCAGGCAATTACGTCTACACGGGCTCCGCCCGCCAACATCTTGAAGCGCGTATTGCGCGGCATTTGCGGCAAGAGAAAAACTTGCGTTGGCACATCGACTGGCTACTCACCGCGCCTGGCGTTCGCGTGGTTGCTGTGACTCGGTCAAAGCTTGCCGAATGCGTGCTAAATCAGCGCACCGGCGGCACGACGCTGGTGCCAGGCTTTGGGGCCTCGGATTGCCGTAAGCGCTGCAACAGTCATTTGCGGTATCTGGCCAAAGCACGCGTCAGCAAAGCGCCCCACTGGCGCCAGTCTCGGTAAACCGGTTACCTCTTGGTCGGTTGCCCACGTTTTGTGCAAACTGTCGTTCGGCCTCGACACGCACGGTCGCTTAGGCCGCCAAGAATCGCCGCACATAGACGACCCGCTTTGTGACGCCCTAACATTGCGACTGACGGGTCAGTGACAAAAGTGAAAGCGCGCTGGAGGATCCCGCTCTTTGCGTATATTTGCGACTCGCAATCCGCGAAAGCACGCGATTAACTCCTGCCGTCCTCGCGCGCGCATGCGCTTGCGCGGTTGCTGCAAATGGCGGGGCGATCGGTAGCTCTGGCATTAGCACGAGGCCATAGTACCGGCGCCGAACTGGAATTCGGGTTCGAGACTTGCTCCGAGTTACGGTGCGGCGGTGGGGGATGGGCCAACAATATAGGAGCAATCCTTATGGGGCTAGTTAATGCTCTGGTAAATCGTTCGTTCCGCGAGACAGCGCGTGGCCGAGTCGTTGTCTTTTCCGGCGACCCACGTAAGCGAGGTTACCTCGTGGAATCGGCTATTGAGGAACAGAAAATCCGGTCGTTCCTCAAGATGTTTTATTTTGCGCACCTGTATGTATTGGTGTTCGGGATCATGCTCTCGCAGGGTTGGTCCACCTGGATCAGCTATGCACTACTCGAGCGACCGGCGAAACATCTGCTTTGGAGTGTCTCAATATTTGTAGCGGTCTACGCTGTGGTCGTGGCGTTGCCGTATTTTTTTCTTTGGCAGGCTTATCGGCGTGCCCTCGCGAGTTTCGGCGCCCCAGCGGACGAGGTGCCGCTGGCCGAAATCGGTGCGCCACCCCGCCAATGGGGTCTGCTGGCGGTCGTGGGCTTCGCCATTTTGGTCTTGTTGGCGGTTTTACTCGCGGTCCAACCCGCGGGTGCATGAGGGCACGCTGAGCATCACCAAAGCCGCCTTTGCTTTGTACTTGGAGCCGTCGCGACTTGGATCCATGACAATATCCACTGCTGCGTTAACGTAAGCGAAAAACGCGCGCAACTCATTCTGTGGTTTGCTTGGTTGCCGCCGTTTGGATTGTCCCAAAATGGGCAGCGGCGAGTGGTTCCGAAATGAGGATTGAAATCCTCAAATGTGAGAAGCAGGTCAGAGTCGCGCGCGACGAACAGTGGCCAGGTTACTGCGGCACCGCGTGATGTCGGCAATGGGAACCATCGCCGACGCGGTCCTTGCCATGCAACTTGGGTCGTACTCAGGGCAGATACAACCGTGCTTGAATGACTTTTCTTTGTTGACTATTAGTCTGGCAACTTAAGCGGTCGTTGGATGCGGGGAAAGCGGTGGATGTAGCGGTAACAAAGGTGTGGCCCCCCGCGTCAGCGTCGCTCTTCACGCTCCTTACTCTCGCCGCGCTTTTCCTCCTTCACGGGCGGCGCGGAGCGAGGTTTGGCCTGTGGGTGTGGCTCCGCGGCCTTTCGGGTCTGAGGCTCTGCCCCCGTTTGCGGTTGTGCCAGACGTGTCGTTTCCGGTCGCGTTTGCATCCGTTGCTGTGGTTGGTTTTGCTGTTGAGCCTGGGGACGCGGCGCGCCGCTTGCAGGCGATGCGCCGGGAGCACGAGCCGCCATCGGTGGGATGCGCGAAGCTGAGAGCATTGCAGCTGCAGGCCGGCCCTGATTGACCGATTGCTGCAGCTGCGGGTTTGACCGGGCCGCCTGGATGTGCTGCACCTGCATAGGCGTGGGGTTAACGTGTGCTTCATTGGCCCATTGCTGCTCGGCGGGAGTGGGCGTCGAGCGCGCGCCGCCGGGGCCGCTGAAACTCACGTTCTGCGTCTTGCTGATGTTGTTCGTGATGTTGTTGATCGTGGTCGTCTGGTTGTTAATGACGACCGTATTGTTTACGTAAGTGTTATGCACGACGGTCGTGTTGACCGGCACGGCGGCGGTGTTGTAGACGACGTGGCCAGCTTCCCAGCGCGCGCCAACGAAACCCTCTCCGTAGTAGCCTGCTCCATAGACGACGCCACCGTAGAAGCCCACGTGTGGGCCCCAGTAGCCGGCGTGAAAAATAAAGACAGCACCTACTAAGCCCCAGTAGCCCGGGGTCCAGAGCAGTCCAGGCCCCGGCGGCGCGACCCACACACCCGGGACCCAGTAGTAGCCGGCTGGGCCCCAGTGCCAGTAGCCCGGCGTCCAGATGTAGTCGGGCTCGGGACACGGTGGCACCGCGTAGACCGGCAGGGGCGGCGGTGCCACTTGGGCCTGGACGAGATCGCCGCCGTTTGGCGGCACATTCATGTCCGTCGGAGGAGGTGGCGCCATGGAGCGGCTGTCCAGGCGCACGTAAGCAAGATTGCCGTTGCGCAATACTGCGGCATCGATCGAGTCGCCAGGCAAAAGCCCGCCCGGGGCGACGCCCAGGTGCCAGGTCGTCGCCACTTCGTTCCACGTCTCTACGCCATAGTTCGTCCGCACCACGACCATCGGCCCTTCTAGGTGATCGACTGTGGCCAATCGACGCGCCGGGTGCTCCTCGATCAGGAAATCGACCGCGCGGCCGTAGGGATCGACCTCGACGTGCACCCAGTCACCGGGCGAGGGGCTCCCGTTGCTAAAGCGAGTGTATTGATCGACGAGAAAATTCGCCTCCTGCGTCGCCGTGCGCACACCCGCACGGCCGCCGGCGAAACCTTCGAACACGCCGTATTCACCGTGGTATTGCTGCGCCCACGCGGAACTGGCAAGCGCCTGTAGGAGCAGGGCAACTCCCAGTGCGCGTTTGCATTTGTCTACCAATGTGGCCTCCTACGGCAGAGCAGCTGACAGACAAACCCGTCCGCAAGGCGCGGCGCCTTTCTGGTTGGATTACTGCCCGGGCGCAGGATACACGAGGCTGCGAAAACTCTTCTTCGCACCTCGTCGGCTATTCAAAGATCGCTGCAGCTACTCTTCGGAAAGCGTTTTGGCCGCTGTGGGTCGGATGCGCCTGGAGGCCGCCGCTATCGGCGATGCCCGCTTTGCTTGGCAGAGCGGTTCGTTTTCAGTGGATGTCGGTCTTCCTGGCTTTCAGCCATCCCGGGCAACAAACCGAGAGACTGGCGAGTGGCTTACCCTTCGCTTGTAAGCTGCGACCTTGAGCGGATTTCCTACAAGGCATCTGGCCTGGCCTCCCGGACAGAACGCGCAGACAATACTCCGGGCAATTGGTATGACGGGTCTCTGGAGGCCGACCACTTTAAAGCCGGCTGCATGTGCGGCCAGCGCTAGTTCCCTAGTTTCTGAGCACAGACGAAATTTAAAACACGGTCGACGGTTATTTCCGGCGGCAGATAAATCCAAGCTGGCGATTCGTCAAAGCTGCGAACGCTTTCGCCGTTGCCAAGATGCCCTGAAAAAGTAACGTGTCGGATCCGGCGCACTTTGCCTTCCGTACAGTTGAATTCAAAAAGTGCTATGTACGAAAGAGCGCCATCCGAATCTCGTTCCTTGTAATCACCCATATACCATGCTCTGCGGGAGTTGCCGGTCGTTTTCGTGATCGTCAGCGGGTCAATATAAATCGTGCCTCCTTCCCCATCCATTTGAGTGACCTCCGTCCAATCGGCAATCGCCGGAAGGCAAGTCGTAAGCGTGACCAGAAAGATGATCTTGTGCATTGTCGCTCTTTGTCAGACCGCTGCCGCTCTTTATTTTACGCACCGCCGATTGCAGGCCCCATTGATGTTAATACCGGAAGAATTTCTGCGTAACACATAGGCACCGGACGGCAACTGTTCGACAATGACCCGCGCGACCACTTGGTATTCTTGCAGGAGATCATCATGCTGCACTCACTTGTCTTGGTGCCAGGTGCACCGTAACCGCTTGTATTGCCTCTCGCGGTTTCCTCTCTTGAG
>DASPWJ010000082.1:0-13279 GCA_035621895.1 Burkholderiaceae bacterium | reverse complement strand
CGCGCTCGGGCCGACGCTCGCGCCGCTCGGAGCGCTCTGGACGACGAGCAGCTCCTCGCCCTTCTTTTTGCCCTTCGCGCAAGCGCACGGCCGCATGCGCACCGGCGCCTGCAGCAGGTTTTGCGCTTTCGGGCGCGGGCGCGGCTTGGGGCAGGCGCTGTTGCGCGCCAAACCAACTACGGATGCGCGCCCAGAACGATTTCTCCGGTGTCTGCGCCGCGCGCGCGGAAGGTGCCATGACTGCACGCTCGGGCCCGACTACGGGCGCTGGTGTCTCAGGCACGATGCCCTTGACCACGGCCGTTTGGCGACGGTTTCTCGGTTCGAACGGGGTGGCTGGCGTGTAGGCCTCTTCTGCGGGTGGCGCGGTCACACGGTCGTAGCTGGCCTTTGCAAGATCCAAGCGTTCATCATCGTGGCGCAGCCGCTCGATGCTGTAGTGCGGCGTCTCCAGAAATTTATTCGGGATCAACACGATGGACACACGCAGACGCGCCTCAAGTTTGGCAATGTCGGCGCGCTTCTCGTTGAGCAGGTACGTGGCCACATCGACAGGCACTTGTGCATGCACCGCGGCCGTCGATTCTTTCATGGCTTCTTCTTGCAAAATGCGCAAGATGTGCAGGGCTGAGCTTTCGGTGTCGCGCACCTGGCCCACCCCATTGCATCGCGGGCAGGTCACATGGCTACCCTCGCTTAACGCCGGCCGAAGACGCTGACGCGAAAGCTCCATTAGTCCGAAGCGCGAGATCTTGCCCATTTGCACCCGAGCGCGGTCGTAATGCAGCCCGTCTTTTAGGCGCTGCTCGACCGCGCGTTGGTTGCGGCCTTCCTCCATGTCGATGAAATCGATAACGATAAGACCGCCCAGGTCGCGCAGCCGCAACTGCCGCGCCACCTCGTCGGCGGCTTCAAGATTCGTTCGGGTTGCCGTTTCCTCGATGTCGGCGCCACGGGTGGCTTGCGCAGAATTGACGTCGATCGCCACAAGCGCTTCGGTATGGTCGATCACGATGGCGCCGCCCGATGGCAGCGAGACGGTGCGTGAGTGCGCCGTCTCGATCTGGTGTTCGATCTGAAAGCGCGAAAACAAAGGCACGTCGTCCTTGTAGCGCTTCACGCGCGGCGCAACATCCGGCATGACCAGATCGACAAAGGTCTTGGCTTGCTCGAACACGTCCTCGGTGTCAATCAGGATCTCGCCGATATCAGGATTGAAATAGTCCCGAATTGCGCGAATCACCAGACTTGATTCGAGATAGATCAGCTCCGGTGCCTTTACATGTTCGACCGCATCGGTGATCGCTTTCCACAGTTGCAGCAGGTATTTCAGGTCCCACTGCAACTCCTCCACCGCCCGGCCAATTCCGGCGGTGCGTGCAATCACGCTCATGCCGCTGGGCAAATCAAGCTGATCGATCGCTTCGCGCAATTCCTGGCGATCCTCGCCTTCGACACGACGCGACACGCCGCCGCCCCGCGGGTTGTTAGGCATCAACACCAGGTAGCGTCCGGCTAGAGAAATAAACGTCGTAAGCGCGGCGCCCTTGCTACCGCGCTCTTCCTTCTCCACCTGGACGATCAGTTCCTGGCCTTCGGAGATCACCTCGTTGATTCGTGCGCGGCCGATATCGACCCCGGCCTTAAAGTACTGGCGCGAAATCTCCTTGTAGGGCAGAAAGCCGTGGCGCTCCTCGCCATAATCGACGAAACACGCCTCGAGGCTGGGCTCGACGCGGGTTACGACGCCTTTGTAGATATTGGACTTGCGCTGCTCGCGACCGCTCGTTTCAATATCCAGGTCCAGCAGCTTTTGGCCGTCGACGATCGCCACGCGCAACTGCTCGGCGTGCGTCGCGTTAAACAACATGCGCTTCATCAGCACTCCTTGCGCCGCTTCCGGGGCGCAGACCGTGCCGAATCAGATCAGGCGCGCAACAAGCCGTTGCCGGCAATCCCCGCGTCCGCGTCCAGACTGCGCCCGTCCGCGCGAGTTTGCGCGGAAAAGACGAGCGACAAGGGTCCCCTGACGCAGGCCAGGGCGACTGGCAATTGGCGACGCGTAAACGCGAAAGAAGGCAACGGCAAAAGTAGCTATGGTGTTGTGCGTTACTGGCAGCCGCGCGACAGGCGCGGCATGGCTTACATCCGAATTCGGCGGGCACCGGCGGCGATAAGGCGCGACGAGTGCCCAGTTTCCCTTTACGGGTCGCGGACGTCTCGGAAGACTCTTCCTATGATGCCCAAGACCCGCACTCATGCGCGCAACCGCCAAACGGCGCCGCACGCTCCTTGCGCCACGAATCCGAGCCCGGAGGACAATTTCGGGTCTTCCGGCTAGGGCGCACTGGGCGCCGCTACAATCGAGGCCTGTTGAAAACCACCCGCGTACCGGCAACCGGTGCGCGGCGCACAGCGCAAAATCGTCGCACAATGCACCGCTGAGCGCGGAACCTGCCCGCCCCGGTGGAGTTCAACTGCTCTCAGTATAGGCAACATGCTTCCGCAAAGCAAAACGCGCCCTCTTTCGCAAAAACGGGGAAAGGCTGACCGACTGGCTGCAGTTCCCGCCGCTACTCCCGGCAAGGCGGCCCCGAGTCCAGCGCCGGCTGTTCGTCGGCTTATCGTGGGCGAAGAGCACTCAGGGCAGCGACTGGACAACTTTTTGCTGCGCCTGGCCAAAGGCGTTCCCAAAAGTCACGTCTACCGCGTTGTTCGCAGCGGGGAGGTACGGGTTAACGGAGGCCGTTCGAGTGTGGCGTACCGGCTCGCCAAGGGCGATGAGTTGCGAATTCCACCACTGCGGATTGCGCAGCCGGCGAACCAAGCCCCCGCACAGATGCCGGCCATACTGTACGAAGACGAGCATTTGCTCATCTTAGACAAGCCCAGCGGCGTCGCGGCGCACGGCGGCAGTGGAATCGCCTCCGGCATCATCGAGCGCGTGCGTTCGGCCCGTCCCAACCAACCGTTCCTTGAGCTGGGGCACCGTTTGGACCGGGAGACATCCGGAGTGCTGCTTTTGGCCAAGACCCGCCGCTGTTTGCTTGCTCTGCATGAGCAGTTGCGCGCCGGGGAGGTGGAAAAGCGCTACCTGGCCTTGGTCGCCGGTGATTGGGTCAACGAGCGCCAGCACGTCCGCTTTGCCTTGACCAAGCGAACCCTTGCCGGAGGCGAGCGACGCGTATTTGTGGATCCGGAGCAAGGGGCCCAGGCCCATACGATCATCGAATTGCGAGCGCGCCTAAAGGGCTTTTCGCTTCTCGAGGCGCAACTGAAAACGGGGCGCACGCATCAAATTCGCGTGCACCTGGCACACTTGGGTTTTCCCATCCTCGGCGACGAAAAATACGGGGATTTCGAAAAAAACCGGCAAGCCGCCAAGGGCGCTTTTGGTGCGCGGCTCGGTCGAATGTTTCTGCATGCTGCCTTAGTGCGCCTTGCGCACCCCGTCAGCGGCGTGCCCCTGCTCATTGAATCGCCGCTGCCCTCGGAATGCACCCAATGGCTTGCAACGCGGGAGGCCGCGTTTGGTGCCACCCCGGCGAATGGATAAGAAGCGCTACGAGTTGTTGGTCTTTGACTGGGACGGAACGCTCGTCGATTCCACTGGGGCCATTGCACAGGCCATCCTGGGGGCTGCGGATGATATCGGCACGCCGGTACCTGATCGCTCGTTGGCGTCGCACGTGATCGGCTTGGGTTTGGCGCAGGCGTTGGCCCGGGTCGTACCCTATCTGCCGCCTGAGCGCATTGGCGACTTCGCCGCGCGCTATCGGGCGCACTTCAGGGGCAGCGAAGACGCGATTCGCCTGTTTGAAGGCGCAGTTGAGATGCTCGACACGTTGCATGAGCGGGGGGTGCGCATGGCGATTGCCACGGGCAAAACACGCGCCGGCCTGGACCGGGCGTTGAAGAACGCCGGGCTGCAAGGGCACTTCGAGTCGGTGCGCTGTGCCGATCAGACGCATCCCAAACCACATCCGGCGATGCTGCAGGAGTTGGCTCTAGAGCTCGACGTCGACCTACAAGACATATTGATGATCGGCGACACATCACACGATCTGCAGATGGCCGCATCGGCGGGGGTTGCGGCGGTCGGGGTTGCCTATGGCGCGCATTCGCGCGCTGAACTCGAACGCCTGCAACCGCTTGCCATCTTTGATTCTTTGGCGGCGCTGCGCGATTGGCTGCTCGAGCGCTGTTAGCGCCTTGGTCGCGACGGCGGGCGTTGGCGGTGCTGCGCGCGCGCGGGTGAGGCCAGCTGATGCGCGGTTGAACCGTGCATGAGAAAGACAGCGGCACGGCGGTCTAAGACCGGAGAAGTTGCCGCGCGCATGCTTCGCCACTGCGCGATGGTCCGAGTGATGACACTTTGGTTTGCTGCGGTCAGTTCAACAGCCAAACCTAGGCGCATGTCGGCCTCACAGGCCTCCAAAATTGCCTCAAAGAGCCGAACGTTGCGGTAGGGGGTTTCGATGAAGATTTGCGTCTCTCCTCGATTCGCATCGGCCTGAACGGCTCGCAGCCGCGCGCGCAGTGCATCTCGCGCTTGGGGCAGATATCCTAAGAACCGGAACTGCTGACCGTTCATTCCGGCCCCCATCAGTGCCAGAAGAATCGACGATGGTCCCACCCACGGTGCGACTGGAATGCCCAATTCGTGGGCTCGCGCCACCAGGGTCGCACCGGGGTCGGCGATACCAGGGCAGCCGGCCTCAGAAAGCAGTGCCGCCTCAGCGCCTGGCTCAGCGCCCGAGTTGCGAAGCGGGGCTAGCCAGCGATCGATGGCCGAGGGATCGGGCTCATGGCCTATCTCAACAATCTGCAAATCGGCGATCGGCCCGGGGTGGCCGACCGACTTTAGGAAGGCGCGAGCGCTACGCGCATTTTCCACCAGAAAGTATCGACATTGCCGTGCTATCTGGACGGTGGCCGGAGGCAAGACGTGAAGTGCCGATCCGTCGGACTGGCCTTCGACGATTGGCACCGGCACCAGATGCAAAGTTCCCAAGGTGGCCCTAGCTCAGGCCTGATAGAGGCAAGACGACGCCAAGCGCGGCTAGCATAGAAGTTAGGCGAATCAGCGGCAGACCAATCAGTGCGGTTGGATCATCACTGCGCACCGACTCCACGAGGCAGATACCCAGGCCTTCGATTTTGGCCGAACCGGCACAATCGTAGGGCTGATCCAGGCGCAGATACGTCTCGATCGCCTGATCAGAGAGGCGCCGAAATGTGACGTCCGTGTCGACGCAGTCGACAATACGCTGCCCGTCCGCAGTGTCGACGACCGCAATGCCGCTGTGAAAACGCACAGTGCGGCCGCGCATCATCAGCAGCTGCTCGCGTGCTGCCGCGGGTGATGTGGGCTTGCCAATTGTGGAGCCATCGAGTTCGGCGAGCTGGTCGGCGCCGATGACGATCGCTCCGGGTCGTCGTTGGGCAGCGGCGTTGGCCTTCAGCAAGGCCAGCCGCTCGGTGGTTTGCCGATGCGATTCACCGGGCAATTGCATTTCATCCACTGCAGGCACTTCAATGACGAAGGGCAGCCGCAGGCGTTCGAGCAGCTCCTGTCGATAGCGGGAAGAGGACGCGAGTACGATTCGGCGTTGCATGGGACTCAGTGTATTCAATCGGGCAGGACCGCGGAATATTGCTCGTTGTACAGGCTATGAACACTGTTGACGTTTTTCAGATGGCGCGCCTGGGCTCAACCTTGGAGGGCCAAATCGCCATCGCGGACATGCCGCGACTGGCCAGTGCTCTGGCGCACAGTCGGGGAGCGCTTCGCTACCGCTGCGTAGGTCATATCGACGAGCACGGGCGTCCGGCGCTGCAATTGCAGATTGAAGGCGTGTTGCCCCTGCGTTGCGACCGCTGTGGGGAAGAGCTCGAGTTAGCGCTTCGGGCGCACAAAGGGTTCTTTTTTGTGCGCACGGAACCGGAATTGGTGGGGATCCCGATCGACGATTCGCCCGAGGAAGCCCTGCTGGGGAACAGCCGCTTCGATCTGGAGGGTTTAATCGAGGACGAGGCTATATTGCAATTGCCGATTTCGCCCCGGCACGAGTCCTGCGTGGCCGCGGGCGAGCCGACCAGTGCGGCAGCGCAATCCGATCGGCCCCATCCGTTTGCCCCACTTGCAGCCTTGCGGGAGCGTCTGCGCCCCTCTCGCGTAGTCCCACAGCGGCCTCCAGTGCGGGTGCCCTCGGGCACGAGGCGTACCGAGGGCGGGCGCAAGTCCCGCCGCGGCTCGCACTAGGCCCGGTAAGCCGCGCACGAACGGAGCTTTCGCGCGGTCGCGCCATCGTTTAAAATGTTTCATTTGTCCAAACATTGGGAAGCACGCCATGGCAGTGCAACAGAATAAGAAGTCGGCGTCCAAGCGCAACATGCATCGCGCGCACGACTTTCTTACGAATCCGCCGCTAGCGATCGAGCCGGCTACCGGCGAAATTGTTCGTCGACATCATGTCAGCCCTACCGGCTTTTATCGCGGCAAGAAGGTTGTCGCGACAAAGTCCGACGAGTAAGCATCGGCGCACAGCGCCGTACACACCGCGCGGTGGTTCAGTCCTGCCGCCGGTTGGCTACGGAAAAGCCTGCAGGATGAGTTTGGCAGACCGATTTGCATCGATGGCGTCGGCCCAATGACGATTCGTATCGCGATCGACTGCATGGGAGGAGACCATGGTCTCGTGGTGACGGTTCCCGCGGCCTTGTCCTTCGCCCAACGGCATTCGGATGCAGAGTTGCTGCTCGTTGGCCGAGCGCCGCAAATCGAGACCGAACTGCAACGCCGCTTGGAATATTCGCAGCTGCGCGATCGTGTGCGAGTTGTGCATGCTGCCGAAGTGGTGGAAATGACCGATTCGCTGGCCATCGCCCTTCGATCAAAGAAAAATTCGTCGATGCGGGTGGCCCTTGAATGCGTCAAGGACTCGATGGCCGATGTGGCGGTCAGTGCCGGCAACACGGGGGCGCTGATGGCGATTGCGCGTTATGTGCTCAAGACGCAGGAGGGAATCGACCGGCCCGCAATCGCGCATGCCCTGCCCAACCAAAAAGGCGCTCTTACCACATGGCTGGATCTGGGTGCCAACGTGGACTGCGAGGCCGAACACCTTTTGCAATTTGCGATTCTTGGCTGCGCCTATGCGGAATCCCTGCAGGGAACGGAGCGGCCAAGTGTAGGGCTGCTTAATGTAGGAGAAGAAGTAATCAAGGGAAACGACGTCGTCAAGCGTGCCGGCGAACTGCTGCGCGCCAGTGGTTTGAATTTTTATGGAAATGTCGAGGGCGACGATATTTTCCGAGGTACCGTGGACGTCATCGTCTGCGATGGGTTTGTCGGCAATGTTGCGCTTAAGACCTCCGAGGGATTGGCGCAAATGCTGGCCGGATTCATTCGCGAGGAGTTCACGCGCAACTGGACGTCAAAACTCATCGCCGTCTTGGCTCTTCCCGTTTTAAATCGTTTCCGCAATCGCGTGGACCATCGCCGCTACAACGGCGCCGCCTTGCTGGGTCTGCGCGGGGTGGTCATCAAAAGTCATGGTTCATCGGATGCCTACGCTTTCGAGTGCGCAATTGGCCGCGGCTATGACGCGAGCAGCCATCGGCTGCTCGAGCGCACGGCACAAGCCATGGCGCCGCTGCTGGCTCGGTTGACGTCGACCGCCGAGGCATCCGCAAGTGTGAGTGCACAGCGTGCCTGAGAATCGCTCCGCGACGGCGCCCTTTGCCCGCGTGACGGGCACTGGGTCGGCCTTGCCCGGGCCGCCGATATCCAATGCCGAGCTGGTGCGTGAACTGGCGGCGCGCAACGTCCAGACTTCCGATGAGTGGATTGTCACTCGCACCGGTATTCACCAGCGGCATCTGGCGGCAGAGGGAATCGGCACTGCGGACTTGGCCGAGCGCGCCGCACGCGCCGCGCTTGCTTCGAGCGGCACCGTACCCGAATCGGTCGATCTTATTATCGTGGCAACCTCAACGCCCGACCAGGTCTTCCCTAGCACCGCCTGTTGCGTGCAGTCGCGCTTGGGCGCTGCCGGCGCTGCAGCCTTCGACATTCAGGCCGCGTGCAGCGGGTTCGTTTACGCGATGTCAGTCGCCGATGCGCTGATCCGCACTGGGGCGCATCGGCGCGCCTTGGTGATCGGTGCGGAGGTGTATTCGCGCATTCTCGACTGGAACGATCGTTCCACTTGCGTGCTGTTTGGCGACGGCGCAGGCGCCGCGGTTCTGGAGGCAGCCTCATCTCCGGGGATTTTGGCGTCGCGAATGCACGCCGATGGTGCGCGCGGATCCATCCTGTCCGTTGCCGGGCGACTTAACCAGGGCACCGCAGTCGGCGACCCGTATTTGCGTATGGACGGCAAGGCGGTGTTCAAATTGGCTGTCGATGTGCTCGAATCCTCGGCCCGAGAGGTTTTGGCACTTGCGCAGCTTGGGCCAGAGAAAATTGACTGGCTCGTTCCTCACCAGGCCAACGTGCGCATTCTCGCGGCAAGCGCCAAACGCTTGGGTTTGCCCGCCGAGCGCGTGGTGGTTACTGTCGATGTGCATGGCAACACATCGGCGGCCTCCGTGCCATTGGCCCTGGATGTGGCGCGTATGGACGGGCGCATTCGTCCAGGTCAGTATGTGCTGCTGCAAGGGGTAGGTGGCGGGTTTACTTGGGGATCTGTGCTGCTGCGTATGTAGCGCATCGACAAGCTGCGCGCATACGCGACTTCGCTCGCTAGGGCGAGCGATCGACCAAGGGGCGATTGCGATGAAGCTGGCGTTGGTTTTTCCAGGACAAGGATCGCAGTCCGTCGGCATGCTCGGATCATTTGCCGGAGACTCGATTGTCGAGGACGTGCTGCGGCAGGCATCTGCTGCTCTGGGCCAAGATATCGGGCGACTTATTGCCGACGGCCCGGCCGCCGAGCTTGACCTTACTGTCAACACGCAGCCGTGCATGCTCACGGCCTCCGTGGCCATGTACCGGGCCTGGCGTGCCGCCGGCGGGCGCGAGCCGCAAGTTTTTGCGGGGCACAGTCTGGGCGAATACGCCGCGTTGGTAGCGGCGGGGGCATTGAGCCTGGAGCAGGCCGTTCCGTTGGTTCGTTTCCGCGCCCAGGCAATGCAGGAGGCGGTTCCGGTCGGCACCAGTGGAATGGCGGCGATTTTGGGCTTAGAAGATGAGCGCGTGCGGCAGGCCTGCGCCCGGGCGGCGTCCGAGATCCCGGGCGAAGTAGTCGAAGCGGTCAATTTCAATGCGCCGGCGCAGGTGGTAATTGCAGGGCACAGCGCGGCCCTTGCGCGGGCCTGCGAAATTGCGCGCGAACTCGGCGCCAAGCGAGCTTTGCCGCTATCGGTGTCGGTTGCCTTTCACTCCTCGCTGCTGGAGCCGGCACGGTTACGCTTGCGTGAGCGGCTCTCGCACACCGACGTGCGAAGGCCCACCGTAGCGGTAGTTAACAACATCGATGTGGCGGTTGAGTACGAGCCCGATCGCATCCGCGATGCCCTTGCGCGGCAGGTTGCCGGCCCGGTGCGGTGGAGCGAAATCGTGCTGCAGCTTGCCGAACACGGCGTGACACACCTCGTTGAATGCGGCCCCGGAAGGGTGCTCACGGGACTGAACAAACGCATTGCACCGGCGATCAACTGTATGTCGGTCTGCGATCGGCCGAGCTTGCTAGAAGCTTTATCAAAAATAGGAGGCGCACCGTGAACGAAGCAAGCGTGTTTGCTGCCGATGCGCTGCGTGGTGAAGTGGCGCTCATTACCGGCGCTTCGCGGGGCATCGGCAGGGCCATCCTCGAGTGCCTGGCGCAGGCCGGTGCGAACGTGGTTGGAACCGCCACGAGCGAGGCGGGTGCACAGGGGATTTCGCAGCGGTTGCAGGAGTTGGGCGCAGGCGGATGCGGCTTGGTGGTTAACGTGCGCGACCGTGCCGGATGCGATGCACTCGTTGAGCAGGTCGCAGCGCGTTTTGGCAAGCTCTCGATACTCGTGAACAACGCTGGCATTACTGCCGATACGTTGGCCATGCGCATGCGCGATGAGGATTGGGACGCGGTAATTGATACCAACCTGACGGCGGCATTTCGCCTGGCTCGAGCGTGCATGCGCGGGATGATGAAGGGTAAGTGGGGTCGGGTGATCAACATTTCCTCGGTCGTCGGGTCAAGCGGAAACGCCGGGCAGGCCAACTACGCAGCGGCAAAGGCGGGGCTGGAGGGCATGACACGTGCGTTGGCTCGCGAATTGGGTGGCCGCAACATTACTGTCAATTGCGTTGCGCCAGGATTTATCGATACCGACATGACCCGCGCACTGACACAGCAACAGCAGCAGGCGCTGCTGGGACAGATTCCGCTCGGTCGGCTAGGACATGCCTCTGAGGTGGCTGCCGCGGTGCTGTTTCTTGCCTCGGCGGCGGGGGCGTACATTACCGGGGCAACATTGCACGTCAATGGCGGAATGTATATGGACTGAGCCGCCGCTGGCGGTATTGCTCTGTTAGAATCGCGCGCTATTTTCGCCGCGGAGCCAGGTCGTTTGCCCGCTTGGCACTTGGGGTTGTTTGGCGGTTGCCAATTGCTCAATGCAGCCGCGCAACGGAGGAGAAGGTATGGATAGCATCGAACAGCGGGTCAAAAAAATCGTCGCCGAGCAGCTCGGGGTCAACGAAGCCGACATCAAGAACGAATCGGCGTTTGTCGATGATCTGGGGGCTGACTCGCTCGACACCGTGGAGCTTGTCATGGCGCTGGAGGATGAGTTCGAGTGCGAAATTCCGGACGAAGAGGCTGAGAAGATTCGGACGGTTCAGCAGGCGATTGACTACGTCAGCGCCCACCTGAAGAAGGCCTGAGGTTGCGCGAATAGGAAATTTCGCGCCACAGTGGCTGCAGGCCAAAGAAGTCGGCAGGAACAAGGCTAGGAAATGAGCGCGCAGCGACGGGTCGTTGTCACCGGGCTTGGAGTGGTGTCCCCCGTAGGCAACGATGTCACGACGGCTTGGGTCAATATTTTGGCGGGCAAATCGGGTGTCGCGCGCATTACCCGCTTCGACCCCGCTGCGTACCGCTCGCAAATCGCGGGCGAGGTGCGCGATTTCAAGATCACCGATTATGTGGCCGCTAAAGAAGTGCGGCGCATGGACGCATTTATTCACTACGGTGTCGCGGCCTCCGCGCAAGCGCTTCGCGATTCTGGCATCGAGGTAACCGACGCTAATCGGCAGCGGATCGGGTGCATGGTTGGCTCCGGCATCGGCGGTTTGCCGATGATTGAGGACAATCACAATGAAGTGGTGACACGCGGGCCCCGCCGCATTTCGCCGTTTCTCATCCCCGGCGCGATCATCAACATGATCGCGGGCAACGTTTCCATTATGTATGGGCTGCAGGGCCCCAATTTTGCGATTGTTTCGGCCTGCACGACGGGGCTGCACTCGCTGGGAATCGCTGCCCGGCTAATTGAGCACGATGATGCGGATGTGATGCTTGCCGGCGGCGCAGAAGGATCGGTGTGCTCTCTGGGCGTGGGTGGTTTTGCTGCTATGCAGGCCCTATCGGTGCGCAACGATGACCCAGCCGCAGCTAGCCGGCCCTTCGATAAGGATCGGGACGGGTTTGTCCTTGGCGAAGGGGCAGGGGTCGTTGTCTTGGAAGAGCTGTCCCATGCGCGCGCGCGAGGCGCGCGGGTCTACTGCGAACTGGCCGGGTTTGGTATGAGCGCCGATGCCTTTCACATGACCGCGCCGGACGTTGAGGGGCCACGTCGCTGCATGGAGGCTGCTTTGCGTAGCGCGCGTCTTAATGCGGAACAAATCCAGTACCTGAATGCGCACGGAACATCGACCCCCTTGGGCGATGTCAATGAAACCAACGCCATCAAACTCGCATTCGGGGCGTCGGCGCGCTCGCTCGTGGTGAACTCGACCAAGTCCATGACGGGGCACTTGCTTGGGGGCGCAGGCGGGGTCGAGTCGGTTTTCACCATCTTGGCGGTTCACCAGCAAGTGTCGCCACCAACGATTAATCTGCAATCGCCAGATCCCGAATGCGATCTGGATTACTGCGCCAACACCGCCCGACCGATGCGTATTGACTACGCCATGAAGAATTCCTTTGGCTTCGGTGGCACAAACGGTACGCTTGTGTTCAAGCGTGTCTGATTTTCGGACGACAAAGATACTGCCGGCGCTTTGGTGTGTTCGCTGCTCAGAGGCTGCGGCCGCTGGACGTTGCCAGCTCAAATGGCGCTGCGGCCGGCTACGGCGATTGCACCGCTTGTAGCGGCGGATACCAAAGAAGCCTTGAACTTGTATGCTTGCCGGCGAGCGCCGCGGGACGCTTGTCTTGCTGATGGACAGTAGGTGCAAGCTCGGCTCCGAGTTAGGGGGTGAGCCCGAGAGGCCCGCGCATGCCCTGCCGTCGAGAATGATCGGCGCACCAGTTTGGCACGGTCTCTTGGTGGGCAGGGCAAACGGGCGGCCATGGTGCCCGGGAAAGATCTTTTGCTCCGGGCGCGATCGGTCGGAAACGCTTGGGCGGGTTTGCTGCGTTTGCACGAGGCGTGCCAGGGGCAATGCCGCAGTTCCCTAGGGTTTTAGTACGTTGTTTTTTTCTCGATCCTCAGAACTAATCGAACGGGCGACTGTCACAATGGCGGAACACGTGAAGTCTGTGGCCCGGGATGGGCTCCAATGAGTGAGCGCGATGCCGACCTGCAGTTGGTGCGTCGCGTTCAGCACGGCGATAAGCGTGCCTTTGAATTGCTAGTTGCCAAATACCAGCGCAGAATCTCTCGGCTGTTGTCACGCATGATTCGAGATCCAGCGGATATAGAGGATGTGGCCCAGGAGGCCTTCATCAAGGCCTACCGGGCACTGCCGAACTTCCGTGGGGAAAGCGCCTTTTATACCTGGTTGTACCGGATCGCAATCAACACCGCGAAAAATCACTTCGCTGCCCAGGGCCGGCGGGCTCCTACGGTGGCTGCCAGCGGTATCGAGGACCAGGAGGGCACCGAAGAGGACTTGCGGCTCAGTGATACAGCGACACCGGATTCCCTGTATCAGTCCAAGCAGGTTGGCATGGCAGTAAATCGGGCAATTGAGCAGCTACCCGAAGACCTGCGCACGGCAATTGTGTTGCGCGAACTCGAGGGTTTAAGTTACGACGAAATCGCGGCAGCAATGAACTGCCCGGTGGGAACGGTGCGCTCGCGAATATTTCGTGCGCGCGAGGCCATCGCGCAGGAACTTCGG
>DASPWJ010000081.1:0-35060 GCA_035621895.1 Burkholderiaceae bacterium | reverse complement strand
CCGGCGCAATCGTATGCACCCAACGACCTTACGTGCGATACCCGCCAGGGCTACGCAGTCCTGAAGGATCGCTGCGGCCCAACGCATTTTCTTTTGATACCCACGGCGCGACGCACCGGTGTGGAGAGTCCGGAGCTGCAGACAACCGGCGAACCGAATTACTTTGCGCTCGCCTGGGAACAGCGCGCCAAAACGCTGAACACGGCGCCCGGGGATGCCGACATCGGCTTGGCGATTAACTCGCGCTACGGACGGTCGCAGTCGCAATTGCACATCCACATTGACCGCTTGCGCCCAGAGGTGCGCGCGGCGCTGCGTGGGCTGACCCTGCCGATCGGCGCGGAAACGTACTTGGAACTTATGGGACACCGGTATCGGGTCGACCATCTTGATACCTTGACCCAAAGCCCATTTGCCCGGGCAGCACGCGAATGGGACGCGCGCACATTGGATGAGCGCGCGCGCTTGACGCTGGCAATTACCGGTGACGGTGTCGGCGGCTTTTTCCTATTGAGCGACCGCGCCGACTTGGCCGCGCTCGATCGTGGCCATGCAGAGGAACTTCTGCGGCCGCGCTCTTGCAACTAGGATGTCGCGGGCACGCTCATCGACGATGGAATTGTTCGAACAGCAACGTAGCATCCGAGCGCAGCCTGCGCTCGTACTGTTCTCGGGAGGACAGGACTCGACCACCTGCCTGGCTTGGGCGCTGTCGCACTACACACATGTGGAGACGGTGGGCTTTGACTACGGTCAGCGGCACCGCGTCGAATTAGCTCAGCGCCAGATCGTGCGCGAGCAGCTGGCGCTGGGTTTTCCCGAGTGGCGGGCCCGGCTGGGCCCCGATCACACCTTGGACATATCGGTGCTTGGCAGCATCAGCGCATCGGCGCTGACGCAAGAGCGCACCATCGAGCTGCAACAGGATGGCCTTCCCAACACCTTCGTTCCTGCGCGCAATCTTGTCTTTTTGACGCTCGCCGCTGCCCTCGCCTATCGCCGGTCGATTCGCATCCTGGTGGGTGGCATGTGCCAGACCGACTTTTCGGGTTATCCCGATTGCCGTGATGCGACCATCCGGGCGCAGCAGGCGGCGCTGACGCTGGGATTGAACGAGGAAATGCTAATCGAGACCCCATTGATGTGGAGCGACAAGGCGCAGATCTGGGCACTGGCGCAGACGCTGGGCGGCCCGACTCTCGTTGATGTCATCGTCGAGCACACGCACACCTGTTATCTGGGCCAGCGCGAACAGCGTCACGCGTGGGGCTATGGCTGCGGACAATGTCCTGCCTGCGAATTGCGTAGCGCTGGCTGGCGACACTGGCAGGCCAGTCGAGCTGCCCAAACCCCGGAGCGCTCCGCTCCCGCGGGCGAAGGTGAAGCGGGAAATTAAAAGCCCAAGTCGGCACCTTTCACGCAAACCCAGTAAACAATTCCTCGCTAAGGTATGCCGGTGCCTTAAGCGGTTGCGCGGGCGGTCGCAAAACAATGAAATACGGTCGCCGAGCTGCGCATCTTCCATCGTCGCCGAACCTAAAACACTGGCGTGCAATGAAATACGATCACAGCAAGGAACGAAGCGTCGAATTCCTGCGACTGGCGCTGCCCCTGATGTCGCGCCAGAACGCACCCCTGCATCCCATTTCCTACGCCATCTGGTATGAGTATGTTTCGGGCCGCAACACGGCCCTGGCCGAGCGGCTGCATCAGTTCACAGGAAACGATGCGCGGCTTACGGATGAGGAAACCCAAAAGCTCTACAGCGATTTCGTTGCCGAACTCGACGACGAAAGCGCCCAGCGAATCGGTTCCGAACTGCAGCAAGTCATGCACCGGATTATGCGCAGCACCTCGGTTGCTGGCGACGAAGCAGCCGACTTCGGAGCGACGTTAAGTCGCTGGTTCAGCGAATTGGCGCCCGAAACGCGGGCAATGATCCAGGGCGATAAGTTCCAGCACGTCATGGGCGTCACGCGGCGAATCCAGGACACGCTCGTTGAGTTGAAAGGCCGCCTGGACGAAAGTCATGCGGAGATCGAAACCCTGCGAGCAGAGGTCGCACGGGTGCGCGAAGAAGCCATGAGCGACATGCTCACCGGCCTGTCCAACCGCCGCGCCTTTGAGGTCCATTTGGCAAATATGGTCTGCTCGGCGGGACAATCTGGGGGCACGAGAAGCGGATTGAGCTTAATCATCGCCGACATCGACCGCTTCAAGCAGTTCAACGACACGTACGGGCATCTATTTGGCGACAAAGTGTTGCGCTCCGTCGGGCAGATCCTCAAAGCCAACACCAAAGGTCGTGACATCGTAGCGCGCTATGGGGGCGAGGAGTTTGCGGTGCTGTTACCCGACACGCGATTGCCGGGTGCGATCGCATTGGCCGATGCCTTGCGAAGCGCCGTGGAACGCGGATGCGTGCGGCGCATCGGCGATGAAAACGTATTGGACCGCGTAACGATATCGCTCGGGGTGGCCGCATATTGCGCGCCGGAGGGCAGCGCGGAATTCTTGCGGCGGGCCGACGAGGCTCTGTACCGCGCCAAGCGCGAAGGACGCAACCGCGTAAGCGCGGCCCCAACTGCTGCACGGGCCGTTGCGCATGACGGAGCGGCCGAAACGCATCTTGCAAACGATCGAAGCGGCGAACCGTCGCAACGCTAGCAAACAGCGCGGCTCGATATCTCGAGGTCTCCTGGTCGAATCCGGCGGGCTCTACCGCCCCGCATTTTTGCCTTTGCCAAGACAAACGCCGCAAACCAACGCAGCGCGATCACGGTTCTCGGCAATTGCTCAAACGCAAAGTGCACGGATGCAACGATCGCGCAGTCTCTTAAAACACAAGCGAACCGTATGAGGAAGATTCGCGCGTTCGCGAGGACCATTACTTGGCGACTGTCCGTAATGCGATAGCAAGGTCTGCGCTCAGACGAAGATTGCAAGTCGATGTCATGGGGCGGCCTTGAGAGTGCAGCTTGCGCTTGCTTAAGCGCCGGTTCAGCCGCGCACGGTTACGATGGGAAGCTGTTCGGATGAGCGCTTGCCTACAGGACGGTGCATCGTATCGGGGCGAGTTGTGCCGATGGAACCAACGTTAAAATCTGTACTCGAATACTTTTGCACCGGCGCGTTGATGTAGCGCGCAAGCAACGAAGGGATACGATGCATTTGATCGAGGCAGAGCGGGGCGAATATGTGCTGCGGCTGGTTACGATCCGATCCTGGATTGAGGAGGTGGCACGGGGCCTCGCGCATTCGGAATTTTCCGTTGAGATCGACGGCGAAGGGCCTGCGTTGATTCGGACAAGTCATACGGTTCGGGTCCGAAGCGCTGCGGGGGAGGAAGCCGTAGTGCTGACAAAAGAAGAGTTCTGGAACGAATTTGATCTGTTCGAGCGCAGCGCAGCTCCCAAATTGCAAGCGGCGCTAAGGCGCTTACAGGCCGAATAAGCGCCTTGAGGTTTGCCAGCGCGCCTCTTGCTAACTGCGGCGCGCGTGCATCGCGACGCTGCTCTGCTCATTGGTCAAAAGGAGCACGCCGGACGCGCGCGACCTGACGCTCTCGGGCGAGCGCCCGGCGTTTGAATTAAGTACTAAACGCCAAACGCTCAAGCGAAACGAAGCACGGCGGCAAAACCGCGACCAGCGAGGATCGGCGATCGCAGCTCGAGGCTGCCCCCGGCCTGCTGCACGATTGCGTTGGTAATGGACAATCCCAGCCCCGAACCCTCGGCGGCGGTGATACCGCGCTCAAAGGGCCGAATGAGCTTGCTCAGGGTCTCGGGCGCAACGCCGGGGCCGTCATCGAAGACGAACACCGCCGTGGGTTCAACGAGCACCGTGACCCAGGCGTCTTCGCCCCCATGCTTGAGTGCGTTATCGATGAGGTTGCGTAGTGCAATCCCGATCGCGTCGATATCACCGACGACACGAGCGGGCGTCGCGGCAACCTCGATCCGCAGGCGCTCGCGGCTGACGGCCTCGGCGAACTCGCCGACGATAACGCGCGCCAGCATCGCAAGATCAACGGGTTCGCGCTGCAGCGTTGCGCCCGATTGGATGCGCGCCAGTTGGAGCAGGCGCGAGGCAAGGCGCGTGAGCCGGTCGAGTTGCCGAACCAAGGACTGGGCGTTCTGTCGGGAGGTGGCATCGGTAGCGATTTGCGCAAGCCGCTGGGCCTTGGCACGCGCTGCCGCCAGCGGTGTGCGCAGCTCGTGCGCGGTGTGGGCGGCAAGGTTGCGCTCGTCTTCGATCAAAACGCGCACGCGCGTAATGAGCGCGTTGACGCTGGCTAGCCAGGGCTGTAGTTCCAATGGCGCCTCGGAGCTTGCGATCGGCCGCAAGTCATCGGCGCTGCGGCGAGCCAGCTCGGCGCGCGCGCCTTCGAGCGCCCGAAATCCCCGCCGCAGGATCAATGCCAGGGCTATCGAGACCGCCGGCAACACGAAAATCAGGGCGCCGGCGAGCCAACCCAAGCTTGCCCAGAGGACCTCAAAGCGGTGTTCGATCGTCTCCGCAACCTCGACGCGCCGCCTGCCGTCTTGTCGCGTCAAGGTGAGCACGTGCCAGCCGTTGACATCGCGAACGCCGTCCTGCCCCTGAGCGTCAAGCGGGCTATCGGGCGCGGAGTGGGAACGCAGGCGCAAGCGACCCTTGGCATCGAAGATCTGGTAGATCACGTGCTCTTCATGGGGTCCGATTTCCGCGAAGAGGCGCTCCCCATTGACATCTCCGAGTGCGATTTCCGGCAGGACAAGAAATCGCTCGGCTGTCTCGTTTAGCGAGCTGTCCAGCACTTCCGCGGTTTCGTGCCAAACACCCGCAAGCGCAATCGCGGTGCCCGACAGCCACAAAAAGCCCAGCACGAGCATCAAGCGTCGCGTGATGCGCTGCTCGAGGCTCCACGAGGATCTTTGTTCGCCTTCAGACATCGAGCCGATACCCTAAGCCCCGATGCGTGCTGATGGCCAAGGGACCGAGCTTTTTGCGCAGACGGCTCACTATTACCTCCAGGGAATTGCTATCCGAGTCACCGATACCCTCTTTGCTCAGATAGGCCTCGATATCCGATCGGCTGTAAATCCTCCCGGGGTGGCGCGCCAGCGACGAGAGCACGGCCCATTCCATCGCGGTGAATTCGATGCGCTCGCTACCGCGCAGCGCGGCGCGGGCGTCAAGGTCCAGCGCAATATCGCCCAGCATTACCTTGGGCGGCGGCGCACCGCGGCGGCAGACCGCCTCCATGCGCGCAAGCAATTCGTTCAGATCAAACGGTTTGACTAGGTAATCATCCGCGCCGGCTTGCAGGCCGCGAATGCGGTCGCTGACCTGATCGCGCGCGGTAAGGACGATGATGGGAAGATTACGGCCGCCGGTGCGCCATTCGCGCAGCAGTGCAAGCGCGTCGCCGTCGGGCAGATTCAGGTCCAGCAGTGCCAGCTCCGGCTCGGCCCCAAGGCGAGCCTGCGCGATCAATTTGCACCAATGCACACTGTGGCCTGCCGCCTCAAGATGATCAGCAACGGCCTGCCCCAGATCGATATCGTCTTCCAGTAATAAAACGTTCATGGATGCAATCGTGCCACGTCGGTTCAATGCGCGGCCTGCCTTGGCGCCACTTGGGTGCAAACGCGCAATCAGCACGGGGCACTGGTTGCTGCCCGTGCAGCCGCATTGACGGAGGGCAAGACGCGATGGTGCGCTACAAGCCGCGTCCAGCGGCTTGGTTGTCCGCGGCAATCAACAGTTCTCGCGGGCGTGTCGCCAGGATGCGAGACCGCAAAAGGCGCAGCGCAATTTTGCCTTTGTAGCATGAACCGCGTCTGAACCGGTGCAGGTCGGCCATTTGCCAGCGGCTCCTGCAGGCCCCGGTGTTTAGCGGCCGAGGGGAATTTCGATGATCATCTTGACCGTCCAGCGGTCTGTTATGGCCGTAAGACCGCGGCCGACGCCAAAATTGAGGCCCCAGGGCGGGCGGTCGATGTCAACGGCCCAGTACAACGTCTCCTGGGTCTCGGACCACGGACGGATGTCGTTGATGCTTCCGGCTTGCGTGTAGTACTCCACCCCAGTGGCAATTCCCGGCGCGACGGTCCGGGCGACCTTCACGGATGGCGCGAAGTCCGGCGCTTCGTGCCGCTGCGGACCTTGCAATGCGAAATCCAGAACCGGATTGGCCGCCACGAGCCATTCGGTGTTGCGCCAACCAATGATCGGGCGCAATTCAAACCCGCGCCGTTGAGACTCGAATTCGTACCGCACTTGCGATAGTTCCCCATTGAGCCCGGCAAAAACTCCTGGGCCTTCGTCGGGTTGCTTGATTGGCACCCACTTTAGCCGCAGCTTGGCGCCGGTAGCTCGAACGTCGCCATTGGATTCGTGCACGAGCGGCAAATAGGCACCTGCCTCTAAATCATCCGGCAGCCCGTAAGCGAATTCCGGTGTTACTCGCGTGCCTCCTGCGGCGACGATCTCTCCTGGGTAGCTGGGGGTGGAAATGCCATCGGGGGTCGTATTAACGTGCAGTTCCAAACCGTAGCGTCCCGGGTCGTGGATGTCATCGACGTAGACCTGGATCTCGTCGGGTAATGCGGCATGCGCCGCGCCGTACTGCAGGCACGCCAGAACAAAAACCGTGCAAAAAGGCGCGTTGCGTTTGCGCAAGGGCATCGTGCGAAGACCTGGGGCGCGAGTTGTAAAGGCTGACGTTAAGCGCTAGCGCATGTTGCCCGTGTGTCCCAGCGAATAGCGGCCGGGCTGGGGCCATACGGTTAGACCGTGTGGTTCGCGCCCGACGGGAATCTTTTCGACGGCACCGCTGGCCGTATCGAACACGTAGACCTCGTCATCAAAACGTCCGGAAAGCCACAGCTGTTTGCCGTCCGCACTCACATTTCCCATATCGGGGCTACCACCGCCAGGGATCGGCCAAGTCTTCACGACGTTGCGGCTCGCAAAGTCGATCACGGCGACGCTTCCCTTGCCGTGGCGTGCACCGTGGATCTTGTTTGAGCCACGGTTGGCGACGTACAGCTCGGTGCCATCGCGGCTCGGATACAAGCCGTGAGCACCGACTCCTGTGGGGATGAATCCGACCTGTGCAAAACGCTCGCCATCGACCAGGAACACGCCATCGGCCATCATGTCGGCGACGTAAAACACTTTACCGTCCGGTGAGATGCGAATGTCCTGTGGCATCGCACCGCCCTTGAGCTTGAGCAGCGCAAGGACTTTGCGCTCCAGCATATCGATCTTCGCCAGTGCGCCGGTGAATTCACAGGTGAAGATAGCGTAGCGCCCATCAATTGCGAAATCCGCATGATTGATGCCTTTGCATCCGGGCACGTGCAAGGAGGAGTGCAGCGCCATGGTGTGCGGGTCGCGAAAGTCCAGGCGTTCGTGGGCCTCGGCAACCACGATCGCCTCGCTGCCGTCGGGCACAAAGTACATGTTGTACGGATCGTCAACGACGATCGGCTTGCCAGGTTTGCCCGTATTCGGGTCGATGGGCGTCAAACTGCCGTCCTTGCGTCGTTCGGCGTTGTTGGTCACCCACAGCGTTTGTAGGTCCCACGCAGGAACCACGTGCTGCGGATTGATTCCGACGCCAAAACGCGTCAGCACCGTACGCGTTTGTGGGTCGATGACCACCACGTCGTTGGACTGCAGCTCGGGCACGTACACGCGCGGCAACGCGGAGCGGACGCTGGGGCTCAATTGATCCGGCCCCGCCGCGCTGTAAAGATTGTTCGCATCCAGCACGGGTGGCATGCCCGGGTAGCCCGCGGCAGCGGGCAACGAACTCGCACCGGGCTTTGCCGCCGCCGCGTGCGGTATCGCCAGAGCACTACAGGCTAATAGCAGGCCGCAAAGAAAGCGTTGAGAAGTCGGTCTACGAAGTTGCATAAAGCCTCTGGTACCCAATTGGCGATAAGAAGGCCGGTGGTGCATCTGGCGCTTTCTTCACTATTGCGCGGTGGCCCTGCCGCGATCTGCCGTTTGTATTTGCTGCCGAATCGCGGCAACCGTTCGCCGAACAATTTCATCCACACCGAGCTGCCCAAGCTCAGCACTTGCGTGTTGCGGAAACCCACCGTAAATACCAACACTTTGGTCCAGCCGCGTGCTCGATTGCAACACGTCCTTTCGCACGGTGGCCGGGGCAAGGGCCAGCTGCAAGGAGGTGTCGGCGAGCGCGGCATGCGTTCCAATTTCGTCGTCGCGAAAGCCGCGCTCTCGCAGCAAGGCAGCAAAACCTTCGGTTGATGCTCGAAAATATTCCGGGGGCGCAAAGACCCGTGCCGGTCCGCCTGCCCATTGCCGATTTAGTCGCTCAGCGACTTTGCCGAGCTCGCGCTGATAGCCGCCGTGATCACCCAACAGGACGATATTGCGAAGGCCGTGCGCGCGCAGGCTGCCGGCGATCGCCTCGAGCGTCGCGTCAAACACACTTGTTGGAATCGAGAGGGTTCCGGCAAAGCGCATGTGCGAGCTCGGCGGCGTGATGGAGCCTTCGGGCACGTAGGCAAGAACCGGTGCCACGACCGCGTTGCCCAACTCGCGCGCGATGCGTTCCGATAGCAGTCGAACCCGCACATTGTGTTTACCTAAGGTCAGTGCCGGGCCGCTTTGCTCTGTGCCTCCAACGGGCACGATCGCGGTCGTCATCCCCTGGGAAACCGCGTCGCGCAGCTCTGTCCAGGTAAAGTCCTCAAGAAACACTGAAGAAACTGATGCCGCGGCGCGTGCGGGTGCGCCGCAAATCGTTAACGCCGTTAGTAGCAATGCGATGATGAACGGCTGCAACGCACGCTTGGCGTGCCAGCCGATGCTGAGAGCAAAACCGTAGGTCATGCAGCGATTTTACGTTGACCGCAGTCAAATCCCGAATCTCGCGGTCCCCGTGCCCGCCATTGCGTCGGTGCAGCGCGTGGCGGCACCAAGCACCGGCAAGCACGGACCCACTTATGGCGCTTGGCGATACGCTGCCAGCGCGAGCGCCAACCAGCCGAGCAACTGGAACAAGCCGCCGACGGGTGTGAGCGCCCCCAACAGATGTAACCCGCTTAAGCTCAGGGCGTACAAGCTGCCGCTAAAAAGAACTATGCCAACGCTAAAGAAGATCGCGCTGGCGTTTGCGACACGTCCCGGCCACTGCTGAATTGCCCACGACGAAGCGAAAAGCGCTAACGCGTGCACTATTTGGTAACGCACTGCGGTGTCAAACACCGACAGGGCGCTGGGCTCAAGGCGGCTCTTGAGGGCGTGTGCGCCAAATGCACCCGCAGCAACGCCCAAGAACCCGAAAAGCGCGCCGGCCAGGGCGGCGCGCCGCGAGGCGGCGCGCGCCGCGGCCGAAGCCGAGGAGTTCATCAATGCGTAGCGCCCGCTGGCGGCCCCGCCCCGTCGTCCGCGCCATACGGT
Organism: Burkholderiaceae bacterium; assembly: GCA_035621895.1. Taxonomy (GTDB): domain Bacteria; phylum Pseudomonadota; class Gammaproteobacteria; order Burkholderiales; family Burkholderiaceae_F; genus GJ-E10. The sequence continues at coordinate 25,634 of DASPWJ010000081.1, read as the reverse complement.
CCACCGCGGCTCATCCCATCGCCGTGCGGCCCGGGCGGATGCTCCCAGCGTCCATGGCCGTCACCTCCACCCTCGCAATGCGCGCCGTGATGCGCAAAGTGATGGTGCTGCATCGGCCCGAACGCAAAACGCTCTTGGGCAAAGTGTCGCGCGACTTCGTTGAGCACGAGGCGTTGATCCGCGTCCAGGCCCTGCTGCAACTTGGCCGTGGCGTCCGCCAAACGGGCCAGCTTTTGCGCGTGATCAGCCGCCCAATCCGCATGTTTGCGCGCCAATGCGGCGGCGTCGGTATCCGCCGCGCCGGCTAATGCCTGCTCTCTTTGGGCAAAGTGCGTAGTCATCAAATCACGGAACGCGGCCGAAAACGCTTGCCATGCGGGTTCCTGCGACGCCTTGATCTGCAGGCGCGCGGCCAGTTCGTCTAGACGCATCTGCAAGTGTTTCGCAAACCCTTGTGCCAACTCGCTGTGCATTGATTCGGCGGCTGTCGGAGCCTTATCCGCCGCCACGGCTGGGACAATTGAAATGGTACCGAGCAATCCGGCAATGCCGGCAGCTGCCAATGTGCGCATTGCGCCTTTATAAAGAGCGATCATGGAAGCACTCCGTAGGGGTAACGACGCTACGTTAGACGAAACCCGCAAGGCATGGTTTCGCGACGCAGTGTCAATTTGTAAGCAATTTGTTCTGTACGTCGATGCCGTAACGCCGTAACCGCCAAGGGCTACACGCCTTGGGTTGAGATAGTTCGCCGCAACTGGCCCGGCTTGCACACGACCCTTGAACGCAAGTGCTCGGCGCGCAGCACGCGAAAGGATCGCATGACTGCCCAAGGCGGCCACGCCTCGCTTTGCCGGGGCGCTGGTCCGGTACGGCACATGGCGCACGCGAGCGCCAGACAATAGTCGCGCGCAGCGCCTCATCGCCAATATAATGCGGCGGCGAAGGATGCAAGCCGCGGTGAGTCGAGCGCCGCAGGGGCCATCTCGCTTGCTTTTTTGTGCGCGTCGAATCGATGTCAACACGAGGGCCAGATACGGCATACGTGGCCCGCGGAGGTGTGCGCAGTGATAGGGCGACATTCATGAGTTCGGCCCCTGGCGAAGGGTCTGCACAAGAGCAAACGATGAGCGCTGACATGTCGGCGTCGGCGCACAACGGATCGGCGGCGGCGATCCGTCTTGATTCACAAGGGCGAATCTGCGATGCAACGGCATCCGCGGCGGCAATGCTGGGCTTTGAACCGCAAGAGCTGCAGGGGCGTTTGCTAAAGGATCTCGCGATCGAGGGCTGGCAGGCCGCCGCCGAGTTGGCGTCGGCGCGCGTTCGGTTTGGCGCAACCGACAGCTTCGAGCTCGCCCTACGAGGGCGAAGCGGGCGCAGAACATTAGTGGAGATGACCGCACGCGCAGGCACGGATGACAGCCCCGGCGCGTTGATCGCATGGTCCGAACGGCGTGTGCGCCGTGGTGTGAACAATCAGGAGGTCGACCCAAAATTGGGGCGCCTGGCCTACGGCCTGCTGCGCGCGCAGGAGGCTGAACGAACGAGGGTGGCTCGACAGCTGCACGATGAGGTTGCGCCGCTCGTCATTGTGGCCAAGTACATGATTGAGGATGCCGCGGGCCGCATGGGGCCAGCGGCCGGCGGCGAATGCTTGGGCAAACTTCAAGAGGCGGCGCTGCAGCTGCGCCATGTGATCTCCGAGTTGCGCCGAATATCGACCGATATTCGACCAAAGCTTCTCGATGATTTGGGTCTGCTTGCGACACTGGAGTGGTATTGCCGGGGGGTGGAGCAGGTGCAGCAGGGTCTGCGGGTAGTGTGCCACCTTCAAGTGCCCGAAACCAGTATCCCGCAACGGCTAAAACTCGACATGTTTCGCATCGCGCAAGAAGCGCTAAGTAACGCGGTCGTACACGCGCAGGCCCACCGTGTCCAGGTAAACGTATATGCGACAACGACGCAGCTTTGCCTGATCGTCGAAGATGATGGGCACGGATTTGACCCGGGTTCCACGACGAGCAAGGAAGAGGCCGACGTCACCGACTTGGGATTGCATTCGATTCGCGGCCGTGCGCAAGCAACCGGCGGGCGCATGTTGCTTGATACTGCGCCCGGGCGCGGCACGCGTATCGGCGCCGCTTGGCCTTTGGACACAACCCAAGAAGTTTGAGTCGGGCTCGAACGCGCTGCGCCCACGCTGCGTCGCTATTTGCCAAAGGCGGGGGTCGGCGCGCCTGCGCGTTGCCCCCGAGCTTCGTCGGTCGCGACGCCTATTGCCTGCGAGGCTGCAGCTGTATTCGCTACCACGCCGCAACCATCAGCGAGCAGCATCAATTCGGCGACATTGCGCAGGCCAAGTTTGCGCATCAAGTTGGCCCGATGCTTCTCTATGGTTTTAGGGCTCACATTCAGAAGCAAGGCGGTGTCGCGGTTGGTACGCCCTTCGGCGATCAATTTCCAAATGCTGCGCTCGCGCGCTGTCAGGCGCTCCACCGGCGCTGCTTTTTGGCCGCTGCTATCGACAGCATTGTCGATCAGATGCCTGGATACCTCCGGTGAGAGGAATCTTTTACCGGCGACGATGCTGCGCAGGGCACCCACGAGTTCATCGTAGGAAGCGTCCTTGAGAATATAGCCATCGACGCCCGCGCGCAAAGCGGTGCGCACGTACTCCGCTGCCTTTTGCGACGTCAGCACAGCGGTCCGAACTTTCGGCAAGCAGCGCTTGACCTGTGCCGTGGCCTCCATAGCGCTGAGCCCGGGCAGGAAAAGCTCCATCAGGAGCAAGTCCGGCTTCAACTCCAAAGTCCGATTCAGGGCTTTTTCGCCATCACCGCAGTCGCCGATCACTTCAAAGTCCGGCAAGGCATTGACGAGAGAGCGCAGGTGCTGCCGCAGCAGCAGGTGACTTTCGGCGATAAGAACCTGGCTCTTCAAGCTTGCATCCTCATCGTTGCGTCCCGTCCCCGAACAACGGGCGTTGCCATTTGCGCCCATGCGGCGCCGTGGCAGTCCCCCGCAGCCCACGCATGCTGCAGCAACGCGGCAGCCCTGCCAAGGGCTGCGCTATCGCGCGCGGCAGCTTTTAGCGACTCGCAGGCCGTGGCGCGATCTGACCCCTCCGTGGCCGTAAGCGACGGTTACTACACGCGCCGACACGGCGCACTGGCCATCAGAGCGCCGCTCAGCGCGTCTTGCCCGTCGAGGCCGACTCCCAGGATTTTATGTCGACATTCTCGCCCGTGCCCCCCGGCTTTCCGTCGGCTCCGAACGAGACCAGATCATAGTCACCGTGCTCGCCGGGCGCCTTATATACGTACGGGCGCCCCCAAGGGTCATACGGAACCAGCTTTTGCAAATACGGTCCCTGCCAGTGATCGACGCCATCGGGCTGGTTAACAAGTGCTTGCAAGCCCTGGTCGGTTGTGGGATAGGCTCCCACATCGAGGCGATATTGATCCAGTGCTTTTCCCAGTGCGTCGATCTGCGCGCGCGCCACGTTGACCTCGGATTTGCCCACTTGTCCAAAATAGCGCGGTGCGACCAGGCCGGCGAGCAGGCCAATGATCACCACGACCACAAGCAGTTCAATGAGGGTGAATCCGCGCTCTCGCTTGATGTTGCAGCGGCAACGTAGGTCAATGGGGCAAAAGCATGTAGTGCTCATAGTGCGTATCGTCGGCCAATAGCAAAGTTCATAAATGGCGCGGGCAAACCACTCTCCGGTGCGGTCGCTGCGATGTACGAGCCAGCGCCGTGCCTTGCGCAATTTGGCATGGATTACTACAGAGTAATCCCAGGAATTGGTAGCGAAGAGGCTCCTTTCCCCAAAGGGAGCGCAAGGCTACTACCCCGGTAATTGCTTCGCAACTATCCGTGCGACGCGCCGTCATGGTAGTACGCAAATCCTACCTTGCGGTGACAGGGCAGATCGAGCAAACCGAGCCCAAAGAAACAACATTGAGCGCTGCAGCTGCAGGTGAGCCGAGGTCTGCATCGATTCGAGGACGCCCGGCGCTCTTAATCTAGGGTGTGATTCGTATGGGTGGGTCTGTAGGCAAAGACGTGCTTGGGCGAGCGGCGAGCGACTGGGCGGGGGCAAAGCGCACCACGGCGCGCAAACCCCCCAGGTCCGAGCGATCGAGTTCGATCTGCGCACGGTGCATATCGACGACCGCTTGCACAATGGCGAGCCCGATACCGCAGCCATCCGCCCAGGGGCTGTTGGGCACGCGGTAAAAGCGCTCGAATACCCGCTTGCGCTGCTCCGGTGCAATGCCCGGTCCCGCGTCCTCGATCATGGCAAAGGCGTGCCCTTTTTCTACCCCGGTTCGGACCCGAATTGGGCCGCCAAGTGGTCCATATCGCACCGCATTGTCGATGAGGTTGCGCAGCAAGACCGCCACGCCAAACTCCAGCCCGTCGATATCAGCGGCGCCGAGCTCCTCGATGATGGTCTGTCCGCGGCGATCTGCAATCGGGCGCATCTCGTCGATCACATGAGCGGCAATCGCATCGAGTTGCAGGCATGAGGCGCGGGCGCGCAGGGCGATCAAACCATCGATGCGCGACATGGTGAGCAGTTGGTCGATGCTGTGCGAGGCGGTGTCGATGGAGTGCAGCAGCCGCTCCAGCGCCTTTTGACGTTCCTCCTCCGTCTTCAAGCGCAGCGCCACCTGCGCTTGTATCTTGATCGCTGCCAAGGGCGTGCGCAGCTCATGCGCCGCGGCGGATGTGAAACGGCGCTCTGCGGCGAGCGCATTTTCGATGCGCGCAAACAGCGAGTTAACCGCCGCGACGATGGGGGTGAGTTCAATTGGGGCGTTGGCTACGTCCAGCGGCCGAAGATCATCGGGCGTGCGCTGGGTGACTTGCCGCGCGGACTCGCCTAGCGCGCGCGTGGCCCGTCGCACGAGCCAGGCACTTACGGCAATCAAAAAGGCGAGCGACAAAAGCAACGGTACTCCCAGCAAACCCAGGTCAGGGTCCGGTCCGACGGAGCGCGCCGACAGCGGCTCGGCGACCTCGAGCAGTTTTGAACCGTCGCCCGATGGCAAAACGATCATGCGCATGGGGACCTGGCCGATGGTCCGCGTGGAGAATCCACGCTCATTAAAGGGGGCAAACGGCGTTCGCGGCGCCCCAACGCTCACCAGCAGCAACTCACCTTTTTCAGACCAGATCTGGTAGCGATAACGCGCACCGAGCGTTTGCGCCCCTTCAATGTGGACGACATCGGCCCCGCTTGTTTGCAGTTCGCTGATTTCGTGATCGGCAAAAGTCAGCAGCGCGCCGGCAATATCACGCAGCCGCTGATCAAATAGCAAATCGCTGACGTGCCGCCCGATGATGAACATTGCCGCACCGCCGACAAGCCATGCGGTGGCGGTAACAGCGGTGGTGAGTAACAGCAGGCGACCGCGCAACGACCACGGCCGCCCCTCAGTCGGGTGCGACATGCCGATTAAGGCGATAGCCGGCGCCGCGAACGGTTTCGATCAGCCCGCGGGAGAGCTTGCGGCGCAGATTGTGCACATGCACCTCGATCGCATTGCTATCGACCTCCTCGCCCCAGCCATAAAGCGCTTCCTCGAGCTGTTTGCGGCTGAGCACGCGATCGCGATTGCGCAACAAAGTGTGCAAGATGCGGTACTCGCGCTTGGTCAATTCGACACGGGTCCCATCCCACAAGGCGATGTGTTCGCTGCGCGATAGCAGCAGCGGTCCCCACTCGAACATCACGTCGTCCTTGCTGCCTTGGCGGCGGCCGAGTGCGCGCAGTCGCGCGCTAAGCTCCTGCAAGTCGAAGGGCTTAACAAGGTAATCGTCCGCGCCCAGGTTTAGCAGGCGCACGCGATCGAGCACAAATCCGCGTGCGGTAAGCACCAAAACGGGCGTGTAGTCCGCCCGCTCGCGCCAGCCGCGCAGCAGCTCTTCGCCGGAGATGTCGGGCAGCGCCAGATCGAGGACGATCGCGTCGTACTTGTGTGCGACCAAGGCTGAATTGGCTTGCTCGCCGCTGGCGCGAAGATCTACGGCAAAACCCTCAAGCTCCAGGCCCTGCGCGGTCAACGGACCAAGAGAGGGATCGTCCTCTACGATGAGTATGCGCAAAATACGGCTCCAAAAACGCACCGTGCCCAAGACAAGACGCCAAGTGTACTGACTGTAGGGCGGCACAAGCCATTGGGCGGGGCGTGCACTTTGGCCAATTGGCCGATTGGTGCGAACCGCCCCGCCGTGCGAAACTCAGGCCGATGCCAAGGGTCGAACGCTGGCATGTGCATCGAACCCAAGGAGAGGAACGATCCGGCGGGTGGGAAGCGTGGCGCGGAAACTTTGGCCTCTGAAGGGCTGAACCGCCCATACAAGTTGACCCCGATCCGCGGGCTTTTGCTGCAAACGGCGAGTATCGGCAGGTAAACCGTGCGATCCATACGTTCTTTTTTGCAAACGTACCTTTCTTTGGCGCTTTGCTATGGCTTGGCGCTAGCGCTCGCAGCGACTTGTCGGGCGGCGGTCCCAACAGACCCGACGGAACAATTTGTCAGCGCGGAGTTGCTTTCTGAACAAGATGCAATCAGTCCTGGTGCAACGTTCTGGGTCGGATTGCACTTGCGGCATGCGCCGCATTGGCACACGTATTGGGCTATGCCTGGCGATGCCGGTCTGCCAACACGGCTGCGCTGGGACCTGGAGCCAGGGTACCGCCCCGGTCCCATCCAATGGCCGGTTCCTCAGCGCTTGCGTGTCGGCGATCTGGCCAACTATGGCTATGAGGGCGATGTTCTTCTTCCTGTTTCGCTGCAGGCGCCCGGCTCGGCGCAGATCGGCAGCAATGCCCACATAAAGGCGCACGCCGACTGGCTCGTGTGCAGCGATATTTGTATCCCGGGCGGCGCGGAGCTCTCAGTTGCTTTGCCGATCCGTGCGCCGGGCGATGTGCACCCTGGGCCGGCGGCGCTCGCTTTTGCCACAGCGCGTCGTCAGGTGCCGATGCCTATGGTGCTACAGAACGCGCGAGCCACGATTGAGGCGGGGCGGATCGAGCTGGAATTTTCCAGCTCCAAGGATGCGCCCCATACGCTGGAGTTTTTCCCGCTCGAGGCAAATCAAATTGTCGCCGCGGCCGACCAGGTCTTGTCGGTGCGCGGCAATCGCGTTCGCTTAGAGCTTCAAGCACAGAGGCCGACCGAACCGGATTTTAAGGCGCTGCACGGTGTGCTCGTTGCCGATGGCGGGCCCAGCGCCCGAGGCTGGGCGGCACCGATTGACGTTGCAATGTCGCCGTTATCCAAGGGCGCACAGACGCCAGTTGCCGTAGCAGTCGAATCGCAGCGCGCGGGTGCGACGCCGCCGCCAGGTTTAAGTGCTCCAGCGAGCAGCCAGGCTGCAGCTGCCACTTCCGCAGCGGCCGCGCGGCAAGCTGCAAGCGCCCCGCCGCCGGTTTTTTCTTCCACCCTGGCACTAGCGATCGCGTTGGCGGGCGCCTTTGTGGGCGGGGTCATCCTGAACCTGATGCCTTGCGTTTTTCCGGTGCTGTCACTGAAGTTAATTGGTCTTGTGCGACACCGCGACGAGCCGCATGCAGCCCTTCGCGCCCACGGGGTGGCCTTTGCAATCGGGGCGGTATTGAGCTTTCTGGGCCTGGCGGCGTTGCTCATCGCACTGCGCGCGGCGGGCTCGCAAATTGGCTGGGGCTTTCAGCTGCAGTCTTCGCTGTTCATCGCTGCCCTCATCGGGCTGTTTTTTCTCATTGGCCTTAATCTTTTGGGGACATTCGAATTTACGTTCGGCGCAGGTCTGGCAAACAGCCGTGCCGCCGACTGGCTCGATGGCGAGGGCCCGCGCGGTAGTTTCGCGACGGGGGTGCTCGCAGCGGTTGTCGCGTCGCCCTGTACGGCTCCGTTCATGGGTGCGGCACTGGGCTTTGCGGTCACGCAGCCTGCCCCAATCGCGCTAGCGGTCTTTGCCATGCTGGGGCTCGGTATGGCGACTCCCTATCTTTTGCTCACGATGATTCCATCGTGGCTTGGGCGATTGCCCCGTGCGGGAACATGGATGGAGCGACTGCGCCAGCTGATGGCCTTCCCGATGTTTCTTACCTGTGTTTGGCTTTTTTGGGTTCTGGCGCAGCAAAGGGACGCTGATACTGTTGCCTGGGTTCTGATGGCGCTGGTCGGCTGGGCCCTGTTTGCCTGGTCGGCGGGAATGGCTCAGCGCGGCGCACGGGGTTTTCGCTGGCTCGCGGGTGCGGCGGCTCTTCTTGCCATACTGACGATGGTGCCGCTTGCGCAATCGGGAACAAACGAGCCGCTGCGCGCCTCTTTGGCTGTAGTCGGCGAGGATTGGGCCGCATGGTCGCAAGAGGAGCAGCGGGAAGCGCTTGCACGAGGTAGTCCAATCTTTGTCGATTTCACAGCGGCCTGGTGCATCACGTGTCAGGCAAATAAACGCCTCGTGCTACACAATGATCAAGTGCAGCAAGCGTTTCAGCAGCACGGTGTCGTGCTGATGCGAGCTGACTGGACGCGTCGCGACGAGGCCATCGCGCGCGAGTTGGCGCGCTTTGCCCGCAGCGGGGTACCGATGTACGTTCTCTACGACCGCAAGGGCAACGCCCACCTGTTGCCCGAGATCTTGTCAACGAAGATTGTTCTGGACGAGTTGGGTTCGATCTGAACGCCACTGCGTGCGGGTCGGACGCAATTCGGCGCCTCGTTCCTTCGCGACGATATTGCCGCCTGCTTTGGCGTTGCTCCGAGCTCCGGTTTCGGTGCATCTGGATCCGGCGCGCATGTCGATGTCAGCTAACCCGGGCTGCGGGGCGAAAGGCGAAGATGGCGCGAGCGGCGGTGCAGCTAGGCCCGGTGAGCAAACTTTTGTTAGTGATCTTGCGCCTCCGGGCTAAAGTTTTCCTGTATCCAACCGAATTGCGTGGCAATACGCCGTAATGCGCCTATGCTGAAATTTGCACTTGCCGCGGGAATCGTCTACGAGTGGCTTTTCGGCGCCACCGTAGCGAACGTCGCATCGCTGGAATTTGCAGCGATCCGCACGATCTGCGCGACCCTGCTAGCGTGGATGCTGCTCGAGTCAGCGCGCACACTGTTTTTGGCCGCCATGTCGATGGACGACCGCCCCGCAGCCGACCGACGCAACGGTGCACCACGTTAGCCGCGGCCGGGTGACCGGTCAGCGCTTTTTTTTCTTCTTTTTCCTTTTTGCGAGCATCGTGCCGCGACACTTCGGCGCGCCGCACAAGCAGCGGTACTGCCGCTTGAGTTTTTTTGTAATTTTGCCGTCGATGATGAGACAGTAATCGTAGTGCAGTTCCTCTCCGGACCGGATATCGCGTAGTGCTTCGATGTATACCCGGCCGGAGTCCGTTTCCTCGGTTTCGCAATTGGGGTCGCAAGAGTGATTGATCCAACGTGCGGAATTGCCACCGACATTGGCATCGATTACGCGCTTGCCGTCATCAAGGGAAAAAAGAAACGTGTGGTGCGGATCGTCGGGATCCGACGGCGGCCGCCGATCCGCTTCCTTCCACGAGATGAGCTCCCCCGTGTACTCGATGATGCGCTCCCCCGCGCGTATCGGTCGCGCTGCATACACGCCGCGTCCGTGAATCGGAGAATTGCGAACGACGAACTTCGGTCTGCGCCGGGTGGTCTTTGCCGGGCGCGTGTGAGCGGGCGCCGACGCGTGGCTGGGTGACGTAGGGCGGGCGGCATGCGAGTGCGCGGGTCGGCCCTTGGTGTCGACACTCTTGGGGGTAGCTTGTGCGGTGGACTTAGTCATGAAAGTGGCATGAGGGGTATACGCGAAGCAATACGCAGTGTGCAAACGCAGCTTGCAAAAAGGATAATGCTACCAACATGGGGCCGCACGCTTTGCCAAAGGCCCGTGCCAACGCGCACTGACACTGGTGCGGGGATGAGGGCAAGCATCGGACGGGGCGGTTCGGCGGCGCACGCTATTCATCGCGTAGCGACGCAATCAGCTGTTCGAGCGCATGCAATGGCGAAGTCTTCATTACCCGCAACAGGTTGTTGTAGCCGTCGGTCCATATGCCGACATCGGCTTGTTCGCGCAGCACCTCGCCGCGCTCGCCAATAGGTCCGCCCTCCAGCGCATGGGGGTCGGGCGCGATCAGAACCCACTCGCTGCTGCTGGCACTGGAGTTGCTGTCGGCCACCTCATCGTCAATGAGGCAGGCACTCAGACCGTCGATTGCGACGATATTGGCAAGGACCGGCTGTAGGTCAAGAAAGCGATTGGAAATGTGCACGGCGATGACGCCTCCTTTGGCCAAATGGCGTCCGTAAACTTCCATGGCCTCACGCGTGAGAAGATGCACGGGGATGGAGTCGCTGGAGAACGCATCAACGGCCAGGACGTCAAACTGTTGCGGCTGTCCCATGGCTAATTCGCGCTCCAGCGAAAGGCGGGCATCGCCCAGTACAACTTCGACGCGCGCGGGCGTTGTCTGCAGATAGCTAAAGCGACTATTGGCCAGGTCCACTACGTCGCGGTCGAGTTCGTAAAAGCGGACACTGTCGGTGGCGCGCCCGTATGCCGCTAAGGTGCCAACTCCGAGCCCGATAACGCCAAAGCGCGCTTTGCGTTTGCTTTGCTGTACCCGTGTTACGGCTAATCCGATGCCCGATGTCGGGGTGTAATACGAACCCGGCTTGTCGCGATCCGGTCCGCTGGTGGCCTGCTCCCCATGCAAGATAACTCCATGCAGGAGTCGGCGAATGCGGACCCCGTTGTCTTCGACTTCGCGCACGCGCAACGTCCCGTAGAAGTTGCGCTGCATGACGATGAGGTCGTGATCCAAAAAGTCGATGTAGTGCCAATCAGCCCAGGCGATTGCGGCCGCCGCCGCGCAAGCGCTAAGCGCTAGAGCTAGCGACCAGCGCCGCGACAGTCCCCTGCGGCCCAGCACGGCCAGAAAGCCCGCCACGGCTACGAAAATCAGTCCCAGGGGCAACTCGTACAAGGAAGGGAAGATGTGCGGCGCGACCAACCCAACAAAGATCCCGCCCAGCGCCCCGCCAATGGAGATCATCAGATAAAAACGCGTGAGCTCGCCGCTGACGGGCTTGCGCGCGGCCAACTCGCCATGACAGAAGATGCAGGTAATGAACAGACCGACGCAATAAAGGGGAACCGCCAGGCTCACGTCCAGCACGCCGTTGGATGCCGACAACCCGGCTGCCATGAACAGCGCGGCGATCAGCGCTGCTGGCACGCCCCAGCGTGGGTTGTACCAGCCCCGGCCGCCGCGGCCCTCGAACACGACCACGAAGCTAAACAGATATAGGGCCAGCGGCAGAACCCACAAAAAGGGCACCGAAGCGACGTTTTGCAGCAACTGATTCGTCGTGGAGAGAAGCAAGATGACGCCGAGCGCCGACAGCCCGAGCCAGATCGACGCTGATCCCGCTAAAAATGCCTCTTCGCCCCCTGGCACTGAGGCAGGTGCAACAGGTGATGAGCCAACGTCCTTGGTCCTGGCCCCGTGTCGGCATTGCCAGGCCGCACTGACGCAACTGGCGACAAACAGTACATAGGCCACGCTCCAGCCAAGTGCTTGCGCGCGGGAGCCCAACATGGGCTCAACCACAAAGGGGAAAGCGACAAGTCCCAGCAGGGAACCGAGGTTCGAAAGGGCAAACATGCGGTAGACGCTGCGGGCCGCAAAGCGGTGTGCGATCCACGCCTGGAGCAAAGGGCCGGTCGAGGAAAGTAAGAAGTATGGCAATCCGATCGTCGTAGCAAGCACCAACAAAATCGCCACAGCCGCGTCCTGGCCGCCAAGGGGTTTGAGGGTCGCGTTGGGGATGATCGGCAGCAACACAACGCTGCTCAAGAGCAGCGCGACGTGCAGGCGAAATTGTTGCAAGGGACGCAGCCAGCGTACGAGCAGATGCGCGTACGCATAGCCGGCCAGCAGGACGGATTGGAAAAAGACCATGCAGACTGACCAAACTCCGGCCGTGCCACCGAACCAAGGCAGGATCTGCTTGGCAATGATCGGCTGGACAAGAAAAAGAAGCAGCGCAGATAGCGCGATGGTCGCGGCAAACAGCGGCATGGGTCTGCAAAAAGGGCAAAAAACCATTTTCGCATGACGCATCGCCACAACTGGCCTGCGGAGACGGTCTTTCTCGGGCTAACCGGGATTTTTGACCTTCGTAAGCTATTCGAGAGGCTGCATGGCCGAGCGCATGCGCCCCGGGGCGGGGTGGGCGCACGGGAGCGTACCTTTGTTCGACATTCCACCTAGATCACCGGACGATCCGTCTGGCGCGGACGCTACGCCGGACCCAATCACGCTTGAATCGTTGGTGTTGCGCTGGCAGGTGCTGGTCGGACGCGACCGGCGTCCCAAAGGCGTGCGGCTTGAGCTTCGCCGCCGCGGCCAGTCCAGTGCCCTTCCCCTCAGTGTGTTGCTCGATGGGGTAGTAAGAGGATTCGTCGATGACGGGTCAACACCATTTCCACACGGCCTGGTATTGCTTGCGCCCGTCGAAGGTGCGCTTGACGCGGCGATGTCGGTTTGGTCTGCTCCACGAAACGTATTGCTCGAAATTCCCGCAGCCGACCTTCAGGACGAGGCCCGTGCGCGAATTCTTTTTCAGTCGCGCAGGCAAGGCGTGCGGCAGGTCTTGCGCATGCAGGAGGCCATGCCCACGCGCGAGCGGTTGCAGTTCTTTCATTATCTGGTGGGCCCCTCCTCTGCTGTGAAGCGGGCGCCGATCCCCGTTCTTGCACTCGATGCGGACACACCGGCGCGCGCTGAGGCCGCACTTGCGGCCGGATCGCACGCTCTGGTCGGCTGGCCGCTGTCCACGCCGATGCATAAGTCACCGCATGAGTTTTCACCTTCGCAGCGAGCGATCTTTGAGCTTGTGCGGCTGATCCGGGCCGACGCTGACGTGCGTGCCCTCGAAAGGGTATTTGAAGCCGAACCCTTGCTTGCTTACATGCTGCTTACGCTGGCTAACAGCGTGGCCTTTCGCCGGGGCGCACCGACGGCATCACTGCGCCAGGCGGTTGCCTCCATTGGCTATCAGCGACTGATTAAATGGCTCATCCTGATCTTGGCGATCTCCACCAAGGACCGCCGTACCGCGCCACTGATATTCACAACCCTCGTGCGAGGCTATTGCATGGAAAATCTGTGTCTTGCAACAGGGCGCCCTCAGGACGCGGCCGACGAATGCTTTATCGTCGGTGCCTTTTCGTTGCTCGACATGATCACAGGCCAGCCCTTGGCCGCGTTGCTAAGCGAAGTTGGCCTGCCGCAAGATGTTGCTGACGGCCTGCTTGGTGGGCAGGGACCGTATGCCCCGTATCGCAACGTCGTGCTGAGCATGGAATCGGACAACTATGAGGCGCACCGTGAGGCGTGTCTTGCGCTGCAGGTTGACCCCGATACCGTCAACCGGTCGCTGTTGCGAGCCATCGCCGCGGCCGATGCCATGCTCTCGCTCATGTGAGAGCGCACCAACGCAGCTGTCACGGGTTGCGCGTCAGACGCGCATCGCGTACTGACCTGGTCGTGCAAGGCAGCGAGCGGCCTGCTCGGCCCAAAGCTCTTCTAAGGACGCATGCCAGGGCGGCAGCGCACACAACAGGTGTAGCCCGAGCGCATGGCAAATGGCGGAGAGCTTGCCCATCAGACCGCGACCGTTCTCCACCGAGTCCACGGCATCGATCGAGACGCCCGCGCGCTGCGCGAGCTGCCGACGGCTCCATCGCCGGCGCATGCGGCAGGCGCGCAGGCTCGTTGCGCACGAGGGCCTGACCAGGGCGCAGGCCGTGCTGTCAAAAGCCACGATCAGCGTTTGCTCGCTTGGCCAAATGATGTCTTCGGCACGCGCTGCGGCAACGGTGCGGATGCGCAGGCTGCGCATTAGCTTCAGCCACGTATCAAGCCGCACCGTCATTGGCCGCTCCAGCGCGCGGCGCACGTTTTTAAACTCAATGCCGCTATCTAGGCTCAGTCGGTACGTTGCCGGCGGGTGCAACGCCCGAAGACGAGCAACCAGCTCTTCGAGCGTGAGCACGGTGACCGACCCGCTGGCGCGGGCTTCAAAGGAAAACGCCGGGTCTTGAGGCGGTCGATTCGATGGATGAACGAATGGCATGCCGGCCACGATGCGCGGGGCGCACGCGCCGGTCAAGAGGCGGTCGAATATTCACACGCCGGCCCCTAGGGCGCCCAAAGAAATGCCAAGCTTGCTGCGGCTATTTCGCAGCGGCGCGACGGCCGACGGTACGCGCGCTGGTGCGCGCGGCACTTTTAGCCGCGGGTGTCTTGCGTGCCGTTGGGCGCTTGCTCGTTGTCGACGGTGCGGCGGGCCGGCTTGTGGTCTTGCGACGTCCCGGGGCGGGTGTGGGCGCAGTGGCGCCGCCTTCTGCTTTGGCAACTTTCAGGCCCCTTGCTGCTTTGGCCGCGGGTTTTGCGCGCGCTTGTGCGGGTGGCGACGTCAAGACCGATCGTGCTGCCGGCTTAGCCACATCGGTCGGCAGGGGCTTTTTCTTCCCGGATCGTTCGGACCGGGCTTCGAACTCAAAACCGGTTGAGCCGTCGGGTTTGCGCACGAGATAGGCGGCAAACTTGCGCCGGGTCCGGTTGGATACGAAACCGCGCAGCAAATCCGTGCGGCCCTCATGCAATAGCTTGCGCATCTGCTCGGGCTCAATCGGTTGCTGCAAGATCACGCGTCCCGAGCGAAAGTCGCAGCTGCGGGACGCGCCCACAGACTTTTCGCACACGTAGGCCATGGGCTGCTCGTACACGTTCGCACCGCATTTGGGGCAGGAACCGAGCGGCGAAAGGCCGCTGAAGTCAACCTCGGCGTTGTCGCTTTCGGCATCGCCGGTGCCGAAATCAAATTCCAACTTGAATTCGGGAGAAATCTTCAGCGCCGCCGCAAAGGGTCTGCCGATCTTGCTGCGAAACCCGGTCAACGGCCCGATATGACGATCCTTGAGCAGCTGCTCAACTTCATCGTATTCGAAGGTACGGCTTGCGGGGTGTTTGGGCAGCGAGAAGTCGCAGCGTGTGCAAGCAAAACGACGATAATTCTCCTGTACGGTCGCACCGCACTTCGGACACGGTGTTTGCAAGGTCGCATAATCGCCCGGCACCGTGTCCGACTCGTAGCTCTTGGCGCGCTGGACGATGCGCTTTGTCATCTGCGCGATTTCGCGCATGAACACATCGCGCCGTAGCGAGCCGTGTTCCATGAGCGCCAGACGGTGCTCCCATTCGCCGGTGAGCTCCGGTGCCGTGAGCTCGTCGATCCCCAGTCCGCGCAATAGCGTCAGGAGCTGAAATGCCTTGGCAGTCGGATGCAGTTCGCGCCCATCGCGCACAAGGTAACGCTCGGCGATCAAACCTTCGATGATCGCCGCTCTTGTTGCCGGAGTGCCCAGTCCCTTTCCCTCCATCGCGGCACGCAACTCGTCATCGTCCACGAGTTTGCCCGCCCCCTCCATTGCGGAAAGCAGTGTCGCCTCGGTATATCGCGCCGGCGGCTTGGTCTGCAAGGCCTTGGCCTCCGCGGCGAGCGTCTGCACGCGCTCATCGGCATTGACGGCCACCAGCGTTGCCTGCTCGGCCGGTGCTTCGCGCCCGTACACGGTAAGCCATCCCGGCTCGGTGAGCACTTTGCCTTCGGTTTTGAAGTGGTGTGCTTCGACCTGCGTGATGCGCGTGGTCAGAAGATATTCGGCGGCCGGGTGAAACACCGCCAGGAAGCGGCGCACGACCAGATCGTAGATCTTGTGTTCAGCCTCCGAGAGTGCCGACGGTGGCTGTAGCGTGGGAACGATCGCGAAGTGATCCGAGATCTTCGTGTCGTCGAAGACGCGGCGGTTGGGCCGCACCCAACCCTTCTCCAGGATGCGGGCCGCATGCGGCGCGTAATCGCGCAGTCCGGGTGCACCAGCGGCGCGCTTTGCCTTCGGGGCGCCCGCCATCATCTTCAGGGTTTGTCGGACAACCTCAACGTAATCTTGCGGCAGCGCACGCGCGTCGGTACGAGGATAGGTGAGGACTTTGTGCTTCTCATAAAGCGCCTGCGCCAACGAGAGCGTGGTCTTGGCCGAAAAGCCAAAGCGCGCGTTGCTCTCGCGTTGCAGCGAGGTCAGATCAAACAACAGTGGCGAAAGTTGCGAACTGGGTTTGGTTTCCTCGCGGACCGTACCTGACTTGCCGCTGCACGCGGCAACGATTGCCTCCGCGCTAGCACGGTCCCAGATGCGCTCGGCTTTGGCTTCGGCGTCGTCCTCCCGCCTTTTAAAAGCCGGGTCGAACCAGCGCCCCTCATACGCGCCGGCACGGCATCCAAAACGGGCGTGCACTTCCCAGTAGTCGCGCGCGACGAATTTGCGAATGCGATCCTCGCGCTCGACCACGATAGCCAGCGTCGGAGTCTGCACCCGGCCGACGGTTGTCAGAAAAAAGCCACCGTCCTTGCTATTGAAGGCCGTCATCGCCCGCGTGCCATTGATTCCGATGAGCCAATCGGCCTCGGATCGGCAGCGCGCGGCGTCGGCCAGCGGCTGCATTTGCGCATCCGACCGCAACTGCGCGAAGCCTTCGCGTATGGCCGCCGGCGTCATCGACTGCAGCCACAGGCGCCGGATCGGTTGCTTGGCGGAGGCGTGCTGCACGATGTAGCGAAAGATCAGCTCGCCCTCGCGACCGGCGTCGCAGGCGTTAATGAGGGCCCCCACATCCTTGCGCCGGATGAGTTTGGTGAGGAGCTTAAGGCGTGCCTCCGAGCGCTCGATGGGCCGCAGCACGAACTCGGGCGGGATGACGGGCAGATGGGCGAAGCTCCATTTGCCGCGTTTGACCTCATATTGCTCGGGTTCGTGCAGCTCCAGCAGGTGGCCGACCGCCGAGGTCAGCACGTACGTGTCGCCTTCATAGTAATCCTGCTGCTTTTCGAACCCGCCCAGCGAGCGAGCAATATCGGCAGCAACCGATGGTTTTTCGGCGATTATTAGCGTCTTCTTGCTCATGAATTTCCGACCGACTACTGCTCAGTGCGCTCGCGCCGCGCGCGGTGCTGACTTTTTCTGTCAACGTAGCGGCCGGCGGGGGTTCGGCACAGTCGACTCCCTTTTTCAGGATAACAACGAAATGGAAATGGTGCACGCCAAGAGCGGCGAGCCAGCTCCCGTCCGGCGGCAAGCACGACGATCAATGCATCGCGCGTGGGTCCGGATCGGCGTCGAGCAACTCCTCAAGCAGCAGGAAGTCAACGTCGGCCGAGTGACTCCAAAGCACCATGAGAACGATGATCTTCATCGTGGCGACAGAAAGTGCAGGATCTTTGATCGCCAGCGCCCGCTCGATGACGATCTCTCGTTGGCTCGGGGAAAGTTGCGCGGCCGAATCCAGGTACATCAAAAAGCCCACTGCCGCGGCGCCCAGTCGCTCTGTCTCCGCCGGCGAATAGATGCGAGGAGAGCGACTTCGGTCAAGTGCCTGTGAATCGGCGTTCTGGACGATGCGTGCCAGCCCCTGCAGCCAGGAGAGGGCCTCGCGAATTTCGTCATCGTCGAAGCCGGCGTCGGCTAAGGTGCGGCCAAGGGCAGTGGCGTCGCGGCAGGCCTCGAACGCGCGGTAGTTCTCGTACAAATAGACGAGGACGTCAAACATGTATGCGGGCACTGTAATGCCCCTGGCGATAACTTGCAATCGGCTGCACGCTTGCCCGATCCGTTGCTTTAGGTTCTGGGGCCGCCGCGCATGCGCCTTGCCCGGACAACAATTGGCTTTCCCCAAAAGTGCCCGGTCGCAAAACCAGTGGCGCCGCGCGTTGCTGCCGGCCCACTTAAGTGGCTAGCGCGTACCTGGCCTAGGCCAGGAGGATATCGTGGTGGTGGCGAAATTCACCGTGCTGTCAAGCGCAACGCGCCCGGGCGGCAAGCTTCGCAAGCCCGCGACCACGGCACTTGATTGAGTCGGTCCACGAAATGCGCAAAAACCCCGAGCACTTTGGCGCGTTGTCCGGGAGCCACTGCGCTAGCGCCCCGCCGAGCCCACTACCGGACGCTCTGGTGCGGCAACGGGTTTGCCGTCGGGTTGCGCGAAGCGATCACCGACCGCTACCGGCCCTTTGGCCGAAACCATCAACGCGTAGGAGATGCCGTCAAAAAGGCGAAACACGAACAAGTCGCCGATCGTCTCGTCGGGGAGCTTGACTTTCTCATGTCCAGGCTGGGTGCGGTCGACAATGGTGTCGCCGTTATGCAGTACCGCCAAAACGGTGCCGATTTCCAAACCGTCGTTGCGGCCGCGATTAAGCGTCACGATGCTTCCTGTCCCAACGGATGTCTCGCCCCCGTACACGGAGACAATGCGCCCTTGGACGTCTTTCTCGGAACGATGCGGAGCGTAGCTGATGAGCTCTTGGTGCCCAATGGGTACGAGACGGTCCTCTACGCCGATCTCTTGCTTGCTTTCGACGATCGATAAAGTCGTCACCTCGCCGCGCTTGATTACCCGGGCAGTGCCCAGGTACAGCGCCTCGTAGGCAATGGGCGATTTGCGATCATAGTCGTCGGGGTCATATAGCGGCTCGGCAGGGCGAAACACGTGGTAGGTCTGAACCGCGTCATTGCCGATGCCGCGCGCGTACGCGGTGTCGCCCACGCCGAGAAAGACGCGATCCTCCGGCGTCGCAACGATGCGCGGATAGCTCTCGAGTTCGGTGGCTGCCACAACGATCGGCTGCGAGAGGAAAGGTTCTATAAGGTTGTTGGGGATGCTGGGAATCGCTGCGGCTACTTCGCCGCCCACATCGCGCGCGCGGGGGGTCAACTTTTCCGTGGGAATGGGCGGAGCCGCTGGCGGCGGCGGCGGTGGTGGCGGCGCGGGTGGTGCAGCTGCAGCCTCTTTGCCTGCAGGCGCGCCGCCCGCTAGCACGAGCTGCGCCCGTCCGTCGGCGGTCTTCACGAGCAGCAAGGTCTGCCCCGGGTAGATCAGGTGTGGATTGTGAATCTGGGTGCGGTTCATACCCCACAATTCGGGCCAACGCCACGGCGATTTCAGGTACAGCGTGGCGATTGACCAGAGCGTGTCGCCACGCTTAATCGTGTAGCTCGGAGGCGCTCCCGGCGCAAGGTCCGAAATTGGCACGCCGCGAGTGGCAACTTTTTCCGCCGTCTCGCGCTGTTCGGGGGTGATCGGGTAGCGCTCCGCCGCGGCCGCGCTGACCGATTGCGAAGCAGTGGCGCCCCACCATCCGATGAGTGCACCAAGCAGCAGTTTTGCCGCCGCTGCAGGACGAGCGCGGGTGGCGCGCACGCATACACTGTCAGCGGCAGGAACGCTAGACTCGCGTGCGCCACCGGCGCTGTGAGCAATGCGTTCCGAGATAGTCGAGAGACACGCGCAGGGAATCGTCATGTTTGCTTGGGCCTTCGTCGAAGTAGTCCGCGGCACGAGCGCAGTTCGCACCAAAGTCCTGCGCCGTCGACTCGGAGTTGAAATTTTCCACCGAATATTGCTCTGTCGCAACGAATCTTTACGGACGGTTCGATCACGGTACCGGGTTATTCCCCTTGAATTCGAACCTTTAGCGCCTCTGGCATGGCAGTACGCACAATAATCGAATACCCGGATCGGCGCCTGCACCAGGTTGCCGAGCCGGTAACGGCCTTCGATGAAGGGCTGCAGCGACTCGTTCAAGACATGGGCGAGACGATGTACGCATCGGCGGGAGTCGGACTTGCCGCCACGCAGATTGACGTTGGCAAACGGGTAATCGTGATGGATCTTTCGGAGGCGAAAAACGAGTTGCGCGTTTTCGTTAATCCGATCGTGCTCTGGAGCTCGACGGAACTTGCGACCTGCGAGGAGGGTTGCCTTTCGGTTCCCGGAGTGTTTGAGCTGGTGCAACGCCCGGCACAAGTGCGGGTGCGCGCGCAGGACCTCCAGGGCGCTGCCTTTGAGCTTGAGTGCTCGGGCACTTTGGCAGTTTGCGTGCAACACGAGATCGATCATCTCGATGGCAAGGTGTTCGTCGAGCGCCTGTCGCTGCTAAAACAGGCGCGGGTTCGCGCAAAGTTGCGCAAGCAACGCGCGCGGCGTTGAGCTATCGGAAGCCATCGCGTTCATGCGCATCGCTTTTGCCGGCACCCCGGCCTTTGCCGCCACCGCCCTGCAAGCGCTGCTTACCGCGGGCTACGAGATTTGTCTCGTGTTGTCCCAACCGGACCGTCCCGCTGGGCGAGGTCAGCAGTTGCAGGCGGCACCCGTAAAGCGCTTGGCACTCGAGCGCGCAATCCCCGTGATTACGCCCTCGAGTCTTCGAGTGGAGCGCGCGGGTGAAGAGGCCGAGCAGGCATTGGCGCGGCTGCACACGGCGGAACCTGACGTTCTGGTGGTCGCGGCCTATGGGCTGTTACTGCCCTCGCAGGTACTGCAATTGCCGCGCGGACTAGCACTGCCCAACGGATCGGTCGGCGCCATAAACATCCACGCGTCCTTGTTACCGCGCTGGCGCGGCGCCGCGCCCGTGGTGCGGGCAATCGAGGCGGGCGACCGGCAAACCGGCATCACGATCATGCAAATGGACGCGGGCCTCGACACGGGTCCGATCTTGCTGATGGAGTCTCTCGACATCGGTTCGGAGGAAACCGCGGGCCAGCTCACCGAGCGCCTCGCTTCGCTGGGTGGGCGCTTGATCGTCACAGCGCTGCGGCAAATCGCGCAGGGCGAGCTGCCGTCGCGTGCCCAGCCCTCCGAGGGGGTCGTTTACGCCCACAAAGTACAAAAGCGCGAGGCATGGATCGATTGGCGCGAGTCGGCCGAGCGGCTCGCAGCGCGCGTGCGCGCGTTTGATCCGTTTCCCGGTGCGTGCACTCGCATCGCCGGCCAGACGATAAAGGTTTGGCGCGCGCGCGCCTTGGCCGCACCCCAGCGCCGCGCGGGTACCGATGCGGCGTCGCCCGGAATCGTGTTAGCCGTCGGTTCCGACGGTGTGCTGGTGGCTTGCGGAGACGGTGTGCTGCGCTTGGAGCAATTACAGCGCCCTGGTGGCAAACGCATCGAGTCGCGCGAATTTCTCGCGCGAACGCCCATCGCGGTGGGCGTGAAGTTTGACACGCCGGAGCAAGACGCTGATGCCGATTGAGCTGCGCCAAGGCGGGCGCTCCCCGGCGTTGGCCGACACTCTGGTGCTTGCCAGCGCGGCGTGGTCGCGGCTGCGCTCCGGACAGTCTCTGGATGAGGCGCTACGGTCGGTGCTGCAGCAAGGCTTGCCGTCGGGCGAGTCTGCCGATGTGCGCTTTGTGGGTGCGGTGCGCGACGTGGCTGCCGCCGCAGTACGCCGTTGCGCAACCTTGGAGTATGTAGTCGGCCAGTTGCTTCATCGGCCTGCCGACCCAGCGGTACGCGCGCTGCTGTTTGTATCGCTTGCCCAGCTGCTCGCGAATTCCTACGCACCGTTTACGCTCGTTGATCAGGCCGTGCGCGCGGCACGATTGCGGCCGCAGACTTCGGGTGCGACCGCATTGATCAATGCCGTGCTGCGCGAATTCTTGCGTCGACGAGCGGCGCTAGAGACGCAGGCCGGCGCCGACCCGGCCCGGCGATATAACGTGCCACCGTGGTGGTGGCAGCGCTTGCAGGCGCAATATGGTGTGGCGCGCGCCGAGGAGGCGCTGGCCGCGCAGCTCGAGGAGCCGCCCCTCGTACTGCGTGTCAATTCTCGCCGAGCAACGTCGGCGCAGTTGCTCGCGCGGTTTGCCACCGAGGGTCTGGAGGCAAGCCAGGTGGGTCCCTCGGCGTTGTGGCTACACCGAGCGGTCGCGGTCGACCGGATTCCAGGATTTGCCGAGGGACTCGTCTCGGTCCAGGATGCCGGTGCTCAGCTTGCCGCGCCATGGCTGGGCGTTTCCGAGGGCATGCGCGTGCTTGATGCTTGCGCGGCGCCTGGCGGCAAGGCCGCACATCTTTTGGAAATCGCCGACTGCCGGGTCGATGCAGTCGACGCCGATTTGCAACGCGCCGCGCTCATTGATCTGAACTTGCGTCGGCTGGGGCTTGCAGGCGCCAACGCGCGCGTTTTGGTTGCCGACATCCTTCAGATCCCAAGCGACTGGGATCAGATGCCGTACGATAGGATCCTTCTTGACGCCCCCTGCTCGGCCTCCGGCGTGGTCCGCCGCCATCCGGAGATCCCGCTTCTGCGGCGGGCCTCCGATGTTGCGAAATTGGCAACGCGGCAGGCCAAAATGCTCCAGGCCCTGTGGCCGCTGCTTGCTCCGGCTGGTAGATTGCTCTACGTGGTGTGTTCGGTATTTGCCGAAGAGGGCCGACGACAGATTGCAGCGTTTGTGCGCCGGCAGCCCGGCGTGCGCCGGATCCGTCTACCCGGTGGCGGTCCGCTCGGTTTGCAATTGCTGCCAAATTCCGTTGCTGGCGCTTCGACACGGAGGTTGGAAGGGGCCGAACCCGTTCTGCACGACGGTTTTTTCTACGCGCTGCTCGAAAAGATCTAAGACCCAAATGCGCGCATCGGCTCGTCTCGACCGGGGCGTAGTTTCCCAGTGCCCTGCGGCCTTGGCCCGCGCGCGCGCGGGGGCTAGCCGAGCGTGGACGCTTGTGCTTTTGGTCGTGCTGATGGGCACCTCGTGGCTCGCGCACGCCGAGGATCGAATCTCGGTTTCGCATGCGACCGTGAGCGTGCGCTCGGGCCCCGACCCGGGCACCTTCGTCGATGCGCAGTTCGACTTTGAACTTCCCCTTTCGCTGCGCGAGGCGGTTGATCACGGGATCGCCTTGTACTTTGTGATCGAACTGGAAATCTCACGCAGCCGCTGGTATTGGTTCGACAAACGCCTGCTGGATGATTCCATTGAATACCGTCTGAGCTTCAGCCCATTGACCCGGCAGTACCGGCTAGCACGCGGCGCGCTGGCACAGCCATTTGATTCGCTTGACCAAGCCCTCGCAACGATGCGACGGCTTACCCAGTGGCGCGTTGCCGACGCTTCGCTGTTCGACGGCAGCAAGACGTGGGGACAAATTCGCATGCGCCTGGATACTTCCATGCTGCCCAAACCCTTCCAGGTCAATGCATTGACAGATCCCGATTGGGTGCTAGCGTCCGACTGGTCCAGACTTGCGCTGGCGAGCGACAATCCGCACTGATACGGGTCCACGCACGAATTTCCCCAGCCGGCCTACCTCCATGTCACGCATCATCCGCTACGGCTTGATCGGCGGTCTGTCCCTGGCCGGTGTATTGCTGTTTGTGTTGACCTCCGCGAGCAGCAATTCGCGTGCTTTTGAGCGCAACTACCCGATTTTGCTGGTGGCCAACGGCGCAATCGCCCTGGTGCTGTTCGTCCTCGTTACCGCGCTGGCCGTGCGGCTTTTGCGGCGGGTGCGCGCGCGCCGCTTCGGCGCGCGCCTGATGGCGCGGTTTGCAATTGCGTTCGCACTTATGGGGGTCGTACCGGGCGCACTCGTGTACGTTGTCTCGTCGCAGTTTCTTCTTCGATCGGTCGAATCCTGGTTCAACGTCAAGGTGGAAAGCGCGCTTGAGTCGGGTTTGGCGCTGGGACGTGCCGTCCTGGAAACGCAGCGCGACGAACTCAAGGCCAAGGCGCGCGCCATGGCGCTGGAGCTAAGCGACGCATCGGCCACGGAAGGTCCCCGTGATCTGGAGCGATTGCGCGAGCGCCTCGGCGTTCAGCAGGCGACGGTCGTAAGCGCGAGCGGCAAGCTCGTATGGTCGAGCAGCGCGCCGGGCTTCGATCTGGCGCCGACGATGCCCAGTGCCAGCATTTTGCGAAGCGCGCTTGCCGCGGGTGGCTACGCACTGATCGAGGGCGACGAACTTGCGACCGAACCGCTGAGCGGACTGCGCACCCGTGTGATTGTTCCAATCCCGGTTGGCGCAAGCGGGCGCGGTTTTGGCAACACTTCCATGGTCCCTTCTGGTGCGCATACAACCCGCGATTTACGGCTGTCCGGGTCGGCCCACATACGCATCGAGGAGCCGCGCTTTTTGCAGCTGACGCAGACCGTCGCGCCCCAGGTCGCGGCCAACGCAAAGGCGTTACAGACCGGTTACGGCGAGTATCAGCAACTGTCGCTGGCGCGCTCCGGGTTGCAAGGGATCTACCGGCTTACCTTGGCACTTACGTTGCTGCTGGCAGTGTTTGCCGCGATCGCTTCGGGGGTGCTGCTCGCCTCCTCGATGACGGCTCCGCTGGTGGAACTGGCCGCAGGCACCAAGGCGGTCGCAGAGGGTGACTTTCGACCCGTTCGCGAATTTCGCGGCAACGATGAGCTCAATTTGCTGCCGCAAGCGTTTAACGCCATGACGCGCCAGCTGGCGGAAGCGCGCAACGCGGTGGAGACGCGCTCTCGCCAGTTGGAGGCGGCGCGTGCCTACCTTGAGCGCTTGCTCGCAAACCTGTCGGCCGGTGTTATCGTCCTTGATGAAGAATTTGCAATCGTCACGGCCAACTATGGTGCAGGAAGGATTCTGGGTATGTCGCTGGCGACGCGCGCCGGCCGCTCGCTGCATGAACAGATGCCGCAGCTTGCGCAGCTGCTCTCGAGTGCATTTCGCGACCAGGCGCTAGTGGCCACACCAAAAGATTCCTGGCAGCAACAAATGCAGCTGCAGCGGGCCGGATCACCGGCCGATGCCGCCCCATTGGCGCTGTTGGTGCGCGGTTCGCGCTTGCCACTGGAAGATGGCCTCGGATATGTTGTGGTCTTCGACGACATTACGCAGGTGATTTCGGCGCAGCGCGCCGTTGCCTGGGGCGAAGTTGCTCGACGTCTGGCACACGAAATCAAAAACCCGCTCACGCCCATCCAGCTGGCGGCCGAGCGTCTGCGTATGAAGCTTGGGCACGCGCTTGACCAAGACCAGTTGCAAGTGCTCGAGCGGGGCACTTCGACCATCGTGAATCAGGTGGCAGCACTAAAGCGAATGGTCGATGAGTTCCGCGATTACGCGCGGCTGCCTGCCGCGCGGCCCGCGCCACTTGATTTGAATGCGCTCGTCGAGGAGATCGGCGCGCTTTATGGGGCCGAAAGCGGTGAAGCAGCGGCCGGATCTACGGCCAGCAGGGCGCTTGGCGGGGAAGCGCCGACGCGGGTCGAACTGCGCCTAGCGCCGGGATTGCCGTTACTGGAGGCTGATGCGGGTCAGATTCGCCAGGTGATTCATAATCTCGTCGGCAACGCTTTGGAGTCGATTTCTGGGGGTCAGACCGATGCTGCAGCGAGGGGACAGAGTTTTCGTGCCGGATTGGTGGTGGTGCGCACGGAATTGGTCGCGATCGAGCATCCGGGACGCGCGGGCGCGCTTCCGGCCGCGCGGGCCGTGCGCCTGTCCGTCGAGGATAACGGCCCGGGCTTTCCGGCGAATATACTTAGGCGCGCATTCGAACCATACATCACGACAAAGCCACGTGGCACGGGATTGGGGTTGGCTCTGGTGAAAAAGATCATCGACGAACACGACGGGAAGATCGAGATCATCAACCGCGAAGGCGCCTCCGGTGCGACCGTGACCATCGTCTTGCATCGTCTGGCGCGGGCCCTGACCCCGGTG
>DASPWJ010000080.1:0-14293 GCA_035621895.1 Burkholderiaceae bacterium | reverse complement strand
GTCCAGCGTGACCGTGCCGGCTGAAGTGCTGCCCGCACTCAGTTGAATCTGAGCTTGCGCCCGCTGCGCATTGAGTTCGCGCACCTCGTCGTGCAGCGCGCTTTGTCCGGGGGCCATCTCGATTCCGTTGACGAAGAAGTGGGGTGTGTACACGACGTCATGATGATTCGCGGAAACCAAGCGCCGATGTCGCTCGGAGAAGATTTCCTGCGCCCACGGGTCACGCCAGCCGATGTAATCCCAGTAATCGACGTGTAGCGCCAGACCAAAACCTTCGGCGTTCGCCCCGAGCAACTCGCGCAACTTGCCCAGCGCCTGGTCAGCCGGCGGACAGCTGGAGCAGCCCTCCGAAGTGTAGAGCTCGATTAGCGCTGCGGTGCGTGGGCCGCTGCGCACCTCGCAGCTGCCAGCGCCGACGATCGGCGCCGCGACTGACCACATACTGCTGAACATCAGGATCGTTGCGACGCAAATACGCATATGTGCACTTCCCCTAAAGGTGTAACCCACCCTACGTGGCAGCTCTACGTAGCGGAACACACAGGCTGCGTGCTGGTTAATTCGCGCGCAAG
The DNA here is from genome assembly GCA_035621895.1 of Burkholderiaceae bacterium. Classification (GTDB taxonomy): domain Bacteria; phylum Pseudomonadota; class Gammaproteobacteria; order Burkholderiales; family Burkholderiaceae_F; genus GJ-E10. The sequence continues at coordinate 13,721 of DASPWJ010000080.1, read as the reverse complement.
TGACGTTCGGTTACGGGGCAAGGCACAATTTGTTCTGGCGCGGACCTGGCACCCGAGAAAGTTCGGCCTGCTGTAACCAAACACGGCGCCGGTGCGAATACACGGAGAAGGCCTCATGCCATCGAACGAGGAGCGTCTGCGAGGTCTGCTGTTGCGTGGCCTCGATGGCGATTCGGCCGCGTACCACGTGTTCCTAAAGGAGCTAGCCGCCCACTTGCGGGCGTTTTTGCGCAAACGGCTGACGCGTTTGCCGGAGGAGGTAGAAGATCTCGTGCAAGAATCGCTGCTGGCAGTGCACAATCAACGCCACACCTATGATCCGCGACAGCCACTTACGGCATGGGTGTTTGCGCTGGCGCGCTACAAACTGATCGACCTGCTTCGCCGTCGATCGCGCACGGATCTACTTCATGATCCCCTGGAAGAAGAAGGGGATCTGCTCGCTGCCTCGGACAATGACGCGGCCGATGCGCGTCGAGATATTTCCAAGCTGCTGTCTGAGCTGCCCGAGCGCCACCGCCTCCCAATCATTTACGTCAAGCTCGAAGGACTGTCGGTTGCCGAGGCCGCCAAGCGCACGGGAATGTCCGAGTCGGCAGTAAAGATCGGCGTGCATCGAGGGCTTAAGACCCTGGCGGCAAAGGTCAGGGGTGAAGCGTGAAGACCGGTGAGCTCGTCGACTTTCTTGCAACGGGAACTGAGGCCGTAGACCCCCGCCAGCGCGCGCGCCGTTATCTGGCCGGTGTGGCCGCCGGCTGCTTGGTCGCGACGCTACTTACTGCCGGAGCCTTGGGGTTGCACCCCAAGCTGCTGCAGGAGGCGTTTGTTCCAATGTTCTGGGTTCGAGAGGCGTTTTGCGTCGCCCTTGGCGCCGCAGGTCTTGCGTGCGTCGTGCGCCTCTCGCTTCCAGGGGTGCGACTTGGCCTAGCCCCAGCGGCTCTTGCCGCTTCCGCGATCGTGATGTGGATGCTGGCGGCGGCCAGCCTGATCGTTGCCGCCCCGCAGCAGCGCGCCGATTTGATATTTGGACAAACCGCCAGCGTCTGCCCATTGCTGATTGCGCTGGTTTCCGTGCCATTGTTTATTGCCATGATTTGGACCATGCGTGGTCTTGCGCCCACGCGCTTGCGCCTAACCGGTGCAGCCGGAGGCTTTGCCGCAGGCGCGCTCGCTGCGCTAGTGTATACATTGCACTGTCCGGAGCTTGCTGCACCGTTTCTCGGCATTTGGTACGTACTAGGCATGCTGATACCAACGGCCGTCGGCGCCGCACTCGGTCCGCGCTTGTTGCACTGGTGATGCAAGGCCGGGCGCCAAAGGCGCCAGAACAAATTGCGGGCCAAAGTCGCCGATGTCCCCTAGCGCAGCCGCGCGTTATGTGATACCAAAGGACGCCTTTGCGCAAGCAAGCACTGGAGCGATTCGATCGTGCTGATTGTCCACCACCTAAATAACTCCCGGTCACAGCGGGTCTTGTGGCTGCTTGAAGAGCTCGGCCTGCCCTACGACATAAGGCACTATCAGCGTGACGCCCGAACCTTGCTTGCACCGCCAGAACTGCGCGCCATCCACCCGCTGGGGAAAGCCCCCGTCGTCACCGATGATGGCCGCACAATCGCAGAGTCTGGGGCCATCATCGAGTACCTGGTCCGTGCGCATGGCCAAGGCCGGTTGATTCCTCCGTCGGACTCCGAGGACCAGCTGCGTTATACGTATTGGATGCATTACGCCGAGGGTTCACTCATGCCGTTGCTGCTGCTCAAACTTGTGTTTAGCAGAATCTCGCGTCCTCCGATGCCTGGGCTATTGCGGCCCTTGGCTCGGGCCATTGAACGCCGCGTGGGCCAACGCTTGATCGATCCTCAGCTTGCTTTGCATATAGATTTTCTCGAGGCCGAACTAGGCCGCTCCGAGTGGTTCGCGGGAGCAGAATTTACCGCCGCCGACATTCAAATGAGTTTTCCTTTGGAGGCGGCCGAGAAGCGTGGGGCTTTACGAGCGGCCCACCAACGCCTGCGACGCTGGCTGGAAGTGATCCGCGCGCGCCCTGCGTATCAACGAGCAGTCCAAAGGGGCGGCCCTTACTCGCTGTTGGATTGATGCGCAAAGCGAAAACTCGGCCAGCAAAGACTTTGCGCTTGTCGCATCAGCATGCCCGAGAGCTTGGGTTTTTTGTCGCTGCGGGAATATTCGATGGATTTTCAAAAAGGAATCAACGAAATTCAGCAACGAGTGACGTTTGCAATTGGCCGCTTCCGCGGCCGACAAGCGGTGTTTGCTGCCGTCCTTCACCGTGGACGAACGCGTGGGTGATGAGGGTGAAGGGTTGCGCACCATTGATTGGTGGATTGCTAGCCGCTTGCGTGTACGTTCCAAGCACTACCAGCGTCTACGACGCGCAGTGCAATATCTACGCGCGCCAGATGAACCTGGAAGTTGCGCAAATTGGGGGCTTTGCACGCTGCGCGAACGAGGGCTGTGTCGCATTGCTCGTCGGGATGGGCGCGGTCACCGCGGCCAGCGCCGTTGTCTCCGGTAGCATTGTGGTAGCGGGCAACGTCGTGTACTGGTTCGAGAAAAAGGGGCAGTGCGCCCATCAGTGAACCCGGCAACTTCGAGGCCCCGCGGCGGCTGCAAGGATGCGCCCGGCGCGTTCACTACCGGGTCAACACCGGTGCCTGCTTATGTGGCAACACCTGGACTGTGTCGGCCAGTTTCGGTTGCGAACGATAGCCCACGCCGGTATGTGCACAAACGCGATTCTTATGCGCTGGGCGGAAAGGTAATGAAATTGATGACGCTGAACTCGACTCGTGTTACGGCCATCGATTTGGAAAACCCGTCGCATGCGCAATCACTGATCGAGCTGCTCGAGCATTACGCGCGCGACCCGATGGGTGGCGGCAAAGGCCTGGCCCATGAAGCACGGCAGCGACTCGTGCCAGAACTGCGAAAAATTCCGGGCTACGCCGGCGCCCTTGCCTACCTCGGAGAAGAACCGGTGGGGCTCATCAATTGCTTTACTGGTTTTTCCACTTTTGCGGCCCGGCCCTTGATCAATATCCACGACATTGTCGTGCGCAAGGAGCAGCGCGGCCACGGAGTCGCCAAGGCCCTTCTCGAGTGGGCACAGCAGCTGGCAACTCGGCTACATTGCTGCAAAGTGACGCTCGAGGTCCTGTCAAACAACCAGCAAGCGCTGCGCGTGTACGAAAGGGCTGGGTTTGAGCCGTATATGCTTGAGCCGGCTGCGGGCCAGGCAATACTGCTGCAAAAAATTCTTTGAGATCTAGCGCGAGGCGCTCCAGGCGCCCAATGCCAGCAGCAACGCCGATCCGCTCATGGTGGCCATACCCATGGGATTTGCCGCAATCAGCGAGCCGATACGCACCAGTTCATGCGGACTGCATTGCTCGACATACCGCGCGAGCTCCAGTACATGCTCGGACGTAATGCGTGCTGCTTCATCGAGTGAAATCGGCGAAGCTTCACGCGTAAGTCGATGCAGTAAGTGACTAAATGCGCCGGTGGCGATCGTCACGAGCGCCAACGGGCCGACGGGGCGAAGCAGACACTCAAGCAACTTCGTTCGCAACGGCGCGGGAGACTTGCCATATATTTCGGAAACCAACTCTGGACTCGGTCGTGCCGCTGTAGCCCCTTCAAGCGCCAATGCAGCCGATGCATTCGAACCCACGGACCCAGCGATCACTTCTTCGAAGTCGTCCGTCATACCCACTCCTTGCCAAAAGCGTCCGATCTGCGACTATTGTGCGTCGTGCCGCGACTTGTTCCCATCGAGCAAACGCATTACACCATTGCGCAGCTGCGGATCCACGGTGTAGCACACGCGTAAGACGAATGCATGACGCTCCCCTTCGCGATCCGTGTCACCGTGCAACAGACAAACGCACAATACGACTCGCACTTCTTCACAAAGTTCCCCGCGCGTCGCAACCCGACGCGCACCTCGATGCACGGGCACCGGCACGCAGGGCGCAGAGTAAAAGACTTGGCAGCGTGAGGGCTGCACGCACTGTCCAACCGCACCCTTGTAACTTTCCGCAATACGCATATGGCCAACACAACTACCAAAGCGATGACGCGAAGTCTCTTGTACTGGCCGCCAATATGGAAGAAAGCGCGTTCATGCACGCCAGCCGCTCAAGCTGCATTGTTGCTGTCTTGCTTGCGTTGATCGGTCTGTCGTTCGCGCTCGCAGGATGCGCAACAACGCGCGAACGCCATGCTTTGTCCAGCGTTGTGGATTTCCTGTATCCGGACACCAAGGAGCCGGTGGTTGCGCCCGCGGTCCCGGTCCTTACGCTTCCGCTGCGCGTCGGCGTCGCTTTTGTGCCCAGCAAGGCGCATGGCAGTACGGTGCTAACCGAGCAACGCAAGACGCAATTGCTGCAGCAGGTAGCCGACCACTTCCGCCAATATCCGTTCGTCAGGGACATTGCGATCATTTCCTCGGCGTACCTCAGGCCCCAAGGCGGTTTCCCGAACCTTGATCAGATTCGGACGGCGTACGGGATCGACGTAGTTGCGCTTGTGTCCTATGACCAGATCCAATTCACGGACGAGGGCGACTTGAGCCTAACGTATTGGACGATTGTCGGAGCCTATGACATCGCGGGTGAGAAATACGACACGCAGACGATGCTCGACACCGTGGTGCTGGACATCAAGAGCCGCAAGATGCTTTTCCGTGCACCCGGAACAAGTCACGTCAAGGCTAGCGCGACGCTCATCAACGTCAGCGAGCAACTGCGGCACGATAGTGCGAGCAGTTTTGATGAGGCCGCAAAGCAGATGATCGTGAACCTGGACCAGCAACTAGTCCAATTTAAGGAAAAAGTGAAGCAGCGGCCTGACGAATACCAAATCGTGCGCAGCGCGTCGTACCCTGGGCCCGCGGGCGCCGGGAGCCTCGATTTCGCCTGGCTCGTGCTGCTTTTGGCGCTGGCGGGAGCACAGTTATGGCGCGGGCGAGGTGCCTCATGATGCAATGCAAATTTCCTCTCCGGACGCTGCTTGTCTGCGCAGTGGCCGCGGCCGCCTTTTTCTTCGACCCAATCGCTGATGCTCTGATTTTTGATCGCGTTGCGATTGCCAACGGTCAATGGTGGCGATTGTTCAGCGGAAACTTTGTGCACCTGTCGGCCGCACACTTTGCTAGCGACATGCTTGGCTTGCTGGCGGTTGGCGCGATGGTCGAAGTGCGCGGTGCGAGATACCTCGGGCTACTCTATATCGTCGCAGGACTTGCCGTGGGCCTTGTGCTTTATTGGCAGTTGCCGCAGTTGCGGTATTTCGGCGGCCTCTCGGGCATCGTCAGTGCTGCAGCCACCTACCTGTGCCTTGCCGGCGCGTGCGAAAAAGGTCCTCGACGCGCACCGTTTGCGCTCGCGCTAGGCCTAGTCACGCTCAAAATTGCGTTCGAATGCGCGCTAGACCGTTCCTTGCTAACGGCCGCGCTGCCGCAATCGGTTGTTTTCCTTCCTCAGAGCCACCTCGCAGGCGCCGGCGCCGCGCTGGCGGTATTTATGCTGGCAACAATGAACCCGCTGCGACAGATCAACCCACGCTCAGCCTCAGATGGCCGCCGCCGCGCGGTCATGCTCCGCTTTTGAACTCAGGCCACTCGTTATAGCCCATCTTGGGGTCATTCGCACCCAAGGTGCGTATATAAGCGGCTTCAATCTGCCCGACTTCTTCGTCGCTGGCGGTATCCGACTCCCAGATAATCTCTCGCCGAACCGTAAAGTCCCGGCGCTCTTTGCGCGTGAAGTCTTTTGCCAAGATCGCTTCGTTGATCTCGCCGAAATACGTGATGGAGTCTTTCAAGTCCTTCACGACGTAGATCTTCCCGTTCGGATAGGTGAACTTGTATATCACCTTGCGTTGCGATTTTTCCGTTCCCATCGTGCGTATCCGACCTCCGATGCAAGTTGCCCGCACATGCAGCCTGCGCATGCGGACCCGCGCGCGCCGCATGCAAGTGCTTGTCGCATAGGCTATGGCGTCAGCGCCAGTCGAGCCGTGATCGACATCAAGTTTGTGCCACACGGCGCGCGCCCTTGATGCGCGCGATGGGCGAATTGATTCGCGATCCGCAACGCGGTGGGTTCTCGCCTTGGCCCAAAGGCGGTCAAAGTACCGGCTATTTCCCTTGCCGGGTTACACACAAAAGTGTGAGGCCAAACGCACCGCAATCCGGGTGAGCAGGCAGCGCGCTTAGGCGTCTGCGCGCAAAATCAACGCTTTGGCCCATTTGCATGGTGCAAACGCCCAAGCGGTGAATGTCGTTGGAGAAAATTCGCCGTTTGTCTTCGCGTTGCGCGCGCCCACAAACAACGCGGGCGCGACCCAAGCACAGCGCACCGCGTGGTCGGTCTCGCAGCAGTTTCGACGCCGGCAGCATCTCCGAGGCGATCGCAAATTGTTCAATCGCCCGCGCGGGTCAAAAACAAAGCCCTAGTGGCACGCGCATGCACACCGTGCTAGCGTAACCGTAACCAATGGGTCGCATATGACCGAGTCGATCGATCGTATTGAGAAGGCGATCTTGCTGCCGGTACCGCGTGCGCGCGTCTGGCAGGCCATCAGCGACGCGCAACAATTCGGTTCTTGGTTCGGGGTGCAATTTGACGGCGGCTTCGTTTGCGGCGCTCGTCTCACGGGAAAAATCGTCCCAACGAAGGTAGACCAAGAAATCGCCAAGTCCCAAGCGCCGTACGAGGGAAAATTATTCGAATGCATCGTCGAGCAAATCGAGCCGATGCGCCGATTTTCCTTCCGGTGGCACCCGTTTGCCGTCGAACCCGGCGTCGACTACACAAACGAGCCCATGACACGCGTCGTATTTGAGCTCGCGCAGGCGCCAGGCGGCACGATGCTGACGATTAGCGAATCGGGTTTCGACCTCATCCCGGTATCGCGCCGTGCCCGTGCCTACGCTGCCCACGAGCAAGGCTGGGAAGGCCAGTCGAGGCTCATCGCAAAGTACCTCGCGCGCGAGCCCTAACGCCATACGCCGAATGCTCAGGCGTATTCGCGCGAGTTTTGATCGCCGCGGGCAAAAAAGTGCGTGACTCGCATTTGTTTACTCCGATCGGCAGGCGAACGGCATCGCGACGAGCACGCATCTTTGGAATTCCTCGTGGCAACCACCAGCTGCAAGCGCAGCACGGCCTTCGGCAACTGAGCACCTCCCGCTCGAATGCGGATCGCTAGCGGGCAATGCCGGCCGTTGCCACAGCGGCTTTCGCATCCTCGTTGCTGCCGAGCTTGAAGACCGCGACCGCCTGCGCGAGACATTCAGCTTGCTTTGCAAGGCTTTGTGCCGATGCCGACGATCGCTCCACAAGGATGGCATTTTGCCGCGTGGCGTGGTCGATCTGGTTCACGGTATTGCTGATTTGATCGATCCCGGCGCTTTGCTGCGATGAGGATTGCGAGATGTCTTTTAAGAGATCCGTCGCCCGCTTCACCCGTTCGACAATCTCTGCCATCGACGATCCCGCATCACCAACCAAACTGTTGCCCGCGTCGACCTTTTGGACGCTGTCCTGGATTATTTCCTTGATCTCGCGCGCAGCATGTGCGCTTCGCTGCGCCAGATTGCGCACTTCGCCCGCCACCACCGCAAAGCCGCGCCCTTGCTCACCCGCCCGCGCTGCCTCGACGGCCGCGTTCAAAGCAAGAATATTTGTCTGAAATGCGATGCTATCGATCACATTGATGATCTCCGCCATCCGCCTGCTGGAACCCGCGATGGCATCCATTGTCTGCACGACGCCGGCGACGACGTCGCCACCTCTTTCAGCGGCGCTCCTTGCGGCGAGTGCCAGTTCATTGGCTTGGCGGGCGTTTTCCGCGCTCTGCCGAACGGTGGTCGTGATCTGTTCCATCGACGCGGTGGCCTGCTTCAGCGATGCGGACTGCTGCTCGGTGCGTTGCGAAAGATCCTGGTTGCCTGCGGAGATATCGCCCGTTGCCGCCGCAATTCCAGCCGCCCCTGCCCGAACTTGAGCAACAAGCGCTGCCAGGCTTTGGTTCATCTTGCGCAGTTCGGCGAGCAGTTGGCAAATCTCGTCATCGCCTGCAACTTCGATTCGCGACGAAAGGTCACCTGAGGCGACCGTGCGGACCACCGCGACCGCTTGGTGAATCGACCCGCTAATCGAACGAACCACCCATACCGCGATTACGCATGCCGTGACAGCCGCAAATACCATGAACGCCAGTACTACCGTGCCCCAATACTTCATACCCTCCAGGTCGCGCCCAGCCGTGTTGGAATCCTCGCTGCTTCGCTGTCGTTGCACTTCGACGAGAGCGCTAATCGCCTCGACGGTTGCAGCGCCCATCGGGGTTGTGACGTCGGCACGTTCCTTGACGGCTTCTGCAACTTTGCCCTCCGACATTAGTTGCATCCATTTTTCGCGGGAGGCGATATATTTGTCAAAGTTCGCCCGCATACCTGCAAGTAACGCGCTGCCCGTCTCGCCAATGTCCATGCCCTGTAGCTGCGAAACGGCGCGATCCCAATCGGCACGCTGTTTTGTACCGCCGGCAAGAATTTGCGCTCGGACCGCTGCGTCGGGAACTGCGATGTACTGAGCGACACCCCAGCGCAAGGCCCAAAGAGCATTTTGCGCGTCCGCCAGAGCCGCCGTATCGAGCGTATTTCTGCGGCCGCTCTCGATGTTCCGCTCAGCGGCGTGCTTGAAATTCCACACCATGGCGGCACTAACGAAAAGTGCAACAACGATGAAGCCAAAGGCGTACGAGAGTCTGGCGGATAGCGACCGGCTCATAGGTTGGGATCTTCCTTCCACAAGGAGGCTAGGGCCCGTCTTCCTAGTAGACGGTTGCCGCTCTGACGCTGCGTGACGCAAAAACTATCTTTTGCGCATTGTCTCAAGCGGCTGCGAGTCGAATGGGCAAAATTGCCCTGCGTGAGATAGATAAATCCGTTGATTCCTCCAACTGCTGCCTGCAATTACTCACCTGCCGCCGCAATCCGCAACAGGCATTTTTGTTTGACCCAAGTTCCTCGCACCCTAACCTCGCAGTGACCACCACCGCGGTGCGGGGCGAGACCCATTGCTAGGCCACGGCTTTGCCCCATTTCGAAAGAAGACCGGAAGGCTGATAGTGCGTCTCAATTAATCTTTGAAACGCTGTCGCAAAGCGCATCGAGGACCAATTCATTTGGATCGTTTGCGTATCGGCCGATGACCGTCCGGGAGGCGATCATCACCCAAAGGGTTCGAAACAAAAGGGCCTCGCATTTTTGCAGGCAAGTAACTGGCCTTGTGCAACCTCAGCGGGTAAGGGACGTCAATGCGGCCAGCGCAAATCCAACGAAACCCCCGAAAGCCAGCAGCGCGTGCAGCACAATCGCGGGCCAGGGGTGCGGTTTACCGCGCAACTGGCAGCTAAACAAAAAAGCCCCGCCAAGCGCTGCAAAGGCCAGCACGGCGAGCGCAACTTTCAAGAGAGTTGCTGCACTTGCGCCAATGGATCCCGCGATGGCCAGCGCAAGAGCCGTAACGGCCGAAGCACCGTGGCCAATGGCGAGGGGCATCGGCGGATATGTCTTGCCGAAAAAGATGTAAACGCCCAGGAACACACCGCTGATCACGGCAAAGATAAAGAAAGACTGCGGCTATTAGCATTTTTGTTTGCCCAAATCGGCGGGCGCATTCTCCAGCAGAAAATTCACGTCGGTGCCGCGACTCATGCGCGCTAGTTCCCAATGTACGCAATTTCGATCTTCTTGCCGCGATTCGCACACCACCTCATTGGGCGCATTGTGCGAAGAGGCCCGCACCTTACCGAAGGCGTTCTCGACTTACTCGCGCAGGGCCCGTCGCCGGCAACGCCCACGCGTCAGAGCTTTGGGCACCTGCCCCAGCCGCAATCCGTGGCCTACCTTGCGTAATCGCCCTGGTGCTTGAGGACCCCAGCGCCAGCGACGAGGGCATGCGATGACCACCCTTCGGGCATCCTTTTAGGCCGTCTTTGCAACGCGCAAGGTCAGCAACCGGGAGGATCGGACGCCGCGCCCTCGCACGGGAACCAAGTCGGCCATTGGAATCTATGGCACGAGCAAGGAGGATTGACGCAACGAAGCGTACAAATCAAACTGCCCCTGCCCGGCTCATGTGAGTTGGGTTGGGGCACCACGGATGCGCAAAGTAAAGGCAGCGGGGTCGGCAGCGCCGGCAAGCGCCGCGGCCGGCGGGTCTCGCGTCCTTGTCAATCGTGCACCGGTGCTCACTTTGTGGGCCGCGGTCGTCGCTCAGCGTCTCGGTTTTCACCGCGATGAAGCACTGACGCTTGGGCGCGTCGTCGCCGGCCTCAATGCCTATGCGAAAGGCCGATCGCTTGGCATTTTTAAGCCAGCGCCCGAAGAGCTCAGGCGCAAGCGCGCTGCCCCGGGCCAGGTTTTGCACGTCGACCTGATGCATCGCGCGGTACCGGTGGTGCAGACACCCGATGGTCTGCGTGCGCTCTCGAAGGACAAACCGGTCAGCCCTGAGAGCGTGCAGCGCTACTTGGAAAGCAAGTTTGGTGCCGCGCTCGGCGCGGTCGAGCAAGCGCTGGTCGCCCTGGCACACTCCCTGCCGCCCGAGGATTTAGCCCGGCAAGCTTACGAGCTGTACGAGGCATTCCGACCCGAAGTTCCACCCGGGGTCAGCGGTTGGGGCGCCTCCGGCGTGCTCGACCTAGCGCGTGTGCACGCTTTGGCTCGCTGAGGGCGACGTGATTCCGATCCAGGATGTGTTCAACCGTATCCGCTGGGATCCGGGCTTCGGCGGTGGCCGGTTCACGATCGGGTATTACGATCGCGTCGAACATCGGATCGTACGGGTGCCGCTCGCGAGCATCGATTTGGAGTCGGGCAACCACTTCTCTTTCATTGCGACCGAGACGGACGGAACGGTGCACGAGGTGCCGTTTCATCGCGTGCGCGAGGTCCATCGCAACGGTGAACTGATCTGGCAGCGCGAGCTGGCGGGTGAATCGATTTTGGGACGGTCGGCAGAAGGTGAACGCTGAAGAAGTGATCCGCTTTTGGTTCGAAGAGACTCGCCCGAGCAAATGGTGGGCGCACGATCCTCGGTTCGATAGCGAAATAGCGCTGCGCTTCGGCGCGATCCACCGCGCCGCCACGCGGTGTGAACTGTACAGCTGGCGGGAACATCCCAGTGGGCGTCTTGCGGAAATCATCGTGCTGGACCAATTCTCGCGCAACATCTACCGCGACGATCCGCGCAGTTTCGCGTTTGATCCATTGGCACTGTGCTTGGCCCAGGAGGCGGTGGGAGTGGGCGCCGACCAGCTCTTGCCTGTTCACCAGCGAGCATTCGTCTACATGCCATTTATGCACAGCGAGTCTGCGCTGATCCACGAGTGGGCCTTGAAACTTTTCGGCGCGTTGGGAATGGAATCAAGCCTGGAGTCCGAGCGAAGGCACAAATCAACTATCGACCGATTTGGGAGGTATCCGCACCGCAATCGCATACTGGGACGCACCTCGACGCCAGAAGAGCTCGATTTTCTGGCACGCGAGGGTTCTGCGTCTTAAATTTCGCTTTTCGTTAGGCGAGCAAGCGCCCCCGGCCGGATATCGAGGCACCCAGTCAAGGCAAATTGCACAACAAGGTCCCGCAGCCGGCATCCCACCATGGCTTCTGACGTAATCTCCGACTTGATCCGGCACTCGGCGAAAACAATCGTGCTTACCGGCGCCGGAATCTCCGCCGAGAGCGGTCTAGCGACATTCCGTGACGCGCTCACTGGTTTGTGGGAGCGCTTTGATGCCGAGCAGCTAGCGACCCCCGAGGCTTTTGAACGAGATCCAGCGCTCGTTTGGGGCTGGTACGAATGGCGGCGCGCCAAGGTGACAACGGCCAAACCAAACGACGCGCATTTCGCGCTGGCACACCTGGAGGCGGCGCGGCCGCAGACGATCGTCGTGACACAGAATGTCGACGATCTGCATGAGCGAGCCGGTAGTCGAAACGTGTTGCATCTGCACGGCAGTTTGTTTTTTCCCCGGTGCACTCGCTGTGGCGCTGCGTACCGCCTCGATGCAGCACCTCCCGTCGAATCGGAAGGAGGGCGGCGGATCGAACCCCCAACATGCAGCGCCTGTCGCGGTCAAGTGCGGCCAGGTGTCGTCTGGTTTGGCGAGCCGCTACCATCGGGCCCTTGGCGAAGGTCCGAGGCCGCCGCGTCGACCTGCGACCTAATGATGGTCGTAGGGACGTCCGGGCTGGTTCAGCCGGCTGCGAGCCTGCCGTTGATCGCGCAACGGGCCGGCGCAGCCGTTGTAGTAATCGATCCGCACCGGACCGCGGTCGATGAAATCGCCACCCACTGCTTGCGAGGCAAGGCCGCCGAAGTACTGCCACCGCTCGTCCACGCGGCGCTGTCCTAGCCCTACAGATCCGTTCGGACAAGCGACGGCTTGCGCTTTGCCTCATGCACAGCGCCGCAGGAGTTTTGGTAACTGCCTCAACCTAATGTCCTCTCCCCTGGCGGCTTGCCGCAACCTCCCGGTTTGCCGAGCAAGCTTTGGTTGGACTTAAAGCGCACCTTCGGTTGCTGCTTTTCGCCCGTTGCGCACTTTTGCGCCCATGCACGGCTGTCGCTTGCTGACGGACGATTGGAGGCCATCTCCGGCCGGCTTGCCTTCAATGATCGTCCTACGGGTCGGGGAGGGAGTCGGGATGACCCGAGTCAGCTTAAAACCCGCAGCCGTGTAAAGCGCACGGTATTGTCTTTCGCTCCTTTCGCAGCCCTCCGTGCGAATGATCATGTCCAAGTCCGACAACAACGGGTACGAGAACCGGCTGCAGTCTCGAACCATGGTTTTGAACAACAACAGTCGGCCTTTCGCCGGCAGCGCAGCGCGGACGGTCTTCAGAATTTCAATCGCTTTTCCGTCGTCCCAGTCATGAATGACCCGTGAAAGACGGCAGGCATCGGCGCCAACGGGCACGGAATGGAAAAGATCGCCGCTGACAACCTGACAACGGTCACTTAAGCCCGCGTCGGCAATCGCTCTTTGGCCAATGAGCGCGCCAAGGGCCTGTTCGAACCCATCTTCCCCGTCCGTCCCCGACACCGAGTCGGCGAACGCTGACCAAGATACGCGCGCGATTGCCACGAACGCAAAAAGTTTGCGCTTTTTTGCTGCAACAAACTCGCTTGTAGCGCTTTTTGTTGTCACAAGGCGATGGGAAGGTGAGCGTTCCGATATGTAGCTCAAGCAATTGCCCCATTACCTTTGCCAGAGGCGGCCTGCGGATGATCGCTGAATTGGGCAAGCGATGCGAGTGCGCCCTTTCGCACACCCAAGGGTGCTTTAGCCCTCCCCGGGGTTGCGAGGAGTCAACCAACGAAAACCCCACGCAGTCCCAGGACGGCTCTTCTCTTTTTACCCGCGCAAGATCTTGCCGAGCTGCCGCCGGTCGCGCTTGGTCGGCCTTCCTTTGATCGACCGCGCTGGTTCGGCACCCCAGTGTTCCCTTTGCCGCTCTCGGCGCGCGATGCTTTCGGCGGTCTCCTGGTAGAGCTCGCGCGCGACGCTCGCCGGACCGCGTTGCGCCGATAGCGCGCGTATCACGATCTGCAGCCGCTGGTCCGCGACTTGAACGTCGATCAACTCGCCGATCCTCGCCTCGCGTGCAGGTTTT
>DASPWJ010000079.1:0-9583 GCA_035621895.1 Burkholderiaceae bacterium | reverse complement strand
GATGGCAGACTCGATGCACCCGACGCGGAGTTGACTAAGCGCCTTGTGTCCGAGGCCGATCGGCGTGGTTTGATACTGCTTTCGTGTGGATCGAACGCAAATATCATCCGTGTGCTTGTTCCACTGACGGCGTCCGACGAGGTTGTCGATGAGGGCATGCGCATCCTCGAAGAGTCTTTCGACGCGGTTACTGCATCGTAGGCGGTGGGACCACCGTTCTGCGAGCTTCGTTCTGCGTTCGCCAAAGACCGGCCGCTCACGGTCGCTAATAAGGGCACGCGTTGCTCTCCAATGAGATTCGCGAGGAGAGCTGCGTTGGGCAGAATTTACGCATCAATAAATATAAATCGGGTGTTGCTGGCCTTGGCCAACGAAACCCTGGGGCGTTGAGCCGAGGCAGCGGACCCTGGCGTTGCTCCTGGTGTATCCCAGCCTAGCTCTCATTGTTGTTTGCCGGGCATGCGAAGCACGTAAGGCGCCTATCGCGATAAGACTCCCCGAAAGACGTTGCGGCAGGACGCAAGCGCTGTGATGCGCTGCTGTTTCGCCCCGACAGGCGCATGGTATGCGAGCACGGCGCGGCGCTTTCCTTTCTTAAGGCAAGAGCGATACCTGCCGATTTCCTTGCCGATATCTGGGCGATTGCCGATAACGGCGTTTGCGGCAGGGGACTTCTTGGCGCTCGTCCCCGCAGCCGCAGGTGCAGCAAACAAAATCCTCGCCAATAGCCGCCAGGAGCCGCCAACCCCTTGTTCTTTCGAGGATACCTTCGACGCGACACTGCGATAGCGGACACAATGGGCTGGCAAAAGATCGGTTGCTCGAATCGCACCGCGCTTGCTTGCTATACGAACGTACCTTTTTTTTGCGAGCAAAATATTAGCGTGTGCGATCGTCGCCAGCATTCGAGGCACCTGGCCCGTTGGGTTAATCGAAAACTTGGCCCTTGCGCTAACTCCCGCGCGATGCAGCCTGCCTGCGGCGGGCGAATCGGAGCGCGGATGTAAGAATTTCCCGCTTGGCCCGACCAAGGGTGCGTGGACGCGCGCGTCACGGTAAAGGAGCTGAACATGGGAAGGCGAAACTGGTTTTTAGCCGGCACGGGTTTACTCGCGGTGCTTGGACTTGGTCGCTTTGCGCGTGGCACGCAGGTGGCGACGAGCAAGGTCGAACGCTTCGAAGTCGAGCACAGCGAGGAGCAATGGCGCGCGCTGCTAACCGCCCAGCAATACGCCGTGCTACGCGAGCAGGCCACAGAGCGGGCTTTTACAAGCCCGCTAAACCACGAGAAGCGCCGCGGTGTCTTCAGTTGCGCTGGTTGCGCGCTGGCGTTGTTTTCATCGGCAACAAAGTTTGACAGTGGCACGGGCTGGCCTAGTTTCTGGCAACCCTTGGACGATGCTGTGCGGATGACCGAGGATCGGTCCTTTGGAATGGTTCGCACGGAGGTGCACTGCCGCCGATGCGGTGGTCATCTGGGACATGTGTTTGAAGACGGACCGCCCCCCACTGGCCTGCGCTATTGCATCAACGGCGAGGCATTGACATTTCAACCAGCATCGGGAGGTCAGTCATGAGGCGCTTGGCGAGAACTTTTGGCCTGTTGTTTTCTGTCCTGGCGCCGTCTGCCTCCTGGTGCCTAGAGGACGCAACGCCGCTGCCCGCTCCCGCCGTCGATGAGATGCCAACAGCTGGACACGGCCTCGAAACGGCAGTTCTTTCAGGCGGATGCTTTTGGGGCGTGCAAAAAGTCTTTCAGCACGTCAAGGGCGTTCAAAGCGCGATTTCGGGATACGCGGGAGGATCACAGGCCTCCGCGGATTACGAATCGGTGAGTACCGGGCGGACGGGTCACGCCGAATCGGTTCAGATCCGCTTTGATCCGAACGTTGTGAGTTACGGCACAATTTTGCGGATTTTCTTTTCTGTTGCACACGATCCCACGCAAGTCGACCGCCAGGGGCCGGACGTCGGATCGCAATATCGTTCGGAGGTCTTCGTACTGAACGACGAACAAAGGCGGATTGCCCAAAGTTACATTCGCCAACTCGACCAAGCGGCAGTCTTTGGCGGGCGCAAGATTGCCACCCGAATCGATTCGTTGCCGGGTTTTTACGCGGCCGAAACGTATCACCAGGACTTTGCGACGCTGCACCCGAACAACGGTTACATTGTTCGCTATGACTTGCCGAAGGTACGTAATCTCGAGCAGCTCTACCCCGACCGGTTCCGCCATGACCCGATCTTGGTATCCGCATCGGTTGATGGCGCAGCCGGAGTGCGCTGAAGCGGTAGTTTGTGTGGCTGCGATGGCACAAGCAGATCAATGATTGACGCGGCTTGCGGATCGTGCCTAGAATTTCTTTAACCGGCATGACCGGTTCTTGACTGGCGTTTCTTCCGATGCGCCAGAGACTCGAGTGAGTTGGCGCCGAAGACAATTGTGCTCACCGGGAGCTCGGAAAGGCCCCATGTGCGGGGCCTTTTCATTTTTGTTGCGCGAGGCGCTTTGACCATCGCAGTGGTTGGCGTGTTCGCATATGCGATGGTGAATAGATGATTGCCAAGGTACGTGCCGCACCCTCGGGACGCGTAGTTCTGATCGAGCACACCTCCCACATCCTCGCGGACAATCCGCTTGGCGATCCGCACCAACGCCGGTTTCCTGTTTGGCTGCCGCCGCAGTACGACAGTGCAGCCGCGCGCGCGCGCGGCCGGCGCTTTCCCGTGCTCTTTGATCTGGTGGGGTACACGGCGGCTGGCGCCGCGCACGTCAACTGGCGCGCCTTCGAGGAAAATGTCGCCGAAAAGGCCGAGCGCCTGGTGTACGAAAAGCGCATGGGCCCGGTCATCATCGTCTTTCCCGACTGTTTCACTCGCCTCGGCGGCAACCAATACATCAACTCATCGGCGATCGGCAATTACGCGGACTATCTCACACGCGAACTCGTACCGTTCATCGATCGTGAATTTCGTACGCTGGCATCGCGCGACCATCGCGGTTGCTTTGGCAAGTCCTCTGGTGGTTATGGGGCGATGATCCACGGCATGAAGTACGCACGCTACTGGGGCGCGATTGCGGATCACTCGGGCGATTGCTATTTTGATTTTGTCTATCACTCCGATTGGCCCAACACACTCGATGAGCTTGCCCGTTATCGAAAACATCCGCGCAGGCCCGGTCCGGTGGATGTCCGTCGCAGCGAGCGCGGGGTCGAGGCCGGTTTCGACGATGGTAGGGTCGAACGGTTTCTCGAGGCCTTTCACTCAAAAAGCAAACCATCAACGGCGGAAGTTCACTGCCTCATGAACCTTTGCATGGCGGCCAGTTACGATCCGGATCCCAAAGCCGCCAACGGTTTTCGAGTTCCCTTTAACCTGGAAACCGGAGAGCTCCTGGCCGCGCGTTGGGAGCGTTGGCGCCGCCACGATCCGATATTGCTCGTGGGGCGCTATGCAGACGAGTTGCGTTCACTAAAGGCGATCTATATCGACTGCGGCTGGCGCGATCAGTACCATCTGCACTACGGTGCGCGTATCTTGTCCAAGCGCCTGGCGCAGCACAGGGTCGCACATCGGTATGAGGAATTCAACGACACGCACTCGGGCATTGACTATCGGATGGATGTCAGCCTGCCCTATTTGTACCGCGCGCTCAAGGGGTAGGCGTCTACGGCCCCATTAGCGACCTGTCAGTCCCACGTACAAGGCCGGCAATTGTTCCGGCAGTCGCTCGACGCGATCGAGCACCCGATAGTTGCGTGCGCCAAAGATCCGCGCAACATACTGATCGGCATGCGGATCGAGCGAAAGACAGTAGCTCGTAATACCGCAACGGCCGAGCGCCTCGACAGCCTTGCGGGCGTCGTGTCGCAAGTACTGCGGGTCGCGCACGTCGATGTCGGCGGGTTCGCCGTCGGTGAGCACAAGCAAAAGTTTTCGGCTTTGCGGGCAGCGCTGCAAGATGGCGCCCGCATGGCGCATCGCGGCTCCCATGCGAGTCGACATTCCACTGGACATAGCCGCAAGGCGCGACTTGGCGTGTGCGTCGTAAGGTAACTCAAAATCCTTAAAACGCGTGTAGCGCACCTCATGGCGGCCATCGGAAGAAAAACCGTGAATGGCAAACGGGTCGCCGATCTTTTGCATCGCGTCGGCCAGCAGGGCGCAGGCGTCGCGCGCGAGCTCCAGCACCGTTTGCTCGGAGCCTCGCACTTTGTCGCTCGTTGATTGCGAAAGATCGATAAGCAGCAGCACGGCCAAGTCACGTTGCCGGCGAACGTTTCGCATCATGATGCGGGTGTCTGGTTGGTCGTGCTTGCGAATCTGGATCAAGGCGTTAATGGCGGCATTCAAGTCGATCTCGTCCCCTTCTTCAAGGCGTCGCAGTCGCTGTACGCCTTGCGGCTGAAGCGCTTCGATCAGCCGCTTGAGCCGCCCCACAATGGGTTTGTATCGCGCAACTACCGCATCGATGGTGGCAACCTCGCCTGCGGGCGCGCGCTGCTCGAGCACGGTAACCCAGTGCGGGCGTTCGACTTGAATCTGGTAGTCCCATTCCGGGTAGTGATGTGGATCGGGTGCGGGCTCCTTGCCCTCCATCTGGTTGTAGGAAATGCCCCTGTCCTCGTACGGGAACAACTCCGAAGACAGCACCCAGATCTCCTGCGCGTCATCTCCGGCGGTTTCGACGTCGGTCTCGTTGATGAATTCCATCAGACTGACGTTGCGGCGCACCTGGCGCTCGAACCAAGGCAGCGTCTGCACGCCCTCCAGGTCGACGAGTTCATCGAACTCCCACACGTAGCGGTTATCGTCCCGGTAAGGCGCTTGCACGAAGTCTGTGCGGGGCTGAAAGGGCGGGGCAATGTGCATCAGCAGGTTGGCAAGTTCAGTACCGATTTCCCATGAAACGCGGTTATCCGTTAGCTCATGCTGCGCCTGTGCGAACAGCGCTCGACCCTGGACAACCAGTGGGCCCTCATCGGCATATGCTGGATCGAGCAGCGCACGGGCCAAGCGGCTCATGTGGTCAGCGCAAGTGCCGTCGGCTTGCGGGCTTGCCCGGTGTAGGCGTGCCCAGATCGGGCGCAAGCCGGGGAACTCGCGCAGCGCGAGCGCCTCGACACGGGCATCTTCAATCAGTGCGACCAGTGCCATCTGCACGGGATTAAGCGCCTCGGCCGAGATGGCGCTGCGCGTGTACGCCAAGTGGGCGGCCGCGTGCGCGACGGCCGCGCGGTACAGTTCCAGTCCGCTTACGCCCGCCGTGTCGTCGTAGGCGTCGGGCACGTGAATAAGGTGCCGCTCGATATAAGGACGGTAGCCCTCGCGCGATTCATAATCGCCTGAAGTCGGGCGCAGAAAAAAATCCCGTCCCCATAGCGCTCGCAAATACATGGCCAGACGTCGCTGCACGTCGACAAAGAGCGTTCCCTTGCGCTCTTGCTGCAGCACCGCCAGGGCCTCGGGCGATTCCAGACCAAAGTAGCGCACCTGGGCGTCAAAATCGGTGCGATGCGCCTGCGCTCCCCAGTTGGCCCAGCGACGCAAGCCACCGAGGGTCAGCTGGCCCAAAAGGATGTCGAGCTGCCCAAGCATCGGGCGCACCCCGCGCGGAACCTGCGCGAGCAAGTTTTCCAAAAGGCGCAGATAGCCGTCAAAAAGCCCTCGCTCGGCGAGCCGTCGCGCAGCTACGGGGCTGCTGCCGATGATTGCGGTCACGACGGTTGCGCTGGTTTTGGAGACGCAACGCAGCGCCATCTCGACGAGGTCCGACACGGCTTCCTCGCCAACTTCGCGCGCCACTGCCGGTGCCTCTTGCAAAAACGTGACCACGAGGTCGTTGCCACGGCCCAGCAAGTGCAAGGCGCGGGCGCCTTTCAGATAGACGCTTTCCAGGGAGGCCGCGGTGAAGGTGCGTGCCGCCTCATTCCAGCACGCGTGCAACACTTCCTGAGCGTGTGCGCCCAGCTGCTCGGCTAGCTCGCCGTAATCTTCTAATGCAACCGACATAGTGGCGGCGACCGAAAGGGGTCTGCGCGAACGACTAGAAAAAGGTCGTTACTGCAGCGTCGAGCGCATCGCGCATGTCGGGGTCGTCTGTGATCGGCCGCACGAGCGTCATGCGGCAGGCATCGATCGCAGGCACGCCGCGCGCGATCAGCGAACCGGCATAGACGAGCATACGAGTGGAAATTCCTTCGTCCAGACCGTGTCCCTTCAGGTTGCGCGCGCGCTCGGCAATGGAGACCAGCTTTCCGGCCACATCTGCCGCGGCGCCCGACTCATGGGCAACGATCTCTTGTTCGACCGCGTGTGCGGGGTACTGGAAATCAAGCGCACCAAAGCGCTGCTTGGTCGATTGCTTCAGATCCTTCATGAGCGCCTGGTAGCCGGGGTTATAGGACACGACCAGCTGAAAATCGGGGTGTGCGTGCACCAGTTCCCCCTTTTTCTCCAGCGGCAAGACACGCCGCGTATCGGTCAGGGGATGGATCACCACGGTCGTGTCCTGACGAGCTTCGACGACTTCATCGAGGTAGCAGATGGCGCCAATTCGCGCCGCGACTGCCAGCGGCCCGTCCTGCCAGCGAGTGCCAGCGGCATCGAGCAAAAAGCGCCCGACGAGGTCTGACGCGGTCATGTCTTCGTTGCAGGCCACCGTCACCAGGGGTTTGCCCAGTTTCCAGGCCATGTACTCAACAAAACGCGTCTTGCCGCAACCCGTCGGGCCCTTGAGCATCATGGGCATGCGAACCGAATAGGCCGCCTCATAGAGTCCGACCTCGTCTGCAATGCGACGATAGTACGGCTCCTTGGTGACACGGTATTGGGCTGCGAGTTCAACAGTGTTCATGGCGATTTACTTGCGTACGCTTTTCGCGCAAATGGGCAACATTTGGCGCGCCTGCGTCGGCAGGCACTACGCCGACGGGCGCGTTTGGCGAAGACTCTGGGCCGTCCCCCTAGAGGGTCTTGCCGCGGTAGACGACCATTGCGGCACCCTGCGACTGGCGCAGGTTGTCGTAACCGATCAAGCGCACGTGGTGCGTCGGATGCAGCTTATGGCAGGCTTCGACCTCCGCAAGGACGCGGTCGACATTGGTCTCGCCGAACAACGGCAACTTCCACATGTACCAGTACGAATCGGTCATGTGTTCTGGTTCCGTGTGTTCGACGGCAGGGTTCCAGCCGCGTTTGACGATGTATTCGACCTGCTCGCGAATTTCTTCCTTGGACATCGGTGGCAGGTAGGAGAAGGTTTCAAACTTGCGGCTCGCGGGATCCGAAAGTTTGGATGCGTAGTCCTGAATTTCGCTCATTGGGTACTCCGGTTTTCTCGTGTTTTGGCTGCCCCGGGGCGCAATGGGCGGCCCCGGGGTTTTTCCTCATCGGATCTCGTAAAGAAGAATCTCGCGTTGGTCGTTAGCGGTGCGCAACGTCGAGCTTGTCGACGGTGTCGAACTCGAACTTGATTTCCTTCCACGTTTCCATGGCGACGCGCAGCTCGGGGCTCGAACGGGCGGCAGCGGTCAAAATGTCCTTGCCTTCTTTTTCGACCTGGCGCCCCTGATTGCGGGCATGGACGCAAGCCTCGAGCGCGACACGGTTGGCCGAAGCGCCAGCCGCATTGCCCCAGGGGTGTCCGAGCGTGCCCCCGCCAAATTGCAGGACCGAGTCGTCGCCAAAGATCGTCACCAGCGCTGGCATGTGCCAGACGTGAATGCCGCCGGAGGCCACGGCAAAAGCGCCGGGCATCGATCCCCAATCCTGATCAAAGAAGATCCCGCGCGAGCGGTCTTCCTTGATGTAGCGCTCGCGTAGCAGGTCGATCCAGCCCAGAGTCGAGGCCCGATCACCCTCGAGCTTGCCAACCACGGTGCCCGTGTGCAGCTGATCGCCGCCGGACAGACGCAAGGCCTTAGTCAATACACGGAAGTGAATGCCGTGGTTCGGATTGCGGTCGATCACCGCGTGCATCGCACGGTGGATGTGCAGCAGCATGCGGTTTTTGCGGCACCAGTTGGCTAGACCCGTATTCGCACAAAATCCGCCGGTCAGAAAGTCGTGCATGATGATCGGCATGCCAAGTTCCTTGGCGAATTCCGCGCGCTCGTACATCGCCTCCGGGGTGGGGGCGGTGACGTTCAGGTAGTGGCCTTTGCGCTCACCGGTCTCGGACTCGGCTTTGTGGATCGCCTCGGCGACGAAGGCAAAGCGGTCGCGCCAGCGCATGAACGGCTGACTGTTGACGTTCTCATCGTCTTTCGTGAAGTCAAGCCCTCCGCGCAGGCACTCGTACACCGCGCGGCCGTAGTTCTTAGCAGACAGGCCGAGCTTGGGTTTGATCGTGCAACCAAGCAGTGGCCGGCCGTACTTGTTCATGATGTCGCGCTCGACCTGAATGCCGTTGGGCGGGCCACCGCAGGTCATGACATAGGCAATCGGAAAGCGCACGTCCTCCAAGCGCAAGCCGCGGATTGCCTTAAAGCCAAACACGTTGCCCACAAGCGACGTGAACACGTTGACAACCGACCCTTCCTCGAAAAGATCGATCGGATAGGCGATGAAGGCGTAAAAAGCGGTGTCGTCCCCGGGCACGTCTTCGATCCGGTAGGCGCGGCCCTTGTAGTAATCGAGGTTGGTCAGCAGATCGGTCCAGACCGTCGTCCAAGTACCCGTGGACGATTCGGCAGCGACAGCCGCAGCCGCCTCTTCCCGGTCCACCCCGGGCTGGGGAACAATCTTGAAGCAGGCCAAGATGTCGGTGTCCTTGACCGCGTAATGCGGCTCCCAGTAGGTGCTGCGATATTCCTTGACCCCCGCGCTGTAGGTCTTCTTGCCGGTTTGCTTCGTACTCATATACGTCCACTCCTTCTCACGTAGTTGTTCATCGGCACGGGGCGCATTGTCACTGCCCGGCTCATATAAATAAAGTCAGTTTAAATTTGATATGAGATAAATAAATCTGATCCATTAGTATGCGACCACTTACTTCATAGCGAAGCCGGGGTGCCCGACTCAGAAAAGATCCGCCCAAACATTCGGCGGCGTATAAACCAACCCCCCTCACGGTCGAAGTTTGTTCCAACGCTTCTGGCTGTGATTTGCGCCATCGCAGAAAAGTGGCAAATCGCACGCCTCAGCGCTTAGCGCTGGCGCGCCACTGCTCTACTGCACGCAGCGTGTTCTCGACGTGGTTGTCCGGACTTAGGCTGGCATAGGTGTAAATCACCCTGCCCTCCGGGCTAATGACATAGGAGATGCGGTCGGCCCGCTCGGGCATGAGCAACATTGCCGCATCGTATTGCTTGATGATGCGCGCCCCAGCGTCGGCGGCAACGGCAAATTTGTTGCGACACTCCTTCACGGAAAAATCCTTGAGCGTTTCGATGTCGTCGTTGGACATGCCGATGAGCGTTGCGCCGAGCGCTTGGAACTTCTCACTTGCCTCGGCAAAGTTGTGCGCCTCGATCGTGCATCCCTTGGTAAACGCCTTGGGGTAAAAGTACAAGACGACGGGCCCTTTTTTCAGTGCTTCGGCAAGAGAAAAGGTGAATGTTTTGCCACCCAACGCCGC
>DASPWJ010000078.1:0-5370 GCA_035621895.1 Burkholderiaceae bacterium | reverse complement strand
CGCAAAACCGCAAGCGAGGTCTGCAGCAACTCCTGCCAGCGCGCATCAGCACTGCGCATAGCGAGCCAGCGCATCAGAAATGGCGGCATGTAGCTTGGATTTAAGCGCCAGCGCCCCGGCTCCGGACTAAAACCGCGCGGCCCCGGCAGCAAGGTTCGGCCCAAGCCGGGCAGCTGCGCGGTCTCCTCGCGAAGGACGCGCTCGGCAAGCAGTGAGGACAAAGCCACATAGCGGCGCTGCTGCCACAACCGACCAGCCTCACCCAGCGTGTATGCAAGCCACAGATCCGCGTCGGCAGCGGAGTTCTCGTCGATCACCCCCCAACTGCCGTCGTCACGTCGCCCCCAAAGCCACGCGGGTAAGCGGATCGTCAGATCGCCCCCGGCCAAATTATCCTCGGTCCAGCGCAGCAGCTGTTCAAAGCGCACTTGGTCGTTGGCCACGAGGCAAAAGAACAAGGCGTAGGCCTGCGCCTCGGAGACCGAGTGCGCGCGCACCGAAGACGGATCGATTACGCGCGCGCCCTTACCGAGGAACTGGTCGGCAAATTCAACCCAGGCACCCCACGGGGTGCAGGACGGCGCCGGCGCACCCAGCACAACCGCACCAGCGCTTGCGAGTTGCGCCTTGCCTGCAAGCAAGCTCATGAGCGCCCCCGCGCGCAGCAGCCGGCGCCGCAGCCGCGCCTGCTGCGGACGGCTCACGAACCGGCGGCCAGGCGCCGTGCCGCCATCCGTCGCAAAGCGCCGAAGATCACTAGCGCAATAAACACGCCTAGCGCCAAACCCAGCGTCACGAGCAAGATGGGGTGCGAATGCAGCTGAAACCAGATCCAACGCCACCAGCTCAGGTGACCTACGTAATAGGTATCGCCCACGCGAAAGGACTGAACTTCCTCATCGCGCAACAAGACGAGGTCGCCGCGCACATTGCGCACCTTGGAGGCGTCGATCAAGGCAGCGGCAGTGCGCGGCAGCGTCGCAGCGTCGGTTGCGTTGAGCACGATGGCCGAGCGGCCACCTGCCAGAGGTGACTCAAATCCCAAGATCGCCGCCAGCGGCCCCTTGCTGACGATCTCGGTCCAGCCATCTTTCGGCACGGCGTGCGGCAACGCGCCACTAAACCATTCCGCGCCCGCATCGGCGAGCTTCCCCAGCGATGAGCTCGCCCGCTGCCCCGCATCAATGCGCGCGGGCAGAGTGTTTTTCCACGCCTGCAGCAGCGGCGCATCCAATCCGCTTGCGATAACCAGCACGTCGCGGTCGCCGGCCTGCTGCGCATTGCTGGCGGTCAACAACTCCAAGCGCGTCGCCGCCACACCGGTGGCCGCACCGAAGCTGCCCAGCACGGTAAGCATCGTTTCGACCTCCGCGGGCTTCGGCGCATCGGGAAGTATCACCGCCGTCTGGCCAAGGTCGGCGTACTTGGTGAATGGGAACCCGCTGTTGGCGAAAAACGCAAGGTTGGGCATTGCGGCGTAATGCTCAATGTGCGTGAGATCCAGCGTGGAATCGGGGTCGATCGCGGCCTGTGCGGCGCCCAAGGTCGTGCGGCAGCGGCCTTCGTCTTGCGGCGGAATGTCAAAGACGAACTGCAGTTGGTTGTTGGCGCCAAGCTGAAACGCCGGCACCGTCAGGCCCTGCGTCACGAGGGTGCCAGTATCCTCAAGAAAGGGCAGATCCAGATGACGCGTGCTGCCGACCTGATCGGCGGCACGCAGTGGAAAGGATTGGACGAACTCATCGTTGATGCGAACCGACAAATTTCCCTGGCCGTTCTCGCGCGGAACGGTGTAACGAAAGCGCAGCTCCACGGGCATCCCGCGCGCTTCCCAGGTGAAAATGTCCGCCGGCAAGCGCAAGTTCACGCGGATCGGATCGAGCGAGTGTCCGGTAACCTGCAGATCGCCCGCCCGCTCGACCAGCTCGCCGATGCGCACTCGCTCACCGGTGCGCACCATGTTCGGAGCTTGGTAGGCAATCGATGGTTGGGGCAGGCGAACAGAACGTACCGTAACGCGCTCGCCGGTCAAGATCGCCTGTCCCAGCACGAGGGCCTGTGCCGCGGTCCGCAGCTGTTCGGCGTCGCGCCCCAGCACCAAGAGCAGCTTTACTGCGGGCTCATCCGGATGGGAGATGACGGCGAGTGTCGGCTCCTGGACCGGGGGCAACGCTAGCTTAGCGGGGCGCTCCTCGTTGGTCGCAAGCACCACCGCGTGGTGTGCAGGCAGGGAATCGAAATAGGCATCGAAGTGTGCTCCACGGTAGCCGGCGGCGACGCCGAACCAGGACGCCAGCATGCCCGCGGTGCGCAAAGTTGCGACCGAAGGCTCGCGCGCAAAAACAAACGGCAGCTCCAGGCGCCGGTTATCGCGGTTGTCGAAAAATGGCGCGGGCATCATCGATAAGTCGTTGCGCTGAACCAGAGAACGGGTCACGAGCTCCAACGTACTTTCGTTGCTCACGCTCGCCCACAAACTGGTGTGAAATGGGAATTCGCAGTCGCTTGTGTAATGGCCGATGAACTCCAGATGCAATTTGGAAAACTCGACGAAATAGCGTGGATCCAGATCGATATCGACGTGCTGCGGTGTGCCCAGGCGCTCTTTGGGCAGGCGCACAGTGGCTAGCGGCTCCTCGTCTATCAGCACCCGCAGCTGCGAAAGTTCGGGCAGCAGCGCCGGCGAAAAGGTAAAGGTCAGGTGCAAGCGCGCGCTCACGACCGATTCGTCAAAGCGCACGGTAAGAGGCAGATACACGTTTTGATCCACCCCGCGCAGCGCGATGGGCTGCCACGCCCCCAGTTCTCGCAGGGTCACAGTCCGCGTTTGCAGTCCGGCGGCAAGCTTGGCGCTTTTGGGCGGCGGCGCCGTGCCGGCGTCGGCGGTCGCACTGCGAGTCGCCGGCATCGCGAGCTGGACCGGGAGCAATGCCAAGACGAACAAAAGGCGCAGACGACGGGCAAGTTCGCGCCCTAGCGATGGCGCGGATTGGCACGCGACGACAGTAGGCATAGTGAGGATGGGGTGCGGCTGCGCTCCGGCACGGCAGCTGTGGCCAGGTGCCGGCTGGGCAAAAGGTGCATTATTAAGGACAAATGTGGTACGCGGCTAGCGTTGCCATGCAAATGGGCAACAGTTGACGCGGCAGCACCTATTTGAGTACCCTGCCGGCGGGCCGCGGCTCCCCAACGAGCCGTTCAGTACAGGAAACAACCGTATGTGTGCTGCCAGTGCCACTAAGCCCCCGCACCGTCCCCAATGCCCCTATTTTTCAAGCGGCCCCTGCGCCAAGCACCCGGGCTGGTCCGTGGATGCGCTGCGCGCTGCGCCGGTTGGCCGTTCGCACCGCGCCAAGGTGGGCAAGGCCCGATTGCTTCAGGTGATCGAGGAAACCAAGTCGCTGCTTGAATTGCCCAAGGAATACGTGGTAGGGATCCTGCCCGCCTCCGACACCGGGGCGGTTGAGGCGGCCTTATGGTCGTTACTGGGGCCTCGCCCGGTGGACGTCTTTGCCTGGGAGAGTTTTGGCAAAGAATGGGTGACGGATTGCATTCAGCAACTAAAGCACCTGCAGACCAGATCCTTCGTCGCCGACTTTGGGAAGCTGCCCAACTTGCGGCAGGCCAATTTTGAACACGACATTGTCTTCACCTGGAACGGCACCACCTCGGGCGTTATCGTTCCGGACGGCGATTGGATTCCCGATGACCGGCACGGCTTGACCATTTGCGACGCGACCTCCTCGGCGTGTGCCGTGCCTATGCCGTGGGAGAAGCTCGATGTTGTTACATTTAGCTGGCAAAAGGTTCTGGGCGGCGAAGCCCAGCACGGCATACTTATTTTGTCGCCCCGCGCGGTGCATCGACTCGAGTCGCATACGCCGGCCTGGCCCGTACCGAAGATCTTTCGCCTGACCAAGGGCGGTAAGCTCAACGCGGGGATTTTCCAAGGCGAAACCATCAATACGCCTTCCATGCTGTGTGTGGAGGATGCGTTAGACGCCATGGCCTGGGCGCGTTCCGTTGGCGGCGCGGAAGGGCTTGCCCGGCGCACTCGAGAGAACGCGGCCGCATTGCAGCGCTGGGTCGACCGCACGCCCTGGATCGACTACCTGGCGGTGGATCCCGCAACCCGCTCGCCAACTTCCGTTTGCTTGTGCCTTGCGCCAGCAGCCGCCTCGCACTTAAGCGTCGAGAAGCAATCGGCATGGCTCAAGAAAATTACCAGCGCGCTCGAGGCCGAGGGCGTTGCCTTCGATATTGGTTCCTACCGCGATGCGCCACCCGGACTGCGCATCTGGTGCGGAGCCACGATCGAAACATCCGACATCGACGCACTGACCGAATGGCTCGACTGGGCCTACACGATCTACGGCGAAGATCTTGGGGTCAGCACTGGCGAAAGCGCTGCGCGTCATCACGCATGAGCATCCGGGTCCTGATCAGCGACGCGCTCTCGCCGCGCGCGGTCGAAATCTTCCGCGAGCGCGGCATCGAGGTCGAGCAGCGCGTAGGCCTCAAGCCCGAGGAGCTGCGTGCGCTCATCCCGCAGTTCGACGGGCTGGCAATCCGCTCAAACACCAAGGTAACCTCTGCAATACTGAGTGCTGCAACGCGCCTTCGGATCATCGGTCGGGCGGGTATCGGCGTCGACAATGTCGACGTTGCGGGTGCGACCGCACGCGGCATCGTGGTCATGAACACGCCCTTTGGCAATTCGATCACCACGGCCGAACACGCCATTGCGATGATCTTTGCGCTGGCTCGCGAAATTCCCGCTGCCAATACTTCGACACACGCCGGTAAGTGGGAAAAATCCCGCTTTATGGGGGTGGAGCTGACCGGCAAGACATTGGGCATCATCGGCTGCGGCAATATTGGCTCGATCGTGGCCGATCGCGCGCTTGGCTTGAAGATGAAGGTCGCGGCCAGCGACCCGTTTTTAACGCCCGAGCGTGCGCAAGAGCTCGGGGTGGAAAAACTCGAGCTCGATGCGCTGCTCGCCCGCGCGGACTTCATTAGCCTGCACACACCGCTGACCAGCCAGACCCGCAACATTCTTGACGCTCGCGCCTTTGCGCGCTGCCGGCATGGAGTACGCATCATCAACTGCGCCCGCGGCGGGCTAGTCGACGAGGCCGCACTGCTCGAAGCACTGCACTCCGGTCAAGTCGCAGGCGCGGCCCTGGATGTGTTTGCAGAGGAGCCGGCACGCGAATCACCGCTGTTTGCGCTGGAAAACGTCGTGTGTACCCCGCACTTGGGGGCTTCGACTACTGAAGCGCAGGAAAACGTCGCGCTGCAGATCGCCGAGCAGATGAGCGATTTTCTGCTCACGGGAGCAGTGAGCAACGCGTTGAACATGCCCTC
>DASPWJ010000077.1:0-19881 GCA_035621895.1 Burkholderiaceae bacterium | reverse complement strand
TCGGCGGTCTCCTGGTAGAGCTCGCGCGCGACGCTCGCCGGACCGCGTTGCGCCGATAGCGCGCGTATCACGATCTGCAGCCGCTGGTCCGCGACTTGAACGTCGATCAACTCGCCGATCCTCGCCTCGCGTGCAGGTTTTATTCGTTCGCCATCGACGCGCACCCGGCCCAGATCGATCGCTTCGCTGGCCAACGAACGCGTCTTGAAAAGGCGCGCTGCCCAAAGCCATTTGTCGAGGCGAATCCGCTCCTCATTACCACCCATCAGGTGATGCTAGAAGCTTCTTGTACGGCGTGCTAGTGGCACTCGACCGGTAACATCGCCGACTGCCGGCGCAGCAATTGCAACGCGTAAACTTGCTGCCTTTTTGCCAACGTCGGTTGCCGCCGCAAGGCCGGTGCGATACTAGGGCGCAGCGCCTGGCAAAGACTCGGACATTACGGGAAGGGCTAATGCCCCGTGCCTTTGGTTTCGGGGCGTTGGGATATGGCCGAAATTCGTGGTGGCCGAGCAAGTGCGCACGGGTTTTGTAGGAACCCCTGCGCTAAAAATTTGGCACCGAAGCTTTGGGCCTCCGCATTTTCTTGCGGCGATCGTTCCGACCCCGGAGTCCCGAAATCAGGGGGCTCCGAGTTTCTCAAACATCGATATTTCCCGCCGACAGCGCGTTTTCCTCGATAAACACCCGGCGCGGCTCGACCTCATCGCCCATCAAGGTCGAAAAAATCGCGTCCGCAGCGATAGCGTCCTCGATTTGCACCCTCAGCAAGCGGCGCACCGAGGGATCCATCGTGGTCTCCCAGAGCTGCCCGGGATTCATCTCACCTAGTCCCTTGTAGCGCTGCTTGCTCACACCGCTTTCGGCCTGCCCAAGCAGCCACTGCATGGCACCGCGAAAATCCTTGGCGGCGGCCTCCTTGCTGCGCTCGCCCTCACCACGGGCCACGCGCGCGCCCTCAGCTAGCAACCCGCGAAACACCTGGGCCGCGGAGTGCAGCGCCGCGTAATCCGAGCCGACGAGAAAATCGGCATCGATCGTCGATGTCTTCCAATTTCCGTGCTGTCGCCGCTCGATTTTCAGGCGGTACTTGTCGACGCGCTCGTCGTACTGCGGCGCCACGGCGACCCCGGGGCCCTCGCTCGCATCAAGCGTCGCGGCCAGCTTTAGGGCGCTCGCGCGGGCCGCCTCTTCATCTTTCAGATCGATCGATACGCCGTTGAGAATGGCCTCCAAGGCGCCCCGATCCATGACGCGCGAGAGTCGCTCGACCACCGCAGCCGCGGCCAGGTATTGGCGTGCCAGCTCGCCGAGCGCTTCGCCGACGATGGGACGGGCGGCCTTGTACGACTCCGAGTTCGTGTACAAGCGTGCTCCCTCTAGCGCCAGCTTGAGCATGTAGTGGGATAGCTCGTTGTCATCCTTTAAATAACTTTCCGTTTTTTGATGCTTGACCTTGTATAGCGGCGGCTGCGCGATGTAGACATGCCCTCGCTGGACCAACTGTGGCATTTGCCGATAAAACAAAGTCAACAACAATGTGCGAATGTGCGCTCCGTCCACGTCGGCGTCGGTCATCACGATGATGCGGTGGTAGCGCAATTTATCCGGATTAAAATCCGGTCCGATGCTCGTACCCAAGGCCGTGATGAGCGTGGCGATTTGCTCGGACGAAATAAGCTTGTCAAAGCGGGCGCGCTCCACATTGAGCACCTTGCCACGCAAAGGCAGCACCGCCTGGAACTTTCGATCCCGGCCCTGTTTTGCCGAGCCGCCTGCCGAGTCGCCCTCGACGATATACAACTCGCATTTGGCGGGGTCGCGCTCCTGGCAATCGGCAAGCTTGCCGGGCAGCCCCGCACCGTCAAGCACCCCTTTGCGCCGGGTCATCTCGCGGGCCTTGCGCGCAGCCTCGCGCGCCCGCGCGGCATCGACGATCTTGCTGCAAATGATCTTCGCGTCGCTCGGGCGCTCCTGCAAAAATGCCTCCAGCGCGCGGGAGATGACTTCCTCAACTGCCGGCCGCACTTCTGAGGAAACCAGTTTGTCTTTGGTCTGCGACGAGAACTTCGGTTCGGGCACCTTCACACTGAGCACACAAGTAAGACCCTCGCGCATGTCATCGCCCGTGGTCTCGACTTTGGCTCTTTTGGCAAATTCGTGCTCCTCGATGTACTTGTTGATCACGCGGGTCATTGCGGCGCGCAGACCCGTTATGTGGGTACCACCGTCGCGCTGCGGAATATTGTTGGTAAAGGCGAGCAAGTTCTCGTTATAACCATCGTTCCACTGCATCGCGACCTCAACGCCGATGCGTGTGCCATTGTTTCCAACCGGAGAGGATTCGCCGGCAGCAGTGAAAACGTGTCCGTGCAAGGCGGTTTTGTTCTTGTTGATGTACTCCACAAAGCCGCGTACACCGCCGGAAAAGGCAAAGTCCTCCTCTTTGCCATTACGCTGGTCGACAAGACGGATGCGCACGCCGTTATTGAGGAACGAGAGTTCGCGCAACCGCTTGCTCAGAATTTCGTAGTGAAATTCAATCGGGCCGAAAATTTCTTCGTCGGGCAAGAAGTGCACCTCGGTGCCCCGCTTTTCCGTGTCGCCGACTACGCGCATGGGGGAGATCGCGACACCATCGACATGCTCGAGTGTCCGGTTCTGGACTTCGCCTCGCTTGAACTCCATCTGATGGGTTTGACCGTCGCGGCGGATCGTCAAGCGCAACCAACGCGAGAGTGCATTGACGCAGGAAACGCCGACGCCGTGCAGCCCTCCCGATACCTTGTAGCTGCTCTGGTTGAATTTGCCGCCTGCATGCAATTCGGTGAGGGCGATCTCCGCGGCCGAGCGCTTAGGGTCGTTGCGATCGTCAAATTTGATGCCGGTAGGTATGCCGCGACCGTTATCGATCACCGAGATCGAATTGTCGGTATGGATCGTGACGACGATGTCATCGCAAAATCCGGCGAGTGCTTCGTCGATGGAGTTATCAACGACTTCGAACACCATGTGATGCAGGCCGGTTCCATCCTGCGTGTCGCCGATGTACATGCCGGGGCGCTTGCGCACGGCCTCCAGCCCTTCAAGAATCTGGATGCTAGCCGCCCCGTAGTCGGCGTTGGCCTGCGTGCCATTACCACCCGTTGGCGGGCGCTCGCCCGATTCGATCACGCCGTTGGCGCCAGGCGCCGCGTCCTCAACCCTAGTTGGCAAATCACTCGATACTGCTGACATTGCGAAAATGATCCTTAAAAATTTCGTGCGAGTTGCGCTGCTTCAAATCCGCATCGGCATCACTACGTACTTG
This sequence comes from Burkholderiaceae bacterium, assembly GCA_035621895.1. GTDB lineage: Bacteria > Pseudomonadota > Gammaproteobacteria > Burkholderiales > Burkholderiaceae_F > GJ-E10. The sequence goes on along the minus strand of DASPWJ010000077.1, from coordinate 16,571 downwards.
AATCGATCCGAATCGGGCAAGGTGATCAGCGCGCTGCCCAGCGCGTCGCCCAGAGAAACGCGCACCTGCTCGGCCTTCAGGTTGCCCAGCACGTCCAATAAATACGTGACATTAAAGCCGATATCCAGGCTTTCTCCCTCGTAGGCAATCTCGATTTCCTCGAGCGCCTCCTCCTGGTCGGTGTTCGTCGAACTGACCTTCAGTGCCCCTGGTGCGAGGACCCAGCGCACTCCCTTGAACTTTTCCGTCGTAAGTATCGCCGCGCGTGACAAAGCCTGCATCAGTTCATTGCGGTCGACAAGAAACGTCTTGGGATTGTTCTGAGGGATCACCTTGGCGTAGTCGGGAAACTTCCCCTCGACCAGCTTCGATACGAGTTCGATCGGGCCGAAGCTAAAGCGCACTTGGTTGGCGGCAACCTGCAAGCGAACGGGTTCCTCGCCTTCTGGCAGCAGCCGCCCCAACTCCAGAACCGTTTTGCGCGGCACGATCACCTCGATCGACCCGGCCGTATCCGGCCGCTCGAATTCGCAAAGCGCAAGTCGATGGCCATCGGTGGCAACCCCGCGCACACGATTTCCCTCGATCACGAGCAGCATGCCATTGAGGTAGTACCGAATGTCCTGCGCGGCCATCGCGTAATGCACCATCGATAGCAAGTACTTGAGCGAGGACGCTGGGATCGTGAAGTCAACCGCCGCGGGCGCCTGAGCAACGGTTGGGTATTCCTCCGCCGGCAAAGTCTGAAGACTGAACTTACTGCGGCCCGCTTGAATCGAGAGTTTGCGATTGGCGTAGGAGAGCGCCACTTCGGTATCGGGCAGTGCGCGCAGAATTTCCACCAGTTTGCGGGCGGACACCGTGGTGGCGCCCGTTTCCTTTGTGGCACCAAATTCGGCGTTGGTCTCGATCTGGATCTCGAGGTCGGTTGCAGTAAAGGAGAGCCGATCTGCCTCACGCCGCAAAAGCACGTTCGCAAGGATGGGCAAGGTCTGGCGCCGCTCGACGATTCCGCTTACCACTTGCAACGGCCGGAGCACCGCATCGCGGGGCGCTTTGACAAGTTGCATCTTTTATATCCCTTTCATAGTAGTAGCTAATAAAGCACCGGCAAAGCTGGGGATAAGCCCAATTAGTGTTGTCCTGCCAAGAACTTGGCGTAGGGCACCATCCGTGGACAAACCTGTGCAATCGCGTTGCGATGATCTGGATAACTTCGAATAACTTTCGGTGCCGAACATCTGGGTGCTCAGTTGTTCGACATTTTCCCCAAGCGCGCGGCACTTGCCCACAGGATTTCCTGCGCGGGAAAGAGCAGACAAAGTGCACGCTGCCGGCATGTCCTAACCCTTTAGGGTCTGCTCCAAAACGTGCAGTGCATGGTTAAGCACCGCGTCCTTTGCGCGTACTTCCGCAATTTTGCGAACAGCGTGAAGCACCGTCGTGTGATCGCGTCCGCCAAAGAGCTCACCGATCTCTGGCAGGCTTTTTTGCGTCATTTCCTTGGCCAAGTACATGGCAACCTGGCGTGGCGCCGCGATGTTGCTTGGACGGCGCTTGCTGTACATATCGGAGACCTTGATTTTGTAGTAGTCGGCCACCGTCTTTTGAATCAGCTCGACGGTGACCTGTCCCGTGCTAGCCGAGAGCAAATCTTTGAGTGCCTCGCGCGCCAAATCTACTGTGACTGGGCGCCCATGGAACTGAGCAAATGCCAGCACCTTGCGCAGTGCGCCCTCCAGCTCGCGTACGTTGCTGCGCAGATTCTTGGCAATGAAAAATGCCACATCCTCGGCAAGCTCGGCGTGTTCAATTTCCGCTTTCTTGAGCAAGATCGCGACCCGCATCTCGAGTTCCGGCGGCTCGATCGCGACGGTCAGACCCGACGCGAATCGCGAGACCAGCCGATCCTCGATATCTCGCAGCTCTTTCAGATAGATGTCGCTGGTGATGATGATCTGCTTGCGGCCTGCCACCAGCGCCTCAAAGGCGTAGAAAAACTCCTCTTGTGTTCGGCTTTTGCCAGCAAAGAACTGGATGTCGTCGATGAGTAATAGGTCCAGCGAGTGGTAGTAGCGCTTGAATTCGTCAAATGCCTTGCGCTGGTAGGCGCGCACGACGTCGCTGACATACTGCTCGGCGTGGATGTAGCGCACCTTGGCGCTGGGGCGCCGCGCCAGGATCGCATTACCTACCGCGTGGATCAAGTGCGTCTTGCCCAAGCCCACGCCGCCGTACAAGAACAGCGGGTTGTAAGAGCCGCCAGGATTTTCGGCAACTTGCATTGCAGCGGCACGCGCTAACTGGTTGGCCTTGCCGGTGACAAACGTGTCGAATGTGAGCGCAGGGTTAAGACGCGCTCGCTCGAGGCTTTCTGACGAGGTCGCAACCAACGGCGTACTCGGTGCGGGAGCAACCTCTTCAATGCTCTCGTCCTCGGAAGCAGGCCCCATCTGGCCGTTATCTTGCGTTTCGTCCGAGGTCGGCACGTCCGAGGCTTCAAGTTCGAACAGCACGTTGACGGGACGCTTGAGTACCGATGAGACAACTGCCTGAATGCGGGAAGCGAATTGGGCGCGCACCGCATCGAGCTTCAGACGGTTCGGTGCTCTCAGATGAATGTTGCCGGTGCTCGCATCAAATTCAATCGCCCTAAGTGGCTTGATCCAGGCCGTGAACTGCTGCGGAGTTAGCTCGCGCTCCAAAACGCGCGAGCAGTCTTGCCAGAAGCTGAGCATGTAAATTCGTGTCCCCCGCCGTGCATGGCGCCAGCATTGACGCCCGCGCCGCTGTCTCTTTGCGTGTTGTTTCCGGCTAGCCAAAAAGCGCAGGGCCGGAGCTTATGCCACCGAGCTTTTTTAGCCGGCGGAAAGGGTCGATTGTATCCTGGGGCGCAGAAGTTATCCACAAGCCGACCGCCAATATTTCCTCCTAGCAAGGAAGTGCAGTGGCCTATCCACGGCCGCAACGTCGATAGTGGGCAATCGCTATTTGCGATCATCTGACTGCGTGGTCAACCGCTGACAGGCAGCGGACGAAGCCTACCTTAGGCATGCCGCGAAAAATGCCGATGCACTAGGCTGCAGGGGCGGTGTTTGACGAACTTGTGCATTGTCGCGTCTAATAGCAGGCTTTTCGCTTACCGAGGAAGCAAGCGCGTTTTGCGCCAAATTCCGGGCGGCGCACAAGACCGGGGAATTTAAATGGCCACCAAACGCACCTATCAACCCTCCGTCGTAAAACGAAAGCGCGCGCACGGTTTTCGCGAGCGGATGAGCACTCGCAGCGGGCGCGCGGTCATCAATGCCCGCCGCGCCAAAGGTCGCAAGCGCCTCGCGGTCTGAGTCGGCGGCGCGCCCGAACCACATTTGGCGCAAACACCAGCGCCTGCTTCGAGCGAGCGAGTTTGCTACCGTCTCCAATGCCCAGGCGCCCTGGCGCGCATCGCGCCGCTTAATTGCAATGAGCGCAAGCGTGCAGCCCTGCCCATCGCCGGCAGCTTGCGACGAAGGATTGCCGGCGCGGCCACATGTGCGTTTCGGGTTCACGGTCGCGCGCAACCACGCACGGCGCGCTGTCGCGCGCAATACCGTTAAGCGCGTATTGCGTGAGGTCGCACGCGCAGCTGGCGAGGCGCTGCACACGACAGCGCCCGCACTGCGCATCGATATCGTGTTGCGGCTGAAGGCTCCGCTGCCCGCTCCGATGGCCGTGAACTGGTCCGGCGTCAAGGCCCAAGTGCGGCGCGAGGCGGAGAGCCTGATCGCGCAACTGCGGCGTGAACTGCGAACGCGGTCAAGGCGTCAGACTCAGTGTCTTGTGACCGGGCCTGTGGGGGCGTCGTCGTGACTCGCATCTTGCTCGTCTTGCTACGCGCGTATCAATTTGCGCTTTCTCCGTTGCTAGGCAATCAGTGCCGCTTCGCGCCGACTTGCTCGCAGTATGCCCTTGAGGCAATCGAGCGGTTTGGGCCGGGGCGTGGAGTGCTGCTGGCACTGGGCCGATTGCTGCGCTGTCATCCGTGGCACGCGGGCGGCTGGGATCCGGTGCCTTCGGCGCCGCTTTCGGCGTCCCATGGGTGCTGTGCTTGCGAAGCTTGCGCCGCGCGGGCGCACAGCGCGCAGCCGCTACCGGCTGCCGATGCTGCGAATCGGATCGCGAACTTGTGAATCAGAGCGGGCGGCGCCTCTAGTTGGAGACGTGGCGGATCATGGAATTTCAACGCACGATTATCTGGGTTGTCTTCGGTATGTCGCTGATCCTGCTATGGGATCGTTGGCAGGTGTATCAGGGGCGCAGCGCGTTTTTCTTTCCTTCGGCCAGCATCAGTGCCAGCAAGGCACCGGCCGGTGCGGCAAATACCGGCGCTTCGACAAGCGAGACGACAACGAACACGGCGGCGCCTGCTACCGCCGCGCCGGCAGCCGCCGCGCCCAACGCTGCCGTTCCGAGCGAAGAGGCAAAGTCGACAGCGTCCTCGGGTCCGGCCGAGATCGTGCGCGTGCAAACCGATTTGCTGCAGGCCGACTTTGACGCCCAAGGAGCCGTGCTCGTGCGCGTGGAATTGCTACGGCAAGATGTTGCTGCGCAGTGGACCGCACAGGGCCTTGCGGGGTTTATCACGGGCAAGAAACCGGGGGCCGAGGAGCATGTCGTGCTCTTCGATCGCAGCGCCACGCGCGAGTATTTGGCGCAAACCGGCCTTATCGGCGGAGCCGATGCAATCAGCCTGCCTAACCACCGAAGCACGCGCTTTGCAATCCTTCCGGGCGCACGCACCCTGGGGGAGGGACAGCAGGAACTGAGTGTGCGCTTTGAGGCCGAATCGGGCGGGTTGTTGTTGCGCAAAACCTTCGTCTTTAAGCGTGGGCGCTACGACATTGACGTACGCCATGACGTGGAGAACGTCGGTAACGGGCAAATCTCGCCCTCGCTTTACCTTCAGCTCACGCGCGACAACGGCAAGACGGAGGAGGATTCCTCCTTTTACAAGACGTATACCGGACCGGCCGTTTACACCGATGCGGAGCACTATCGCAAGATTTCCTTTGACGACATCGCCAAGCACGATGCGGCCCAACCCAAGCCTGCCGACAATGGCTGGCTAGCAATGGTGCAGCACTACTTTCTAAGCGCCTGGATTCCGGCACCGGGCGCGCAACGCGAGTTTTACACTCGCGCGATTAGCGACCGACTGTTTGCGGTTGGTGCCATCGTGCCGCTCGGTGCACTGGCGCCAGGGGCCAAGGCTTCCGAGCAAGCGGTGCTGTACGTGGGACCGCAAAACCAGTCGGTCCTCGAGGCTTTGGCGCCGGGTTTGGATCGTGTCGCCGATTACGGCTGGCTCGACCCGATCGCTAAGCCGCTCTTTTGGCTGTTGGGCTTTTTGTATCGCGTCGTCGGTAACTGGGGCTGGGCGATCGTATTGCTCACGATCCTGATCAAGATCGCCTTTTACCCTCTGGCTGCAGCGGGGTTTAAGTCGATGGCGCGCATGAAGGAGGTCGCCCCGCGCTTGGCCAAGCTCAAAGAGCAGTACGGCGAGGACAAGCAAAAGCTGCAACTGGCGATGATGGATCTGTACAAGCAAGAGAAGATCAATCCGCTAGGAGGCTGTCTGCCGATCTTGGTGCAAATCCCCGTTTTCATCGCGCTGTATTGGGTGTTACTCGGGTCGGTGGAGATGCGCAATGCACCATGGATCCTTTGGATCCACGACTTGTCGACGCCCGACCCATGGTTCGTTCTGCCAGCGTTGATGATGCTCACAAGCTGGATTCAATATACCCTGCAGCCAACGCCACCCGATCCGGTGCAGGCAAAGATGATGATGATCATGCCGTTTGTCTTCGGCGTGATGTTCTTTTTCTTTCCTTCGGGACTGGTGTTGTACTACGTGCTAAATAACGGCCTATCGATCCTGCAGCAGTGGCGGATCAACAAGGTGATTGCTGCCGCCAAACCCGTCGGCTAAGGCGCGCCGCGCGCGCCTTAGCTTTGCTTTTTCTGCAAGATAGCGGCCAGGCGCTGCGCCGTGAGCATTGCGATTTCTGCTTCGACCTTTGCGATCTCCAGCTTGTCACGCGCATTGCGGTGTGCTTCCTCGGCGCGCTTAAGCGCTTCGGTGGCCTTTACCTCGTCCAAGTCGCGACCGCGCACAGCGGTATCGGCGAGCACGGTCACGATCCTGGGCTGCACTTCAAGTATGCCGCCCGCGACGAACACTCGCTCTTCCGCGCCTCCGGGCATGCGGATGCGCACAACCCCGGGCCTGATGCGGGTGATCAGCGGCATGTGGCGTGGGTAGATACCCAGTTCGCCGGCCTCGCCCGGAAGCACCACGAATTCGGCTTCGCCGGCAAAGATCGATTCCTCCGCACTGACAACATCTATGTGCATTACCGACATGAGGGCTCCGGTGGGGTTAGCGCGGATCTGTGACCGAGTTCGTTGATGCAACCATTTTTGCGCGGTGCGCCTACTTGAGCGCTTTGGCCTTTTCGAACGCCTCGTCGATCGTGCCGACCATATAAAAGGCCTGCTCCGGTAGCGCATCGCAGTCGCCGTCGACGAGCATTTTGAAGCCCCGGATCGTTTCTTTGAGCGGTACGTATTTGCCCGGCGCACCGGTGAACACTTCGGCCACGTGGAACGGCTGGGACAAAAAGCGCTGGATCTTGCGAGCGCGCGCGACCGCAAGCTTGTCCTCGGGCGAGAGCTCGTCCATTCCCAAGATCGCGATGATGTCTCGCAGTTCCTTGTAGCGTTGCAAGGTGGCCTGAACGCGACGCGTGGTGTTGTAGTGCTCTTCGCCGATCGTGTTGGGGTCGACCTGGCGGGACGTCGAGTCGAGCGGGTCAACCGCCGGGTAGATCCCAAGCGCGGCGATATCGCGCGAAAGCACAACCGTGGCGTCCAGGTGCAAAAAGGTCGTGGCCGGACTCGGATCCGTCAGGTCGTCGGCCGGAACGTACACCGCTTGCACGGACGTGATCGACCCTGTCTTGGTCGAGACGATGCGCTCCTGCAAAGCGCCCATCTCCTCGGCCAGCGTGGGTTGATAGCCTACTGCCGAGGGCATGCGGCCCAGCAGCGCGGAGACCTCGGTGCCGGCAAGTGTGTAGCGATAGATGTTGTCGACGAAAAACAGCACATCGCGCCCCTCGTCGCGAAAGCGCTCGGCCATCGTCAGCCCGGTAAGGCCAACGCGCAGCCGGTTGCCCGGCGGCTCGTTCATCTGTCCGAACACCATCGCGACCTTGGACTCCTCGAGCTTGTCGAGCTTCACGACTCCGGCCTCGATCATCTCGTGATAAAAGTCGTTTCCTTCGCGCGTGCGTTCGCCCACGCCGGCAAAAACTGACAAGCCCGCGTGTTGGGTAGCAATGTTATTGATCAGTTCGAGCATGTTCACGGTCTTGCCGACGCCAGCGCCGCCGAATAGCCCGATCTTGCCGCCTTTGGCAAAAGGGCAAACGAGGTCAATGACCTTGATGCCTGTTTCGAGCAGTTCGATCGATGGCGCAAGTTCCGCGAAGATTGGTGCCGGATGGTGAATCTCGCGTCGCTCATCGGACTTTATGGGGCCAACCTCGTCGATAGGCCGCCCCAAAACATCCATGATCCGGCCCAAGGTGCCCGGTCCGACCGGCACCTTGATGCCTGCGCCCGTACCACGCACCGCCATGCCGCGCTTGAGGCCATCGCTGGAGCCCATCGCGATTGCGCGTACGACGCCGTCGCCCAAGTGCTGCTGGACTTCGAAGGTCAGCCCCTGTTCCACGAGCCGGTTGCTGGGGTCGGGTTCGAGTGTCAGCGCGTCATGCACATGCGGCATCTCCTCACGCGGAAATTCGATATCGACCACCGCGCCGATGCATTGAACGATTTGTCCCTTTGCCATGATTGCCCTCAGTTCAAAATCCCTGTTCGTCGCCCTGCGCTCTACGGCGCGGTCGACGCAAACGGCCTGCCGGCCTACGTAATCGCCGCGCTGCCGCCTACGATTTCAGAAATCTCCTTGGTAATGCCCGCCTGCCTCGTCTTGTTGTAGACCAGTTGCAACTCGCCGATCATCTTCTTCGCGTTGTCGGAGGCCGCTTTCATCGCTACCATGCGCGCGCTTTGCTCCGACGCCATGTTCTCGGCCACCGCCTGGAAGATCAGCGCCTCGATATAGCGCACCATCAGCTCGTCAACGACGCTGGGCGCATCGGGTTCGTAGAGGTAGTCCCATCCATACTCACGGCGCTCCTCGGAGGTCTGCTGCAGGCGTTCGGCCGACAGTGGCAACAGCTGCTCGACCACCGGTTCTTGCTTCATCGTGTTGACGAAACGCGAGTAGGCCAAGTAGACGGCGCCCAGGCGCCCCTGGCTGTAACCATCAAGCAGCGGTTTGAGCGGGCCGACGAGCTTCTCGACATGCGGCCGATCGCCCAACTGAACGACCTGGGTAACCACATCGGCACCCAGGCGCTGCAAAAATGCGAGACCCTTGGCACCGATCGCGCAGGCCTGGAATTTGATCCCCTCCGCCTCCCAACTGCGAAAGCGCGCCAGCAAGAGGCGCTGGATATTCGTATTGAGCCCACCGCACAGTCCCTTGTCGGTCGATACCAAAATCAATCCGACCGGCAGCCCGCTGGGGTGGCGCAGCAAGAAGGGGTGCCGGTACTCGGGATTGGCGAGCGACATGTGCGCCGTAATGTTGCGGATCTTGTCCGAATACGGGCGCGACAGGCGCATGCGCTCCTGCGCGCGTCGCATCTTCGAGGCCGCGACCATTTCCATGGCCTTGGTGATCTTGCGCGTGTTTTGCACGCTCTTGATCTTGACGCGAATTTCCTTGGTGCTGGGCATCGATCGTTCCTGGGCCTGAATGTGCGCTGCGCGCGGGACGGTTGTATGGCTGCGGGAGTGGTTCAGTACGCGGCGCTGGCGGCGAAGGCTTTCAAGGCCTCATTGAGGGCGGCTTCATCGTCCTTGGACAAGTCTTTAGTCGACTCGATGCGATCAACCAGGGCCCCGTGGTGCAGCTTCAGGTAATCGCGCATTGCCTTTTCCGCGTCGAGCGCTTTAGCTACGGGAATCTGATCGAAATATCCTCCGTTGACCGCAAACAAAGTCACGGCCTGCTCCCAGACCTGCAGCGGCTGGTATTGAGGCTGTTTCATGAGCTCGGTAACGAGCCGGCCGCGATCGAGTTGCTTGCGGGTCGCGTCGTCCAAATCCGAGGCAAATTGGGCGAAAGCGGCCAGTTCGCGGTACTGGGCCAGGGCCAAGCGCACGCCGCCGCCAAGCTTTTTGATGACCTTGGTCTGCGCCGCGCCGCCGACCCGGGAGACGGAGATGCCCGCGTTGATCGCGGGCCGGATGCCGGCATTAAACAGATCCGTCTCCAGGAAGATCTGCCCGTCGGTAATCGAAATGACGTTCGTGGGCACGAAGGCAGTGACGTCGCCGGCTTGGGTCTCGATGATCGGCAAGGCGGTCAGCGAACCCGTCTTGCCCTTGACCGCGCCCTTGGTGAACTTCTCGACGTAGTCGGCATTGACGCGCGCCGCTCGCTCGAGCAGGCGCGAGTGCAGGTAAAAGACATCGCCAGGGTAGGCCTCACGACCGGGCGGGCGGCGCAGCAGCAGCGAGATCTGCCGGTAGGCCCAGGCCTGCTTGGTCAAGTCATCGTAGATGATCAAGGCGTCTTGGCCTCTGTCGCGGAAGTATTCGCCCATGGTGCAGCCCGCATACGGGGCGATGTACTGCATGGCCGCGGAGTCCGATGCCGAGGCCGCGACAACGATCGTGTAGGCAAGCGCGCCGGTTTCCTCGAGCTTGCGAACCACGTTGGCAATCGTCGAGGCTTTTTGCCCGATCGCAACGTACACACAGATCAGATCCTTGCCCTTGGAGTTGATGATCGTATCGACGGCCACCGCGGTCTTGCCGGTTTGGCGGTCCCCGATAATGAGCTCGCGCTGGCCGCGGCCTATTGGCACCATGGAGTCGATCGATTTGAGCCCGGTTTGCACGGGTTGGGAGACGGATTGGCGCGCGATCACGCCCGGCGCCACCTTCTCGATCACGTCACGCTGCTTGACCGCAATCGGACCTTTGCCGTCGATGGGCTCGCCGAGTGCATCGACGACACGGCCGATCAACTCGGGGCCTACGGGCACGTCCAGAATGCGACCCGTTGTCTTGACGCTGTCGCCTTCGGCGATGTGCTCGTAGCGGCCAAGAATCACGCAGCCAACGGAGTCGCGCTCCAGGTTCAGCGCCAGACCGACGGTCTTTTCCTTGAACTCGAGGATCTCGCCTTGCATCACGTCGGATAGCCCGTAAATGCGGCAGATGCCGTCGGTCACCGTTACAACCGTGCCCTGGGTGCGAACGTCCGTGGCGACACCCAGACCCTGGATGCGGTTTTTCAGCAGTTCGCTGATTTCAGATGGATTAAGTTGCATCGAACCACTCCCTATCGCGAAATTAGGCAGTCAACCGGGCCTGCATCGCCTCCAGGCGAGCGCGCACCGAGCTGTCGAGCACCCGATCGCCGACAGTGACGCGCACACCACCAATGAGCTGCGAGTTGATCCGGACTACGGGTTTGAGTTGGAAGGGAAACTTGCGCGCGAGTGCGGCCAGCAGGCTCGCCAAATCCTCTCCGCTCAATGCGAATGCACTTTCGATGACGCAGTCGGCAACGCCCTGGGAGGCATTGAGCCGTTGGCGAAACTGGGCGGCCACTTCCGGTATTGCCTCCAGGCGTCCATTTTCTATGACCAACTTCAGCAACTCGCCGATTGGACCCGTAAGGGGCTGTTTGCATAACCCAGAGAGCAACTCGAAGCGGCGCGCATCGGAAAGTTGCGGGTTCGACAGCAAGGAAGCCACGTTCGGATCGGCGATCAGCGCCGCAACGGCATCGACTGCGTCCTGCCATTGCGCGGCCGCTTGGGCATTGGCGCGCGCCGCATCGAACAGGGCGTCGGCATACGGGCGCGCTATGGTGGAGAGTTCGGCCATGGCTAAAGCTGCTCTTTGAGCTGCGTGAGCAAATCGGCGTGGGTGCGCGCGTCGACCTCGCGCTTTAGGATTTGTTCGGCGCCCGCGACCGCCAGGTCCGCGACTCGGTCACGTAAAACCAGCTTCACGCGCACGAGTTGCTGTTCGGCATCTACCTTGGCGGCGGCAATCAGGCGATCGCCCTCGGCCTTGGCTTGCGCCTTGGCAGCGTCGACGATGGCCTGTGCACGCTTTTCCGTGTCGATGATGATCAGTTGCGCGCGTGCCTTGGCGTCGGTCTCGAGCTGCGCAATTCTGCGCGTGGCCTCATTGAGGTTCTTCGTTCCCTGTTCGCCGGCGGCCAGACCATCGGCAATTTTCTGGCGTCGCTCATCGAGCGCCCGTATCAGGGGCGGCCAAATGAACTTCATCGTGACCCAGCCCAGAATGATGAAGACGACCGCCTGGACTATCAATGTGGCATTCAGATTCATATTCGAAACCTCGATGCGCACCCGTTCAAGTTGCGGACTGCGACACTACGTGCGGTTAACAGCGAGCGACCTGTGGCGCGGCCCGGACGTGCGCCTGGACGCCTAGTTAGCCGGCCGCCGTGAACGGATTGGCTGTGGCAAACCAAAGGGCAATACCAACGCCGATGATGAACGAAGCGTCGATCAGACCCAACAGCAAGAAGACTTTGGTCTGCAGCGTGTTCATCAGTTCGGGCTGACGCGCCGAGGCCTCGATGAATTTGCCGGACATGATGCCAATTCCGATGCAGGCGCCAGCGGCGCCCAGACCGATGATCAGCCCGCAAGCGACGGCAACGAGCCCTATGGTAGTCATAACAATCTCCTGTGTGGAAAGTGGCAAGAAAAGTCGGCGATCAGTGCGCGGCGTGGGATTCCTGAGCCTGACCAATGTAGACCAGCGTAAGCATCATGAAAATGAAGGCCTGCAGCAAAACGATCAGGACGTGGAAGATTGCCCAGATCGAACCAGTGAAAAGATGTAGCGCGATGCCTAGAGCGGTGACACTGCCGCCGAGCAGCGCGATCAAGAAAAAGAGCAGTTCGCCCGCGTACATGTTGCCGTAAAGCCGCATGCCCATCGAAAAGGTCTTGGATACGTACTCAATGATGTTTAGCCCCAAATTGGCCGCTGCCAGCAGCAGCGCGCCGATCCAGGTAAACGGATTCCAGCTCAGGTGCGCCTGGCCAAAAGGGGCGACAAACAGCTCCTTGAGGAAGCCAAACAGTCCCTTCATGCGAATACCGTAGTACAAGGACAAAACCAGCACACCAACTGCCATACCAAGTGGCGCATTTAAGTCCGCAGTCGGCAAGGGCCGCAACTTTGCAAGGCCAATTGCGCCCGCAAAGCGGGGAAGCGCGTCCACCGGTATCAGATCGATTGCGTTCATTAGCGTGACCCAGCAAAACACGGTGAGCGCCAGGGGCGCCGCGTAACGACGATCGCCGCTGACCAATGCCTTGGCCTGTTCGTCGACCAGCTCGACCAACATCTCGACAAATGCTTGCAGGCGTCCCGGAACGCCGCTTGTGACTTGGCGCGCGACCAGCCACAGACCCACCAGAATTAACGCTGCGGTGAGCAAGGAAAAAAACAGCGTGTCGAGATGAATTACCGACGGGTCAAACAGGCCATGCTGCTGGGAGCTGGCAAGGTGGTGCAGGTGATGCGCAATGTATTCGGACCCTGTAACCGATTCGCTGGTAGCCATCGCTCTGACCGCTCTTATGCCACACCTGACCTCAGCGCTGGCGCCAGGCGAGGGCAACGGGTTGGACCAATAAAACAGCGCCGACCCCAACGATCAGCGCTGGCCAAACTATGTCCTTGTAGCTTCGCACGACCAGCGCTAGCAGGCCGACCATGAGAAGCACCTTGCATAACTCGCCGATCAATATCCCCCAGGCGCCCGGCGCCACCCGCGCCAAGCCCTCACGACCGCCCTTGCTCGGCCGCACGCGGCCAAGTAGCGCTAGGTTCAGCGCGAACAAGCCATTGGGCAGCGAGCAGGCCAAAGCGCCAAGCAGCGCAGATAGCGCTGCGTGCAACCCAGCGACTGCCCCCGCCCCCGCGGCAACAATCAAGGACGTGATGAACTGCACCAGCACGACCCGGAACATGATCCGGACCACCCGCGGCTACGCCATGGTCACGCCGCACGCGCTCCCAAGTGTGCTGCAACAGGTCCCCAACCTCCCCAAAGCCTGAAGATTTTACGGCGGCGCGGCAAAAAGGGTCAAGTATGAAACCACGACGCTTCTTCACCGAACCCACAACGACGCGCTTGGGTTTTGACGCAGATCACTGCTCGCGCGACCGGCCCAGCACTTCGATCAAGCCTTGTAGCTGATCGAGCCCGGTGTAGTTGATGAGGATTTGGCCGTGGCCGCGTCGTCCTGGGTGGATTGCAACTCGTGTGGCGAGCGCATCGCTTAACTGCTCTTCCAGGCGCGCCAGATCACGGTCTTTGGGCCCCTTCGTACGAACTGGCGCTGGGGCGTTGGCTCGGCGCACGAGTTTTTCGGCCTGGCGCACCGAATATCCACGTGCCGCAATCTCTTGACCTAGGCGAATCTGGTCCACGGCCGCGACCGAGAGCAAGGCTCGTGCGTGCCCCATGTCAATGCGACCTGCCATCAACAAATCTTGTATCGGCTGGGCCAGCTGCAGCAGACGCAGCAGGTTGGTCGTGGCGCTGCGCGAGCGGCCGATGGCTTGCGCTGCCTGCTCATGGGTGAAGGAGAACTCGGCGATCAGGCGTTGAACGCCTTGCGCCTCCTCCAGTGGATTGAGGTCTTCGCGCTGGATGTTTTCGATCAGCGCCATTGCCAGTGCGGCCTCGTCGGGCACGTCGCGAACGATCACCGGAACTTCGGTGAGGCCGGCCATCTGCGCGGCACGAAAGCGCCGTTCGCCCGCAATGATCTCGTACTGATCCGTGGTAAGCGTGCGCACAAGTATCGGTTGGATCACGCCCTGCTGGCGAATGGATTCGGCAAGCTCCGCCAGCGCCTCGGGTTGCATACGCGTGCGTGGCTGGTACTTGCCCGCGCGCAATTGCGCAAGGGGTAGCTCTTGGGGAGCGCTGGGGCCCGCGTCCGCGCGCTCGGTGCCCAGCAAAGCGTCCAATCCGCGGCCTAGGCCCTTGGTTCGTTTCATGAAAGGCGTGTCCTATCGGGTGTCGGGGGGGCGCAGCCCGACCGGTTGTTTCGGCCGATCCGCTATAGCGTTTTAACGCGCTCGACCATCTCGGCGCCAAAATCCACGTAGGCGATCGCGCCGCGGGCACTGCGATCGTAAATGACCCCGGGGGTGCCGTGGCTCGGCGCCTCAGCCAGACGAACGTTGCGCGGAATGATGGTCTTGAACACCTTATCGCCAAAATGGGCCACCAGTTGTTCGGATACCTGCTGCTGTAAGGTGATGCGCGGGTCGAACATGACCCGCAGCAAGCCGATGATCTTGAGGCCTGGATTCAGATTGGCGTGCACGCGCTTGATCGTATTTACCAGATCCGTCAAGCCCTCCAGGGCGAAGTACTCGCATTGCATCGGAATGATTACGCCGTGGGCTGCGCAAAGCCCGTTGAGCGTTAACAACGAAAGCGAGGGCGGGCAATCGATGAGGATAAAGTCATAGTCCCCCTCCACCGCGCGCAAAGCGCTGCGCAGGCGCGTCTCGCGCTGTGCGACTGCGACCAGCTCGACCTCAGCGCCGGCGAGCTCCCGGTTTGCCCCCAGCACGTCATAGCCGGCGGCGCCTGCGCGCACCAAGGCGCTACGGATATCCGTCAGGCCTAATAGCACCTCATAGACGGTGTTGGACAAAGTGCGCTTGTCCACGCCACTTCCCATGGTGGCATTGCCTTGCGGATCCAGATCGATCAGCAGGACACGCTGTTGGTGAATGGCAAGCCCGGCCGCTAAGTTGACCGCAGTCGTGGTCTTACCGACGCCGCCTTTTTGGTTTGCGATACAAAAGATCTGGGCCAAGCCGTCGCCTGCGCGTTTTCTCTTATGGTTTTGCAATTGCCGCGCTAGCGGAGTACACGCCCCGCTGGCGAAGTATTACCAGATGGCGCTGTTCGCGCAGCATCGGGACGCGCAGTGTAATCACCTCAAGAAGCTCCACGCCCGGCGGCAGATCGGCGCTCTCTTGCGCGCGATGGCGCCCCTTCATCGCGGCCCAAAGCCCGTGGGGACGCAGCAAGCCCTGTGTACGGGCCACGAATTCGCCTAGCGAAGTAAACGCGCGCGATACGATGAGCTCGTGTTGCTTCAGGCCGCTTGACTCCAGTCGCGCATGATGCACCGTCACGTTTGCCAGATGCAGTTCAATGCGAACCTGCTGCAGGAAGGCGCACTTTTTTTGTACCGCATCGACCAGCGTGCCATGCCAGCTGGGCCGTGCGATCGCCAGCGGGACCCCCGGCAGGCCTGCGCCGGTGCCCGCGTCAAGAAAATGCAACTGCGCGCGCTCGTTCTCCAAGGCGCTCGCGTACTTGGTTAGCGCGTGCTCGAGCGGACCAATAATTGCCAGGCTATCGAGCAAGTGGTGAGTAAGAACCGCATGGCTGTCGCTGATCGCGGTGAGGTTGTGTACGCGGTTCCAGCGCTGCAACAAGCTTGCGTAGGCGATAAGCTGCGCGCACTGCTGTAGCGATAGCTGCAACTGCATTTCGCGTGCAAGCTGCGCGAGCAGCGTCGGCGAGAGCTCAGGCGAGCAAGTCGCGGTCAATTCAGGCGGCAAGCTGCCGTGTTGCATCATCCTTCTGCGGCTCGGAGTTGGATAGGGCGTCGGCGCGGTTTTGCCTGGCTGCAACGGGCGACGCGGCCGTGGCGTGTTCTCGTTGCCAGCGCTTTAAGAACACCAACAGCAAAGAGATCGCCGCCGGAGTCACTCCCGAGATGCGCGCGGCTTGTCCGACCGTCTCGGGACGCTGCGAGGAGAGCTTTTGGCGCACCTCGACGGAGAGGCCGCGAACAGCACCATAATCGAAGGATCGCGGGATGCAGGTGGTCTCGTGACTTTGGTGGCGCGCAATTTCGACGCGCTGACGCGCAATGTAACCCTCGTATTTAGCGGCGATTTCGAGCTGCTGCACGATGGCCGGATCCCATGGGGAGCTGAGCGAATCAATTGCCGCGCCCTCAAGACTCGACAATCTGGCCAGGTCCTCAAAGCCGATTTGCGGTCGTTTCAGTAGTTCAAAAAGTGTGTACTCCCGATCCAATGGCGTTCCATAGATGCTCTCAAATACAGCTCCATCAAGTATGCGAGGACTCACACTCGTAGTTTTCAGGCGATCTAGTCCTGCCGCGACGCGTTCGCGCTTTTGCGCAAATGCGTGCCAGCGTTGCTCCGGGACACAGCCTAGCCGGTAGCCGGTCTCGGTCAGGCGCAGATCGGCATTGTCCTCGCGCAGCGAAAGGCGGTATTCGGCGCGGCTCGTGAACATCCGGTAGGGTTCACTTACGCCGCGGGTGGTTAAGTCATCGACGAGAACCCCGAGGTAGGCTTCGTCGCGCCGC
>DASPWJ010000076.1:0-15531 GCA_035621895.1 Burkholderiaceae bacterium | reverse complement strand
GCTTCAATGTACGCAGCACCAGCAGCGTTGACAGTCCTTACCTTCGCTACAACGAGCTGGGTATTGGCAGATGCTGGCCGCAGCAAAATCAAATTCATGAGCCTTGCCACAAATTCCGCAGCGCAGTCTGATGTTCGAGCCAACAGCCAGAGACCTCAAATCGTCGCGAGTAGCCGAGAAACCGCTATTGAAGGCGCGCCCTGTCTCAAGACAGTAGAAGACTACTTCACTCATGGATTGCCCATGCCTTCCATTTGCGATTGTAGTCAGCACAGCATTACGAAAATACAAATCCGGCCACTCATATTTTCAAATCCGGCCACTAAAGTCGGAAACCGGCCAGTACCGTAAAAGCTTAAGGAACGGCCGGCCTGCACGGGCTTCGTTCGTTCTCCACCGCGCTCACCGCAGAGGCTAGGAGCATCAAAGTTGCCCGCATCGTAGCCGAAGTATTTGGCCATCTTGGGGTCCCGCGTAAACCCCGCGTATTTTACGCAAGTGCTGCGATTAGCTGAACCATCGGGCGCCAATATCGGAGCTGTAGAGGTGCGCAAGCATTGCACTGGCCGATGGAGCCCGGCAGTTTCGTTCCTTGTCTAGATTCAATCGCCGTGCCGGGAGTGGAATGGCGGCAAGCCTACTTGTTCGCGGCCGCCATTCTTGAGCACCAATTCAGCGAGTCGATCGGCGGCGTCGAGCCGCCCCAAGGAACGCGCGCTCGCCGCCATCGCCGGCCAGCCGGGGATCACTGCGCGAAGGCGATGCGCGCCCCTCCCCAGTCGAACCGAAACTCCAGGCTCTGCAATGCGCTCAGTGATTGGCGCACCTTCGCCTGCGAGGCCTTGGGGCAATAAAGCACCAGGAAACCGCCGCCCCCGGCTCCGGCGATCTTGCCGCCGAGCGCACCGGCCTCGCGGGCCCGGGCGTAGGCGTCATCGATCATCGAATTGCTGATCTGTGCCGACACGCCACGCTTGATTTCCCAGCCTCGGTGCAAAGCAAGTCCGAATTCATCGAGCTTGCCGGCGAGCAACAGATCACGCATCTCGTAAGCGAGCTCGACCATCCTTACCATCTTGCCGACGACCTGATCATCGCTCGCGAGCGAGCTTTTCTGTTTCGACAGGACCTCACGCGCATCACGCTGCATGCCGGTGTAAAACAGCATGACGTTGGATTCGAGCTCGGCCAGCGTCGCTTGCGGCAGCAACAATGGCTGTACCGTCACGCCGCCATGGCGCTCGAATTCGATCAGATTGATGCCACCATAGGCGGCAGCATATTGATCCTGCTTGCCGATCGGCTCGTGCAGCCGCTCGATTTCCAGCATGCAGGCCTCGCTCGCCAGCGTCTCTTTCGGCACAAAGACACGCCGGTGCGCGTACAGCGCGTTGATCAGCGCCACCGAGAACGAACTCGATGAGCCCAGTCCAGTGCCGCCCGGAATATCGGCAACCGACACGATCTCGATGCCGGGATCGATCCCCTGCATCCGTATCGCCTCGCGCAGCAGCGGGTGTTGGATTTCATCGACACGATCGACCAACTCGGTGCGCGTGTATTTGAGGTGATATTTGCTGGCATTGAAGAACGGATGAACGACGATGAAACTGTATTTGGCGATGGCGCAGGACAGCACCGCGCCGCGTCGCTTGCTGTAGAACGAGGCAATGTCGGAGCCGCCACCGGCAAAGCTCACCCGAAATGGCGCACAGGACACGATCATGAGGCACCCGCTCTAACGGTCATGACGAGATCGGCACTGTTGCGTTGCGCATCGATGATGGGCCATTCGTCAGCCATTCGATCGCGCCAGAGCAGCTCCAGCTCGTTCTCCTTAAGTCCCTTCCAGCGGTAAAAGGCTGCGAATCGCGCCTGTAGCAACGCGTCCGCGGCGTCGACAAAGATGCTCAAATCGAGCATGGGCCTTATGCTGCGATGGCCGGCCAGATTGCCGTCAACGACGATGACCGAATAGCCCGCCGGGTCATAGATAACTGGCTGGCCTGGTCCCCGGGTGGCAGCATCGTAGCCTGGCGCCTGAACCTTCCTGCCAGTGCGCAACGCTTCAATCACGCCTGGCATCGCATCGATCCGGTGACGGCTCTTCGCCGGGCTATTTAGCCCGCGCTCCAGCTCCGGCACGATCCAATCGTCGAGGCGAACGTGCAGAGAAGGAGTTCCGTCCTCGCTCAGCGCCCGAACGATGGCGTGGGCGGCGACCGTTTTGCCCGCCCGCGACCGCCCGCACACGCCAACCAATACCGCGGACCCCTTCCCGTTCAACAACTGCTGCACCGAAGCGACGACTGGCGCGGCAAACTCCCGATATTCAAGGTCGAAATCCACGGCCTCGGCTACGTTTTCAAATATCAGATCCGGGGCGGGCGGCGTGCCATTCTCTTGCAGGTAGCGCTCTTTATCGCGGCAGCCAGCACCGGTGCGTACTCCGTAGGCCCAGATACCGAAATTACGGGCAGCCCCGATGTCACGCAAACTGTCGCCAATGAGGATGGACCGCCGTTTGTCGATCGGCAGTTCGGATACGGCACGCTGCAGCAACAGGGTGCCGGGTTTGCGACACTCACACTTGACCTTCAACGCCGCAATCTCTCCGGCAAATCCCCGGTCGGGATGATGCGGGCAGACGTAAATGCGATCGAGCACGCCCCCTTTGGCGGCCAATTCCGCCTCCAGTCGACCCAGAATGTGCGCTAGGCCTTCGAATGTCACAAACCCCTTGGCGATCTGTGGCCGGTTGGTGATTGCCACCGCAAGGCGGCCTCGCTCACGCGCCCGACGCAGCGCAGCGCCTGACCCTGGAATGACCTTGACATCGTCAGGGGTTACGGCGCCGGTCGGCCCCGGTTCCTCGTTCAGGACACCGTCACAGTCGAAGAATAGCGCGGGCCGCAGATGATGCTTGTTTGCAGTCTCGACCCGATCGGCAAAAAGATCGCGCTCCGCTATGTCATGGCGGGAGGGGCTGCCCACGTCGCGTAAATATTCAGGCGTATTGTAGGCGGCAATTCGCGCGCCGGCAGCCAACAGCGTTGGCAGCAGCTCATGGACCATATCAAGCGTGGTATTGGGGTTAAGATGCGCGAAGAACTTGGGCGAGGCGAGATAGACGCCGCCTGGGACGAGGTTACGGTAGTCCACACGGTCCGCTCGCGGGTGCGGCAGAATGGCTCTGACTAGGTCATCGTCTTCGACGATCAGATCCGACGTGCGCGGGTGATCATTAGGATGCGCAACGATGGTCAACACTGCCTGTTGCCGCCGGTGGAATTCCCGCAGCGGGTCGAGCGCGATGTCAAAGAGCATGTCGCCATAAACGATTAGTGTTTCTTCCTCCCCGGGATCAATTGCGACGAGGCAACCGGCCGTTCCAAGAGGTATCGGCTCGACAATGATGCGCAGTGCCAAGCCGAGCGCCGCCGCCTCGCCTTCCAGCGCCGGCGCTAACCGCTCACCGCGGTGGCCGCCAAGCACGGTAACGCGGGTAATTCCTTCACGGCGCAACACGCGCATCTGCCGAAAGATGATTGGCACGCCGCCGACCGGCAGCAGCGCCTTGGGAATGCGATCAGCCGTCATGCTGGCTGCGCGTCTTCCTAATCCTCCGGCGACGATCGCGGCATGCATGGCGGTCAACCGGATCAGAAGCCGTTGCCGAGTATGCGCTCCACCGCATAGCGCACCGCGTCGGTGGAACCGCGCTGCGGCTGCCAGCCCAGCGCCTGCAGCCGTGAGGTGTCGTAACGGAACTGCGGAACGTCGCCCGGCCAGCCCCGATCGCCGCCGGTGAACACGATGCGGGTGTCCGCGCTGCCGGCCGCCGCCACAACGATCTCGGCAATCTCGCGGACCGTGGTACTGCCAATGCCCGCCGCGTGGTAGACGGCAAAGTAGGCTTCGGATTTGTCCCAAGCAACTAGTATCGCATCGATCATGTCGCTGACATAAAGATAGGGCTTCGATTGCTTCCCGTCGCCCAGCACCTCGAGCTTGCTCCGATCAGCCTCGAGCTTGCGCAGGAAGTCGTAGATTACGCCGTGCGTCGCGCGTTCGCCGACGACGTTGGGAAAGCGCAGCACGACTGCACGTCCGCCAAAGGTATGCGCAAACACCGAAATATAGGCTTCCGCCGCAAGCTTGCTCGCACCATAGAACGATATGGGTTGCAGCGGGGCAAAATCCTCGCGCAACACCTGATCGGTTTCACCGAAAATCGCCGAGGTGCTGGCGAAGAATAAGCGTTTCACCCCGTGCGCGAGCATCGCCTCGAGCACGGTCACGCTGGTCAGTTGATTGAGCTCGAGGTCGAGCCGAATATCTGCGCCGCCGGCGGCAATATCGGAATTGGCCGCCATGTGAAACACGGCCTCGAAGCCCGCGTCGGCAAACAAAGCGTTGAGGCCCGGCTTATCCAGGACGTCCAATTCGCTAAACTGAAAATTCGACCTGCCGAGCAGATGCGCGATATTTCGTCGGCGCCCGAGCCGAAAATTATCCACGCACCACACTTGGTCTCCGCGCTCAAGCAGCCGGTCGCATAGATGACTACCAATGAACCCGGCACCGCCCGTCACCAGAACTCGCATTCGTTATGACTCATTCGGGCCGGGTTTGCTCCACGATGGCAAATGCAGCCGTTGATACAAACGAAAAGAGCGGGCGCTCAATATTGTCGCTCCAACGCCGCCGCCGCGGGACTACGAGCCGGAATGCGCAAGCCGCAGATAAAGTCGAGGATCGCATGGCAGAGGGTCAGGTGGCCAATCTCCACAAACCCATAACGGTCGGAGGCGATGTAGAAATTGATATCGCCTAGGCTGCGCAACGGATTGTCGGGGGCAAAGCCGCTCAACGTTACCACCGCGCATTGGGCGGCACGTGCCGCTGCGACGGCGTTGAGGATGTTTGCAGAGCGTCCCGAGCTGCTGATCGCAACAACGAGATCACCGGGACGCCCATGCAGCTCGATCTGCTTGGCAAAGACCCGATCATAACCGAGATCGTTGCCGAGACAGGTGAGCATCGAGCTGTCGTTCAACGCCAGCGACCGGATGTTACCATTCTTGGAGTAGTCGGTTGCCATGTGACTGGCGATCGCCGCACTGCCCCCGTTACCGACGAAGATGAGCTTGTTGCCATCCGCATGCGCACGGCGGGCCTGTGCGATCACGCTGTTCACCGCCTGGTCCAATGCCAACTTCTGACCCGTGCTCGACGTGACCACCGTCTCGGTGAGATATCGTGACAAACTCGTGAAGTAGTCGCAGATTTCACGATGATCGACTTGAAAAACCGGCTTGGTCATTTTTGTGGCCGCCATCGGGGTCTACTACCCGTCTTTGGGGATTTCTAGAAGGCGGCGTCGGTACAGTCAACCAAACGGCGAAGCGAGGGTAAACCGCGCAGCGTTGGGCCGTCGCGATCTTTGAGTGAAGGTCAAACACCCTCAATTCGTCGCAGTCCTCAGCTGCGGCCCGGGGGCCTAAGCGGGCCGCGCTCGACCAAAGCCGGGTTCTGAACATCATGCAGTCGAAAACCCTTCATAAACACGCTATGCCGGATTGTGTCGCGGAGAACATGGGATGGCGTGGAATGAGGCTTGCCGAGCAGGACACGCAGTCGCCAGAGCGCCAGTCCCGAAATCAGCGCCGCATCGGCCAGTGCCGCATAAAGAGGCCCATGGTTCTTGAGAAAATAGCGACGGCGGGCTTCGAGCAGGTAAGACGGCTGACGTTTGCGATTTTGGCCCTTAATCCCCGTGCTTTGCCCCACCAGATGCACCACGCGGCTGGCCGGTACGTACCAGGTCTTCCAGCCGGCTTTGCCGGCGTTGAAGCAGATGTCGATGTCGTCGAAGTAAGTGTAATAGCCTTCGTCGAGCAATCCGATGTGCTGCAGGACTTCCCGGCGGATAATCATGCTGGCACCGGAGACCCAATCCGTCTCAAATGGCTGATCCCTTACCGGCGGCGCGGCTATCCAGCGTTCGAGCAGCCGGCTCACCAGGCCGAGCTTGAGACTGCCCTCGAATTCACTTAGCGGCGAATGAAAGCGAAATGCCGACCGTTGCGGCGTTCCGTCCGGCTCTTCCAAGCGGCTGCCCGCGATCCCTACATCCGGGTGCTGATCCATGAAATCAACCAGCGCCTTGAAGGCACCCGGCCGCACGATGGTATCCGCATTGAGCAGCAGCACGTAGCGGGGTGGATCTGCAGATTTTAGCGCCGGCCGCAGTATCACGTTGTTGCCGCCAGTGAAGCCGAGATTGGGGCTGATTGCGGTCAGGGTGCACCACAAGCCCCAGCCGTTGTCCGTGATTGCCTTCTGAATTCGCGCGGCCGAATCGTCTCCGGTCCCGTTCTCGCACACGGCAACAGCGGTCCCTGGTACGCGGCCGACTTCTTCCGCTGCCGAACGCAGGCAATCGATGGTTAGGTCGACGACCCGAAAATTAACGATGACGACGAGGAGTTTCATTCGCCCCTGACATTTTCGGCCATCGAGGGACCGCGCAGGTTCCTTGAGGCTCTGGCCGATGTTGTTTTGCTAATGCAAAACGCCGCGTCTGCCAATATTCGGTAGTGTCTCAGTTTGAATTTTCCGGCGATTGACGATCTTTCGCATGCCTGCTTCAGCCGACACTACCCAATATTCAGGCTTATTGACTTCCGCGCGTCGGCCCATTAACCGCACTTTCGCTTCGATCAGATTTGGACGTCTGTTGGCAGTTGCATCCACTGCTAATCCCCGCGATGGTAGCGGCCACAGGGTGCAGGGGCCGATGGCCGCCGCGACTGACGGCAGCCTTTGCCGATGGATGAGGTTGAGGCGTGCAACCCGCTCAAGTCCCGGTTTTTATCCTCTGCGGCGGCCTCGGCACGCGGCTGCGTGAGGAAACCGAGGTGCGGCCCAAGCCGATGGTGCCCGTGGGCAGCCATCCCATCCTTTGGCACATCATGCGCAGCTACTCGCGCCACGGCTTTAAGACCTTCATCCTCTGCCTCGGCTACAAGGCCGAGATCATCAAGGCCTACTTCCTTAATTACCCGACGATGAATAGCGACTTTACCATCGCGCTGAAGAGCAATGATGTGAAGGTCCATAAGATCGATCACGAAGACGATTGGCAAGTGACGCTCGCCGATACCGGAGCGTCGGCGATGACCGGTGCGCGGGTAGCGCGGGCCGCCGCAAAATATCTCGGCAACGCTGAACACTTCGCCGTGACCTATGGCGACGGCCTGACCGACGCCGACCTCAGCGACGAATTCCAATTTCACCTCGCGCAGCGAAAGATCGGCACAGTCCTTGGCGTCAACCCTCCGTCGCGCTTCGGCGAGTTTAAGCTTGACCGCGATGAAGTCGTCGAATTTGCAGAAAAGCCGGAATTCACCGACAGCTGGATCAATGGTGGCTATTTTTTCTTCCAGCGCGATTTCTTGCGGTACCTCAGTGACGACGACGCATGCGTGCTGGAGCGGGAACCGTTGGTAAGACTGGCGCGCGAGCGCCAGCTCAGCATCTGCAAACACCGAGGCTTTTGGTATGCTATGGATACGCAACGCGACCGCGAGCACCTCAACAAGATTTGGGATTCTGGCAATGTTCCCTGGAACCTCAAATGAGCTTTGCCACGGTTCGCCCATGCAAATCGTTGTCTGCGCCTTGTCAAATGGGACTTCCTCATGAAAGTCTTTGTCACGGGCCATAAAGGCTATATCGGCGCCCACCTCGTCGACTTGCTCAAGCAGGCCGGCCACGGCGTCACCGGCTGCGATCTCGGCCTATTTGACGGCTGTGCCTGGGAACCGATTGTTCCGGTCGATCGTGACTTGCGCAAGGATATCCGCGACGTGACGATCAACGATCTCGCCGGCCACGATTGCGTCATGCATTTGGCGGCGCTCTCCAACGATCCTATGGGCGAACTGGACGCCGCCGCGACCTACGCGATCAACCGCGACTCCTCGATCAGGATCGCGCAACTCGCCAAGAAGGCGGGTGTGCCCCGTTACCTGTTTGCCGCGAGCTGCTCGGTCTATGGCGCCGGCGAAAAGCTCGATCTCGATGAAACCGATCGATTGAACCCACTCACTGCCTACGCCAAATCCAAAATCGACACCGAGCTCGCCGTCTCCGCGCTGGCCGACCATAATTTCACCCCGGTCTATCTCCGCAACGCTACCGCCTACGGACATTCGCCGATGTTGCGGATCGACCTCGTAGTCAACAATCTCTTGGCTTGCGCCGCCGCTACCGGAGACATCCGCATCATGTCGGACGGCTCTCCCTGGCGTCCATTGATCCATTGCCGAGACATCGCCCGTGCTTTTATCGCCTTCATGACCGCGCCAAAGAACCGCGTGCACAACGTGGCGGTGAACGTTGGCGGCAACGCCGAAAATTATCAGGTGCGCGATGTGGCCGAGCAAGTAAAAAGGCTCGTTCCAACCGCGAAGATCGTCTACACCGGTGAAATCGGCATCGATCCACGAAATTACCGCGTCAAATTTGATCTCCTGAACAAGCTGCTCCCCGATTTCAAACTGCAATACAATCTCGCCACCGGTATGGACGAGCTATATCGCAAGTTGATTGAGCATCGCTTCGACAAAGCCGATTGGGAAGGCGACCAGTTTGTCCGGCTGCGAGCTTTAAAACGGCGTCTCCACCTGCTCAAAAACGTGGCATAATCAATCCGGCTCTTCCGTGACACCTCGCGCGCGTCCATGATCTTTACCGCCACACCGCTCCCGGGCGCCTACCTGATCGAGCTCGAAAAGAAAGGTGACGAGCGTGGCTTTTTCGCTCGCGTGTTTTGCGCGAACGAGTTCAATCAACATAAGCTGGCCAGCCATTTCTGTCAGGTCAACAACTCGTTGAGTCCGCAAAAGGGCACGCTACGCGGCCTGCATTATCAACTCGCCCCCAAGGCCGAATCGAAGCTCGTGCGCTGTATTCGTGGCGCGCTCTACGACCTCATCCTCGACCTGCGCGATGGCTCGACCACCTTCGGCAAGAGCTTCGGCGTCGAGCTCTCGGCCGACAATCGGCGAATGATGTACGTGCCGAAGGGATTCGCGCACGGATTCGTGACGCTGACCGACAATACCGAAGTTTTCTATTTTGTCGATGAGTTCTATTCGCCGGAGCACGAGCGCGGCGTTCGTTATAATGACCCGGCATTCGAGCTACATTGGCCTATCACGCCCACCGTCGTTTCAGACAAGGATAAGGCACACCCGCTGTTCGAACGGACGTGGCACCTGGGCGCATGATGATGCGAATCCTGTTTACTGGCGGCAGCTCATTCACGGGTTACTGGCTCATCAAAGAACTAACCGCGGCGGGTCATAAGGTGATCGCCACGTTCCGCCGCCGTCCTGACCAATACCCCGATAAACTGCGGCGGCAGCGCGTCGATGCGCTGACCAGCATTTGTCAGCCGCTCTTCGGCATATCCTTTGGTGATGAGCGTTTCATTGCATTGATCAAGGACGGCCATTTTGACATCTTCTGCCACCACGGCGCCGACGCCACCAATTATAGAAGCCCCGACTTCGATGCCCCTTTGGCTGTGACACGCACCACGCAGCAGCTGCCGCTCGTCGTTGATGCCTTACTGACCGGAGGCTGCGGCAAGATCATCATTACCGGCAGTGTGTTCGAAAACGACGAAGGCGCCGGTTCGGACAACCTTCGCGCCTTCTCGCCGTACGGCCTCTCGAAAGCATTCACCTGGCAGACATTTCGTTATTATGCCCAGATCCGGCACCTGACTCTTGGAAAGTTCGTCATTCCCAATCCATTCGGTCCTTACGAAGAGCCACGCTTTACATACTACCTGATCAAGACCTGGTTCGCCGGACAGGTTGCTACGGTGAAGACCCCGCTCTATGTACGCGACAACATTCACGTGTCGCTATTGGCGCGGAGCTACGTGCACTATGCCACGTCGCTGCCGGCCGGGATCAGCCGCATCAATCCCAGCGGCTACGTCGAATCGCAGGGAACTTTTGCCAACCGGGTGGCCGACGCGTTACGAGATCGCCTGGGTCTGAAGTGCGCACTCGAGCTTGTTCCGCAGAGCGAATTCTCGGAACCGCATATTCGGATCAATACCGACCCATGCGACGCGAAGAGTTTGGATTGGAACGAGACGGCTGCGTGGGACGAATTCGCTACCTACTACTCGCGGCTGATGGCGAACAGTTAGGACAAGCCGTCAAGGATGCGACAACAAATGGTTGGCCCGCGGGTCTCGATCATGGTAGAGATGCGATGCATGGTTGAGCTATCGCGGTCGGGCGATCGCGGAATTCGCGGTCGGTACTAGCGGTGCTGCTAATCTCCTATCTTCTGTTGTTCTTGGCTAGTGTTCTGGCTATTCCAGCTGCAGTGTTTTGCTGTGAGATCATTGCGGCCATCATATCGCTGCGGCGAGGCATACCGACGCCGCCGCGCAACGAGTTCCGCCCGCGGATCGCCGTGCTTGTGCCGGCGCACAATGAGAGCAAAGGATTGCTGCCAACGCTCGCGGACGTCCAGCAACAACTGCGTCCCGGTGACCGAGTGCTGGTGGTCGCGGATAATTGCACGGACGACACGGCCAGTGTCGCCTTAGCCGCAGGAGCGGAAGTCATCGAACGCCGCGACCCGACCAGACGGGGCAAGGGCTACGCCTTGGCTTTTGGCATCGACCATCTCCAGGCGAATCCAGTGGACGCCGTCATCATGATAGATGCCGATTGTCGTCTGGCGCCCGACACCATTGACCACCTCGGCAGCAGCTGTGCGGCGACGCGCCGGCCCGTTCAGGTGCCTTACTTGATGACCGCACCAGCGGGATCGCCGATCAACTACCAAGTCGCCGAATTTGCCTGGCGCGCTAAGAATTGGCTGCGCCCGCTTGGCCTTAGCGCGCTTGGCATGCCTTGCCAGTTGATGGGCACCGGTACGGCTATCCCTTGGGAGCTGATTCATTCAGCCGACCTGGCGCACGGATCGATTGTCGAGGACCTGAAGCTCGGGCTTGACTTGGCCATGGCAGGTCACCCGCCGGTATTTTGTCCATCCACTCGCGTGATGAGTGAGTTTGCCGCGTCGGACACCGGCGCCAAGGCTCAACGCAGCCGATGGGAGCAAGGTCATATCTATACGATTGTGACTGAAGCGCCGCGGCTGCTCTGGCGAGCCGTAACGCGGCGGGATGCGGCCCTTTTGGCGTTGGCCCTCGACTTGTCTGTGCCACCGCTGTCGCTCTTAGCGATGCTGGTCGGCAGTCTGCTGTTAGCAACACTGTTGGCGGCGCTCCTGCATTTATCTCTCGTGCCGGCGGCCATCAGTTTGGCGAGTTTTGTGGCACTGCTGTTCGCGACTATCCTGGCCTGGCTTCACTGCGGACGCGACGTCTTACCGGGGCGAGCAGTCCTGTCCATTCCGATGTACGCATTCAGAAAGCTGGGTCTTTATCGTGACCTCATGTCCGGCAGGATGGATACGCAGTGGGTGAGGACCGATCGCAAAAAACCTTCAGAAGAAATTTGAACCGGCTTGTATCGTTTAAAAATCGTCAGGGCAGATGGGACATCCGCCGAGAGCCGAACGGCTCACAGGTGACGGACCTTGCGGGATTGGCGATGCACGCAAAGCCGGGCGTCGATTTCAGCGGGTATTGGCAGAGGCATCATCAAGAATCGCTGGTGGAATAGTTTAAGATTTTCTTAAGCCAACAACCTTATACAAACGGCTATGTGGCGAATTAACCTCATAGTCCTCGCTGCATTGCTGTCGTTCGATTTTTTGTACTTGGACGGCAGATGGACCCACGCCGCTGAAGTAACGGCCGAGGCCGTCTTGCATCATCTTTTTGGGTTCTAAAAATAGCGCCCATTGCGCTTTGCTTCACACAAGCCTATCAGGCAACCGCCAGACCACGGCCACCTTCTGCCGCCCGACGCCAATCAGCTTGCCATTATGCGCCTAAATCCGCAGGGCATGGATCAGTCGGTGCGAGATGGCCTTGGCGAGCACCTTATCGCCAGGATCAAGCCCTTGGCCTTTAGGACCGCGGCGGCGAGCTGGCGGGTGTTCTGCGGCCCGCCAGTTGCCGAAGGACCTGCCGCCGTGGAGCACGGTCTACCGCTGGTTCACGGCCTGGCGCGATGCTTGCGTGTTCAAGAAGATCAATCACATGCTGGTCATGCTCGATCGCGAACGGGTCGAGCGCGAGGCCGGCGGACGGCGCGGTTATGATCCTGGCACGAAGATCAAGGGGCGCAAGCGTCATGCCCTCGTTGATATTGACGGAGGCGGTCTCATGTTGGAACCACATCCGGCCAATATTAAGGATCGCGATGGGGGAGGACCATTGCTGCACGCTTCCCCGCGAGG
This sequence comes from Burkholderiaceae bacterium, assembly GCA_035621895.1. GTDB lineage: Bacteria > Pseudomonadota > Gammaproteobacteria > Burkholderiales > Burkholderiaceae_F > GJ-E10. The sequence goes on along the minus strand of DASPWJ010000076.1, from coordinate 3,117 downwards.
TCCAGGAGGTGCCCAACGGGAGGAAACGCTGCTCTACATCAAGGACGCCCGCGCGAGTGAGGCAGGACCTTTTTCAATTTTTGGTAAGGGTGCCCATGTAGCCTATCGTGAGGGTCTTGCTGGAGATTGCAAATGGGAACACCAAGAAACGCGGCCCCAATTGACGAAAGCGCAATAGATGATCGTAGGAAATCGGTGAGAGATCGCCGATTATCACCGCGAATAAAAACACTAAAAGGTGCCAAGATTCTGAGGCCCACTGGCAGTGCCATTAAGTGTATCGTTCGCGATCTTTCGGCAGCAGGGGCCAAGATAGAAGTTCACAGTCCAGTCCCCGAGACCTTTGATCTTGTCTTTGATCTTGACCGGTCACGCCGCACCTGCCGCGTGGTCTGGCGGAAGGAACCCATGATGGGTGTGCAGTTTATTTAGCGCCTTTGTTCAGCCGGGTTTCCTGAACCATGACCGTTGTTGTTCTCAGTGTTATGATAGTCGCTACTGCCCTGTGCGCGCAGTTTTTTAACATCGAGGTGGATTAAAATTAGGTCGACTCATGCGAAACCTGCTGTTCTTGATTTACGTGACAGAGCGCACTCCTCGCTATCAACGCTGTCGCTTGCGGGTCAACACCGTAAAGCCTTCTGGCAGAAGGCCACAGCCCGAGGGCAGGCGTTCGGTTTAAGCGTGGCAGTTTGCTCCGAAATTCAACTGTGGGCGGCAACGGACATCAGATGTCAGATGCGCTGGATCCGAGCGCGGCCCAACCTTGCGCCCGCGTTTTCTTCATTTTCATTAGCCCAGACAATCCTGGCAGCTATCGATCCGAGGAAGGATACGGCAAGGAGTATCATCCACGCGGCGACCACTAGCGGAACGAGCCTCGGGTGCCCGCTTTGACTTCCTTGCCGTCCGCGTAGCAATTGCTTAGGAGGCAACTTCATAACCTCGGTGCAGAACCACCAACCAAAAAGCTAATGCGACCAAACATAAGCCAAGGGCAGCCTGGGCAAGCCAGTGGTCCTGTTTCAAATCGTGCCACGCAGTCCGGCGTCTACGCTTACGCAACGTTGCCATGTCGAAGAAGATTACGCCTTCCAGAATCCAAGTCGAGCATAAAGCCAGGAGCTTGCTCTTGGAATCTTGAAATATCTTTAACCCGCACCAATTTTTGCAGCGCACAACCATATCACGCGAGACCGAGCAATCTGATGTTTGCACCGCCAGGGATCACTGATGCCTCGACGCCACGCGAAGTGCGCAGCACCCTTGGTATTACTAATCAATTGGTGCGGATTTCAATCGGCATCGGAGATTGCGTCGATCGCATCACGGACTGGATGCTGCGCCGCATTGAGCGTGGGAACGCAACCATCCATGAAGCCAATGTAGCCAAGAGGCATACAACACTCTTGGGCGATCGCGGACGGCGCGACGGCAAATCGGGCGGTCTTTCGCCGCGCGCGCGGCCTAAAGGGCGACCGCACCTGCGCGCTAAATGGTGACCTTACGGAGAAAGCCGTCGACGCTGCCGCGTAGGCTGTCCGCAGCCTTCTCGACGGCAAGCGAGGCCGTTAAGACCGTGTCCGCCGAGCTGTGCATGTCTGCAGTGGCGCGGGAAACACGCTGCAGGACCGAAACGACCGATTTCGCGACCGACGCCGCCGCTTCGACGCTGCTGGAAATCTCCTGCGTCGCCGCATGCTGCTGTTCGACCGACGTCGCGATAGCGGCAGTGAATTGCCGGACCTCTTGGATGCGGCCGGCAATATTACCGATGGCGCCAACCGCGCTCTGAGTCGAGGATTGCACCGCCGCAATTTGGGCGGCGATGTTGTCGGCTGCCTTGGCAGTCTGCACGGCCAGCGCTTTGACCTCGGAGGCGACGACCGCGAAGCCCTTGCCTGTCGCTCCCGCACGCGCCGCCTCAATCGCAGCATTGAGAGCAAGCAAATTCGTCTGTCCAGCCACGTTTTGAATGAGCTTGATGACATCGTCGATCTTTTGTGCGGCTAACGCGAGGCCGGCGATATCTTCGTTGGTCGATTGCGCCTCGATTGCAACGGCGCTCACCACCTCCGTTGCGCGGGCAAGCTGGCGGTTGATCTCGGCGATCGACTTGGACAATTCATCTGCCGCGGCAGCGGCCATCTTGACGCTGCCGAACGCTTCGTTGGACGTATGAACTGCGCCTGCGGTATGCGCCGTAGTCTCATTCGATGTTGCCGACAGCGAGGTGGCGGTCGACTGCATCGCCGCAACGCTGTCGGCGACGGTCTTAGACACCCCCTCCACGCTTTCGCGGAACCAGGTGATGGCCTCCTCCACGACGGAGCGGCGCGCTTCCTGCTCGCTCAGCAAAGCACTCTTTCGCTCCGCCGAACGGCGCTCGGTGATGTCGTCATGTGTCCCAACCCAATAGGCGCCGCCACGTATTGCCTGATTGACGACTGAAATCGCACGCCCGTTCGGTGCCTCGGTTACGAAGCTTACAGCCTTTCCAGTGGCGATGGCGTCCATGAGTTCGGTGTAGTACTGCACCGGATCGCGGTGAAGACTGCCGGTTTCAACTCGATGACGGATGATATCGATGAGCGCAGCGCCGGGTTTTACCAGGTCCGGAGATAGACCGTACATGGTCAGATATTGATCGTTGCAAACGACGAGGCGGCCCCTTGTATCGTACATCACCACGCCTTGCGTTATATTGTTGAGCGCGACAGCAAGCAGATGGCCCTTGCGGCCAAACTGCCAAGCCTTTGCCAATCGCGTCAACCAATTGAGGACCCGGAACATGCGTGCCTCGTCGGTGTCCAACTACCTATTAATTATCCGGTGTCCATTTACGGTTTCGTTAATCAACGATCCGATCCGTGCTGGCACGGCGACCCAGCATTCAAGCTGGCCTGCGGTCGGCTAGCGGACACGGGTCGGGATTAGATGCCGTAATGGGCCCTGCTCGGAGCGAGCAATTGATGCGGCTGTCCCCCGATAGATGATGAAACGGGGTCACGACGTTGAGTCGGCCCCAAGCATCTAGGAACGGAGGACAGCCATGGAACATTATGCCGGAATCGACGTGTCATTGGAACTGTCGAGCGTTTGCATTGTGGACACGCA